>JAEUQX010000188.1 GCA_016788625.1 Anaerolineae bacterium
ACGATCACCTGCTCGATCAGGACAAAATCCATCTCCACCAGCGGCAGATCAGCGGGACAGTCGATGTGAATGGGGCGTTCGCCCAGCCCAGCACCCATGCGCTGCACGGCCGCGCCAAGCAGGTCACGAACATCGCACCACTCGCGCTTGAGCTTTAAGCGCCCACTTTCCAAGCGCGACATATCCAGCAGGTTTTCCACCAGCCGGTTCAACCGCTCGGCAGCAGTCTGGATGTCCAGCGTCAGCGCTGCGCGGTTGGCGCTGGTGCTGGCAGTAACCGGATTGAGCAAACCGCTGGCCGCCCCGCTGATGGTGGCGATCGGGGTTCGAAGCTCATGCGAGATGGAATTGAGCAGCGCGGTATACAGCCTCTCGCTTTCGCGCAGCATTGCCGCCTGCTCCGCCGCTTCGTCCAACAGTTCGCGCTCAATCACCAGCGCGATCTGGTTGATGAAGGTTTCCAGCAGCGCCTCCTGGTCAAAGGACAGCCGTTCCGCCTGGCGCGAGCGAATGCCGATCACGCCGACTGTGCGCGTCGCGGTGTTGAGCGGAATGAACTGCACGGTGGATAGTGGCAGGGTATCAGTGAAGCGCCCAGCGGGTTTACCGTTGTCAGACGCCCATAACCCTACGCTGAATTCTTTCTCGTCCAGTGTCAGGGTGCTGCACGCATGGGGGGTCAGCGGGCTCTGCCCGGCCTGTGGCAGCAGCACCGCCACCTCGGCATCGAAGACGCGCCCAATCTGGGCAACAGCGGTTCGCAGCACATCGTCCATATTGACTGCGGCGGCAATTTCGTGCGCCAGCGTGTACAGCGCCATCGTGCGATCTGCATTGCTGCGCGCCTGACGTTCCTGGGTTCGCAGCCTGGCGGTCAGATTGCCTGTGAAAATCGCGATAGCAAAATACAGCACGAAGAGAATGACATCTTCGGCACGGGTGATCTCGAACGTGAAGCGTGGCTCGATGAACAGGAAATTCCAGGAAATGGCGCTCACGGCGGCCGCCAGCAGTGCTGGACCGCGCCCGATGTAAATCGCAATGAGCAGCACCGCCAGCAGTTCGATCAGACCCACCGCCTGATAGCCGATGAGCGGCAGCGCGATCAGGTTCAGTGCGGTCGCGGCGGCGACAAGCCCGGCTGCCAGCACATACTGAGTCCAGATCGAATTCCCAGTTGGCACTGTGAACCGACCTGCCTGTTCCGCTTCGGGCTTGTCGCCCGTGACGACGTAAATATCAATGTCACCGCTGGCGCGAATCAGATGATCAACCAGTGACCCGCCGCGCAGAAAATCCTGCACCGGATGACGCAGCGGCTTGCCAACCACAATCTGCGTGACATTCCGCTGCCGCGCCAACCGCAGCAGGCCGTCGCTGACATTGCTCCCGGAGGTCACTACCACTTCACCCCCCAGACTGCGCACCAGCGCCAGGTTCTCTGCCAGGCGTTCTTTCTGCTCGATCGTCACTTCATCGGGCGTTTCGATGTATGCCGCCAGCCAGGGGGCTTCCAGGTTATAGGCCATGCGCCGCGTCCAGCGGATCAGCCGTTCGGAGAACGGACTGGGACCCACCGCTACCAGCAGGCGCTCGCCCGATTTCCATGGCCCGGCGATCTGCTTGACGCGCATGTAATCCTGAAGCTGGTGATCAACGCGCTCAGCGGTCAGCCGCAGCGCCATCTCTCGCAGCGCGGTCAGGTTGCCCATGCGGAAAAAGTTGCTGGCGGCCGTCTCGATGCGCTCCGGCGTATAGACTTTGCCTTCTGCCAGCCGCTTTCGCAGCTCCTCTGGCGAGAGGTCAATCAGTTCGATTTCATCGGCCAGATCGAGGATGGAGTCGGGTACGGTTTCATGGACTGTGATACCTGTGATCTGGCGGACGGCATCGGCGCGGCTTTCAAAATGCTGGACATTGACCGTCGTATAGACATTGATGCCCGCTTCCAGCAGCTCCTGTACATCCTGATAGCGTTTGACATGACGCACACCGGGTACATTGGTATGCGCCAGTTCATCAACCAGTACCGTGTGCGGCTGCCGCCGGAGGATAGCATCGGTATCCATCTCCTCCATCAGCGTGCCGCGATAGGACACCTGCTGGCGTGCGACCATCTCCAGCCCTGCGAGCAGCATCTCCGTCTCGGCGCGTTTGTGCGTTTCCACATAGCCGACGACAACATCCACCCCTTCCGCCTTTAAGCGGCGAGCCGCTTCCAGCATGGCGTAGGTCTTGCCGACCCCTGCCGCCATGCCAAAGAAGATCTTGAGTTTGCCACGCTGCTGGCGTTCTTCCTGCTTCTGAATTGCGGCCAACAGGGCATCGGGATCTGGTCTGTAGTCGTCCATCGCTGCTCTCAATGCCTTCAGGTTTATTCTAATTCATCCAGCGCCAGGTTGAGCAGCAGCACATTGACGCGCGACTGCCCCAGGAAGCCGAACTGCGGCGGCTCGACGAATTGTTCCACCAGTGCTGCCACCTGCTCGCGCGGCAGATTGCGCTCCACTGCCACCCGCCCCACCTGCAGGCGCGCCGCTTCCGGGCTGATATGCGGATCGAGACCGCTGCCCGAAGCGAACAGCATCTCGGCGGGCACCAGTCCAATGGCGTCCGTCATGCCGTTCGCTGTGATGAACGTATCAGCGCGTTCGACAATCGATGCCTGAAGAGTCGCGCTGGTCGGCGCGAGATTGCTACCACCAGAAGGCAGTGGGTTATAGCTGACTGCCGACGGGCGCGACCAGAAGTAGCGCGGGTCGCTGTTCATATTCTGGCCGATGAGCGCCGAGCCGACGACGGTTTCGCCAGCGTGGATGAGGCTGCCGTTCGCCTGTTCCGGGAAGAGAGACTGCGACACCAGCGTGATGACCAGCGGATAGACCACGCCCGTGAGGATGGTGAGTACCAGCAGCATTCGCAGCGCCGGAAAAAGGGTTTTCAACATGAGCGGGACTCCTTTACGCCAGCCCGATGGCCGTGATAATCAGATCGATCAGCTTGATGCCGATGAATGGCACAATCAGCCCGCCCAGTCCATAAATCAGCAGGTTGCGCTGCAGGACGGCCGCCGCGCCCATATGCTTATGGCTTACGCCGCGCAGCGCCAGCGGCACCAGCATGATGATGATGAGCGCGTTGAAGATCGTCGCGCTGAGGATAGCGCTTTGTGGCGACGACAGCCCCATGATGTTCAGCGCCGCCAGCGGGCCTGATTCGTCTGCACCCGCCGCATACAGCGCCCCGAACAAAGCCGGGATGATGGCGAAATACTTGGCGACATCGTTGGCGATGCTGAAAGTGGTCAGCGCGCCGCGAGTCATGAGCAGCTGCTTGCCAATTTCCACCACTTCAATCAGTTTTGTCGGGTCACTGTCCAGATCAACCATGTTCCCGGCTTCGCGGGCGGCCTGCGTGCCAGTGTTCATCGCCACGCCAACATCGGCCTGCGCCAGTGCCGGCGCGTCATTGGTGCCATCCCCGGTCATCGCCACCAGATGCCCGTTCGCCTGCTCGCTGCGAATCCGTTTGAGCTTGTCCTCCGGCGTCGCCTGCGCCATGAAATCATCGACTCCGGATTCGGCAGCGATCGCGGCAGCGGTCAGTGGGTTATCCCCGGTAATCATCACGGTGCGGATGCCCATCGCCCGCAGTTGGGCAAAGCGTTCGCGGATGCCGCCCTTCACGATGTCCTTGAGTTCGATCACCCCCAGCACATCCTTGCCCTCCGCGACGACCAGCGGCGTGCCACCCGTCCTGGCGATCCCCTCCACAGCAGTCTGCACATCCGCCGGGAACGCGCCGCCCAGCGCCTCGATGTGTTTCTTCACCGCATCGGCAGCGCCCTTGCGGATACTGCGCGTGGGGTGTCCATCCACCGCCGGAAAGTCCACGCCGCTCATGCGCGTCTGCGCGGTAAACGGAATGAATTCCGCTTTCAGATCGTGCAGGTCGCGCCCACGCAGCCCGAACTTCTCTTTCGCCAGCACCACGATGCTGCGTCCTTCGGGGGTTTCATCTGCGAGCGACGACAACTGCGCCGCGTCCGCCAGCCGATCAGCCGGAATGCGTCCCGCCGGGATGAAGTTGGTCGCCATGCGATTGCCCAGCGTGATCGTGCCGGTCTTATCCAACAACAGCACATCGATGTCACCCGCCGCTTCGACCGCCCGCCCACTGGTCGCCAGCACATTGCGCTGAATCATGCGATCCATGCCGCTGATGCCGATGGCGCTCAGCAGCCCGCCGATGGTGGTGGGGATGAGGCACACCAGCAGCGCGATCAGCACGGGCACGGTAGCAGCGGTCTCCGTTATGCCCGATTCGCTTTCGCTGTAGGCGGCGAAAGCCCGCAGCGAGACCACCGCCAGCAGGAAGATGATCGTCAGCCCGGAAAGCAGAATCGTCAGCGCGATTTCGTTGGGCGTTTTCTGGCGTTTTGCCCCTTCAACCAGCGCAATCATGCGATCCAGAAAAGTGCTGCCCTGCTCCGACGTGATGCGAACCACGATGCGGTCACTGAGAACCCGCGTGCCGCCCGTGACCGCGCTGCGGTCGCCGCCGCTCTCGCGAATCACCGGAGCCGATTCGCCCGTGATGGCGCTTTCGTCCACGCTGGCGATACCTTCGACCACTTCGCCGTCACCGGGGATGACATCACCGGCTTCACAGACGACCAGATCCCCTCTTTTCAACTGTGAGGCGGGGAGTCGTTCTTCCTTGCTGCCTGCCAGTCGCCGCGCCATCATCTGCGTGCGCGCCTTCCGCAGACTGTCGGCCTGCGCTTTGCCGCGCCCTTCCGCCATCGCCTCGGCAAAATTGGCGAACAGGACCGTGAACCACAGCCACAACGTGATTTGCAGGTTGAAGCCCAGTTCAGCCGTGCGCCCGATCAGCAGGTCGCGAATGAGCAGCGCGGAAGTCATCACCGCACCGACGCTGACGACCAGCATCACCGGATTTTTGAGCTGCTGGCGCGGGTCGAGCTTGCGAAAAGCGTCAATCACTGCCCGGCGCAGAATTGCCCGTTCAAACAGGGGACGTGCTTTCATGTTGGTCTGCACAGCCATAGTCATTCTCCTCCGTTTAGAACGCACGCCCGGCGTTCAGCAGCAGTTGTTCCACAATCGGCCCCAGCGCCAGCGCCGGGAAGAAGGTCAGCGCGCCCACGATCAGGATGACGGCAATCAACAACCCGACGAACAGCGGGCTGTCCGTCGGAAATGTACCTGGAGAGGGAGGCGCGATTTTCTTCGTCACCATGCTCCCGGCGATCGCCAGCGCGGGAAAAATCACGCCGAAACGACCAATCCACATCGCGATACCAAGCAGGATGTTGTAGAAGGGCGTATTGGCGTTCAGCCCGGCAAAGGCGCTGCCGTTGTTGCCCGCCGCCGAGGTGAAGGCGTACAGGATTTCGCTGAAGCCGTGCGGGCCGACGTTGGCGCGACTGGATAGCCCGGCATCGCTGACAGCAGCCAGTGCCGCGAACAGCAGTATGGCGGCTGAAGGCAGCAGCACCGCGATGATCGCCATCTTGATCTCGCGCGCTTCGATCTTCTTGCCCAGGTATTCCGGCGTGCGTCCGACCATCAGTCCAGCGATGAATACCGTCAGGATGACGAAGATCAACATGCCGTACAGCCCCGCGCCCACGCCGCCGAAGATCACTTCGCCGAGCATGATATTGAGCATGGCGATGCCGCCCGCCAGCGGGCTGAAGCTGCTGTGCATGGCGTTGACCGAGCCATTCGAGGCAGCAGTTGTGACGCCGCCCCACAGAATGCTGTTGGTGATGCCGAAGCGTGTTTCTTTGCCTTCCATCGCGCTGGCTGTACCGAAGACTGGGTTGGGGCTGTACTCCGCGACCAGCATCACACTTAACCCCACCAGCAGCAAAACCAGCATGGCAGCGAAGATCACCCAGCCCTGGCGAGTCGAACCGACCAGCTTGCCATACGTGAAGGTCAGCGCCGCCGGGATGAGCAGGATGACGAACATCTGCAGGAAATTGCTCAACGGCGTGGGATTCTCGTAGGGGTGAGCGCTGTTGACGTTGAAGAAACCACCGCCGTTGGTGCCAAGCTGCTTGATGGCGATCTGTGACGCCGCTGGCCCCTGCGAGAGGATTTGCGTTTCGCCAGTCAGCGTGGTCGCTTCGATAGGCGCGCTGAAGTTCTGGACGACGCCCTGGCTGACCAGCAGCAGCGCCAGCACGACCGACACAGGCAGCAGCACATACAGCGTCGCCCGCACCAGGTCGACCCAAAAGTTCCCGATAGTCTGCGCGGTACGGCGCGCCAGGCCGCGTGTCAGGGCAATCACGACAGCGATACCCGTTGCCGCGCTGACGAAGTTCTGCACCGCCAGCCCGACCATCTGCGTCAGGTGGCTGAGGGTGGTTTCGCCCGCGTAAGACTGCCAGTTGGTATTGGTCATGAAGCTGGTGGCGGTGTTGAAGGCCAGCGTCAGTTCGACATTGGGCAGCCCTGCCGGGTTGAGCGGCAGCGCACCCTGAGCCAGTTGCAGCCCGAAGACGACGAGAAAGCCCAGGATGTTGAAGGCAACAAGCGCGACCGCGTAGCCCCACCAATCCTGTTCCTCATCTGCCCTCACGCCGGCCAGCCGGTAGATCAGAGCTTCGAGCGGGCGCAGCACAGGCGTTAGCAGCGTGCGCTGACCTGTGAAAACGTGTGCCATATAGCTGCCGAGCAGCGGCGTCATGACGATGAGCAGCCCGAAGTAGACGATGATCTGAAGCAATTCCAGCGCTGTCATCGTTTAGAACCTTTCGGGATAGAACATGGAGTACACCAGATAGACGAGGAGCAGCAGGGCGACCACCCCGGCGATGACGAGTTCGAGATTCATGTTACGGTTGTGCCTCAGGTTCATGTTTTCAGACGCGATCATTATCGCTGAGGCAAGATCAGGAAGGTGTCAGAGTAAAAGATGGGGGCATCAAGAAAAGATCAAGATGGGCAGCGTGACTCTTTGCGCTTGGGGATTCGCTCCGTCACGTCGCCCACAATCAGGAAAACCGGAACGCATTTGTGTAGTCCAGCTCTCCAATGCAGCAGTCAGAGGGGGATAACAGAGGCTCTCGCAGATCGCTGTATCAAACAACGCCGTTCCGCCGCCAGATGCGCCGAACGCTCGTGTACAGGAAGCAGCCGAAGAACTGCCACGCGAGCCGCCGTCGTTCGTCCTTCAGACCGAATCGGAAAACTACTTTTCTGGCGTGAGTCTTGGCAATGAGATCGTAAACGTCGCGCCGCGCCCCGGCTGTCCAGCGCTATCTACGCTGATCTCCCCATCGTGCAGTTCGACAATAGCGCGCGCAATCGCCAGCCCCAGTCCTGTCCCGCCTGTCTCACGGCTGCGCGAACGATCCACCCGATAGAAACGGTCGAAGACGTGTGGCAGGTGCGCCGCAGGAATCCCCTCGCCGCTGTCCTGCACGGTAATCATCAGGCGCTGCGCATCGCGCGACAGCATCACCCGGATGAATCCCCCCGACGGCGTGTGCGTAATTGCATTCTGAATCAGGTTGTTCAACACCTGCTGCAAGCGCCCCTGGTCACCGTAAACGGTGAGCGTCTCGGTGGGTATCTGGCTCTCCAGGCGCACCCCCCGGTTGGTCGCCGTCGAATGAAATGTCTCCACTGCGGCCTCAACCAGCGCGTTCAGATCCACTGTTTCTCGCTGCAGTGGCAGTTGATGCGCCTCGGCCTGAGAGAGTTCACGCAGTTCGTTGACCAGACGATTGAGGAGTTCGGTCTGATGCAGCAGCTTCTCGACCTCGTGTTTTTCCAGCGGATACACCCCATCAACCAGCGCCTGCAGGTTGGCTTGCAGCACCGAGAGCGGAGTCCGCAGCTCATGCGCCACATCGGCCACCAGGTTGCGCCGCAGCGTCTCCGCCTGCGCCAGGTCATGCGCCATTTCGTTGAAAGCGTGGGCGACCTCGCGCAGTTCAGTGCTGCCCTTGACGACGGCACGCGCCGAGAAATCGCGCTTGCCCAACCGCCGCGCTGTATCAGCCAACTGCGCCAGCGGTGTCACCAGGGTGCGCCCAGCGATCAGACCGCCGCTCAGCCCCAGCACAGCCGTAATGCCTGCAAAAACCAGCAGCGCATTGCTGACCTGATTCAGCCCCAGCGGACGGCCCGGACGGGCAAACAGAGAATCAGCCGTTGAGCGTTGTATCAGGTTCAGGTAACCGCGCGCCCGTCCATCCACGACAATCGCGATCAACTGCTCAGTGCTTCGATCTTCACTGACCTCCTGTGCGCCGTAGATGAGCTGTTGTGCTTCATCCACGAACACCAGCGCCAGGTCAGCCGGCAGCGACCGATCATAACTGGCGATCAGAGAAGTCACACCTTCCCAAGTGCCATGCTCACGATAATGGTCGGCCAACTGATCCGTCAGATTGCCGGGCGCGGTCAGTTCGCTGCGGATGAACAGACGCAGCACGCCGGTCTGCACCGTCAGAAATCCAATGGTGGCCAGTATGAACGGCCCCAACAGAGCGATCAGGCTGAAGGTCAGACTAAAGCGTACCCACAAGCGGTTCATTCGGGCTGCCCCAATCGATAGCCGACTCCATAAACCGTCTGGATATAGATCGGGTTTCTGGGGTCGGGTTCGATCTTCTTGCGCAGATTGCGGATATGGCTGTCCAGCGTGCGTTCGAGGCTGTCGTAATCATAGCCAGAACGCTTCTCGATCAGATCATTACGTGTGAAGGGGATACCGGGGCGCTGGAGCAGCGTCACCAGCAGGTAGAACTCCATCGGCGTCAGATCCACGACGCGCCCATCTACCGCGACCACCCGCCGCAGCACATCGACGACCAGCCCCTCATAACGCAGCACGTCCGCATCATGCTGGTTCTCTTCCTGCTGGCGGCGGAAGACGGCGCGCACCCTGGCGACGATCTCGCGCGGGTTGAACGGCTTGGTGACATAATCATCCGCGCCGATCTCCAACCCCAGGATTTTGTCGGCATCTTCGACGCGCGCCGTCAGCATCATGATGTAGAGATGCGCCAGCCGCGCCTGACTGCGGATATGGCGTGTGATGTCCAGGCCATCCTTGTCGGGAAGCATCAGGTCGAGGATGACCAGATCGAACGCTTCGTGCCCCAGCAGCGCCAGCGCCGCCTGTCCGTTATGCGCCACCTGCACCTGAAAATCCGCCTGTTCCAGGTAGGCACGCACCACGCGCGCAATCTCCCAATCATCCTCAACGATCAAGATTTGTTTCTTCACACGCTTGTCTCACTGATGTAACCAAGATCATGCATGTCTTGCTCCCTCTCCCCTTGGCGAGGCGTTCGGGGTGAGGTTGTGAATGGAAGCGCGCAGCCTGCCGCACGCTCCCATCTCTTTGCATTGTAGCGCGAACTAGCCGCCACAACCGATAAAGCAGATTCCGTCGTCATAGCGTGCCACCTGCGTGATCGCGCCGTTGTTCATCTGCACGATCACCACCTCGCGCGTCAGTTCACCCGTGCCGTAGCGTTGTGGGTGATAGCTGCCCTGTACGCCGATGAAGCTCTCCAGACCGCTCAAGCCATCCCGCACACCATCGGCGCTGCCGCCATCCAACTGTGCCGCCAGCAGGTAGATTGCGTCGTAGTACGAGGCAGTTTGTGGGATGGGCGCTTCGCCATAGCGTTCAGTGTAGCGCGTGCTGAAGTCCTGGCCGATCCAGTCGCCGCTGTTCGACCACCAGTTCACGGGCGCGAGCAGCTCAAATGGCAGCGTTCCCAGGGTCGCCGCGAATTCCGGCGTCAGATAACCATAGACCAGCACGCCCTGCCAGCCCCTCTGCGCCAGCTCGTTCGCCAGCGCGGTGAACGCCGGCTGCGTAGACCAGACAGCCAGCGCCTCGACATTCGCGCCGACGATCTGCTCGGCCAGCGCCGAGAAGTCAGTCGCATCGACATCGTGTTCGAGTTCGAGCAGCAGCTCAGCATCCTCATTGACGGCCAGCGTTTCCGCGAAAGCTTCCACGCTGTCCAGGCCATAGTCGGTGCGCACGGCGACCGTCGCGAAGCGCGTCAACTCGCGCACGTCCAACAGGTAGCTGGCCGAGGCGCTGGCGAGCACCGTGTCGGCAGCGCGCATCTGATACACATAGCTGCCACCGCCCAGCGTCACCTGATCCGAAGTGGCCGAGACGAGCTGCACGATCTGGGCTTCTTCCGCCCGGAACAGCCCCGGCAGCACCTGCGAGTTGTAGTCCGGGCCGATCACGATCTGCACGCCGTCACTGACCGCCTGCTGGAAAGCTGTGCCTGCCGCCTCGCTGGTCTGCGCCGAATAGGTCACCAGATCGAGCGTATAGCGCACGCCGTTCGCGCCCACTACACCGCCCGCCTCGTTGATCTCGCGCACGGCCAGCCGCGCCGCCTGCTCAATCTGCTCGCCCGTCGCTTCTGCCGCGCCGTCCAGCGTACCGATCAGGCCGATGCGGTACGTTTCGCTGGACGTGGTGCTTTCGTCGGTCGTATCTGCCAACCACGTATCCGGGCAGGTCTGGCACAGGCCGTCGGCGTAACGCGCCACTTCGATGAAACGGCCATCCGCCAGCACCTGCACCACGCGCAGCGCGTCGGTACTGGCATTGTCATAGCTGCCCTGCACGCCTGCGAAGTCGGTCTGCGCGGCCAGATCGCTGCGGATCGCCGCTGGTTCTATGCCCGCGTCCGCCACTGAGTCGGCCAGCAGGTAAACCGCGTCGTAGATGCTGGCGGCAGCTTCCGGCGGGAGTGTGCCCCACTGCGCCTGATAATCCGCCACAAAGTCCGCGCTGGCGGCATCATAAGCCGCGTCCGTCCAGTTCATCAGCCCATACAGCCCAGCGGTCAGTTCCGCGCCTGCGCTGCTGACGAAAGCCGCGTCCAGCCCGGCATAGACGATTTCGCCGTCCCAACCACCGTCACGCAGCGCGGCCAGCAGGTCTATGCTCTGGCTGTCCAGCGCCCAGACGAAGAGCGCCTCGGCATCTGCATCGCGCAGCGCGCGCACATCTGCCGTGAAGTCCTCTTCATCGGCCTCGCGCACCAGATCGAGCGCGATCACATCATCCCCGGCAGCGGTCTTGAAGGCATCCGCGCCCGCCAGCGCTTCGTCCGTGTTGGAGGCCAGGACGCCGATGCGTGTGTAATGCCGTTCGTTCACCAGATAATCCGCCGCCGCCTGTGCGCGGTCATCCAGGCTGGCCGTCACGCGGAACAGATTCTCGCCGTCTGGCGCGTCCGCCGCGCCCAGCAGCACCGCAAGCCCCTGCGTACCGGCATCCTGAACAGCCTCAGCCAGCTCGCGTTCATGCGGCCCCAGCACGGCGATAGCATCATCTTCCAGCGCGTCGTTCAGGGCATCGAGCGCGTCCTCGCTGGTATCGGCGGAATAGTAGACCACCTCGAAGACGTAGCGGTCTCCGTTGGTGCTCTCCACCCCTGCTTCGTCGTCATCATCGCCCGCGTTGATCTGCTCGGCAGCCGTGACCGCTGCCTGATACAACTGGCGGTCAAGTTCCGCCGCGCGGCCGCTCTCGCGACCGATGAAGGCGATGCGCAAACTGTCCAGGTTCTCGTCCTGTGCACTGGCTGGCAGCAGCGCCGTCGCCAGAATGATCACGGGCAGCGCGCCCAGAGTGATCAGCCGTGTCCATTTCATGAGTGTACGATCCTTTCGTGTCATGGTGATTATTCGTAGCGAAGCGCTTCTATCGGTTCGAGCGCCGCCGCCCGATTGGCCGGGTAAACGCCGAAGAAGATGCCGACCAGCGCCGAAAAGCCCAGTCCCAGCGCAATCGAGTCGGTACTGATGACCGCGTTCAGCACGCCGCTGGCATTCACCAGCATGGCGATGAACACGCCGAGCAGGACGCCCAACGAGCCGCCCAGCAGGCTGAGGAAGATCGTCTCGATGAGGAACTGCTGCGAGATATGCCCGCGCCGCGCGCCAATGGCCTTGCGCAGCCCGATCTCTTTGGTGCGTTCGCTCACAGAGACCAGCATGATATTCATGATGCCGATGCCGCCGACCAGCAGCGAGACGCTGGCAATCGCGCCCAACAGCACGGTGAGGATGCCGGTGATGCTGCTGGCGATGTCCAGCAGGCTTTGCTGATCAACGATGCTGAAGTCGTTTTCCTCGTCTGCTGACAGGCGGTGTTCGCGGCGCAGCACGGTTTCGATCTCGCCCGTCACGCGCTCGACATCGTCCAGATCGGTCACCGCGACGATCAGGTTGGTGACCCGATAGTCACTGCTGCCGGTCTTGCGCGCGTCAAATAGCTGACGGTAACCCGTCGTGAGCGGCACCTGGATTTCCAGGTTCGGGTCCGCGCCGAAGCCGCCATCCTGATCGGCCAGCACGCCGATGACCTCGAAGCGCTTGTTCTCGATGCGGATGTCACGGCCAATCGGGTTAATGCCGCCGAACAGCTCTTCCGCCGCCTGCTTCCCTAACACGGCCACACGCGCGCTGCCATCGTACTCAGCATCCGTCAGGAAACGCCCGATTTCGACCTCAACATTGCGTAAGTCTGCGTAGTCGGAGGTCACGCCGCGCACAGCAGTCGTCAGCCGTTCATCATCCATACGCACATCCAGGTTGGCGTTGTACTGCGGCAGCACGCCGTCGATGCCCGTCAGCTCTTTCATCAGCGCCTCGGCATCCGCGTAGGTCAGGGTGTCGGCATTGGCGCCACCACCGCCGCCGCCGGGGCCAGGCATACCCGTGCCGCCGCCGGGACTGATGGTCAACAGATTCAGCCCGGTGCTGCTGATCTGCTCGGTCACAGAGACGGTCGCGCCGCGTCCAACCGAAATCATCGAGACGACTGACGCCACGCCGATGATGATGCCGAGCATCGTCAGGGCGGAACGCATCTTGTTCGCCAGCAGCGCATCCAGCGCCACACTGAGGTTCTGCGCCAGACTCAGGCCGGAACGCCTGGTCTTCGGTACGAGTTCGCGCACCGTCACGCGGCTCAGATCGGTGATGAAGCGCGGAACAAAGATCTGCAGCAACAGCCCGATGCTGCCCAACAGCGCCAGCCAGAAGCCGGCATTGGCCTGATCGACGAAGCTAATCGGGATGGGCAGCACGGTATCGATGATGAAGAACAGCACGTAGTACACCAGCGCCAGCAGCCCACACACGACGATCAGCGCGGAAGTCAGGCGGAAGTAGCGCGGCTTCCACATGCGCCAGCCTGTGAGCAGCAGCGCCGCCCCCGCCGCCAGCGGAACCAGGAAGCTGCCCGTTGTACCAGGCGCGCCGATCAGCCCGCCAAGCCCCTGAGGGATTTGCGGCGCAGGCTGACCGCCGCTTGCCGTGCTTCCCTGCGGCGCGTCAGGCGCTTGAAAACCTTCCGGCGCAGCAAACCCCGCTGGCGGCGTGAAGCCTTCCGGCGCGTTGAATTCTTGCGGAAGCTGTGAAGGGTCGAAGCCCTCCGGTAACTGTGACGGGTCAAACCCCGCTGGCGGCGTGAAGCCTCCGTTACCAGCCCCAGCCTGACCGAAGCCGCCCGGAAACGGGATGGCAACCCAGGGCGACAGCGCCAGATAGGCCAGCAGCATCAGCGCCGCGCAGACCACTGTCACCAGACTGCGCGAGTGCGGCTTGAGACGTTCAAGCGTGCGCTTCATCGACCACCTCCCCATCGCGCATGGTGATCATACGATCTGCCTGCGCCGCGATCTCCGGCGAGTGCGTCACCAGGATCAACGTGATACCCTGCTCGGTGTGCAATTGGCGGAACAGGCGCATGATCTCCTCGCCTGTGCGCGAGTCCAGATTGCCCGTTGGTTCGTCCGCCAGGATGATCGACGGGTTGTTGATCAGGGCGCGGGCGATGGCGACGCGCTGCTGCTGCCCGCCGGAAAGTTCGTTTGGCCTATGATGTATCCGCTCGCCCAGGCCGACCATTTCGAGCGTTCGACGGGCGCGCTGGTCACGTTCCTTAGCGCCGATGCCCGCGTACACCAGCGGCAGCGCCACGTTCGCCAGGGTCGTGCTGCGCGCCAGCAGGTTGAACTTCTGGAAGACGAAGCCAATGCGGTAGTTGCGGATGTCGGAGAGGCTGTCATCGCTCATCTCGCCGATCTCTGTGCCGTCCAGGCGATAGCTGCCGCGGGTCGGCTTGTCCAGCGCGCCCAGGATCGCCATCAACGTGCTCTTGCCGGAGCCAGACGGCCCGACGATGGCGACGAACTCGCCCTTATTGATTTGAACGGAAACCCCGTTCAACGCGCGCACTTCCGTATCGCCCATCTGGTAGACCTTCGTCAGGTCGTGAGTCTCGATCACCGCCTGTACTGCTCCAGGCACAGCAGCGACCTGCTCCTGTACGAAATCTGCCGTCAATAGCTGCGCGGTCATCAATTGCCTCCGCCAAAGGGCAGGTTGTTGCCCGCCTGAGCACTGCTGCGCTGCGGGATGATGACCGTCAAGCCTTCCGTCAGATCGCCATCGACCACCGTCAGGCCATCAATGGTCGTTCCGGAGACGATGGCAACGCGCGTCGTAGAGTTATCCGCGTTGAGCACATCGACGAACTCGTTCTGCCCTTCGCGCTGCACCGCCTCGGTCGGGACGACGATGACCGCATCCAGACTGCCGACCACGATTTCTACCTCGGTCGTCATGCCGATACGCACAGGCAGTGAGCCTGCGTCCGTCAGGTCAACGCGCACGTCATACGTCACGATACCATCGGTGATCGTGCTGGTGGGTGCGATGCGCGTGACCAGACCTTCGATGGTCTGCCCGTTCAGCGCTTCTGGGGCGATCAGCGCGCTTTGCCCGGTAGCGATCTGCGCGATATCCAGCTCATCCACGCTGACGTTGACATGCAGTTGGGCATGATCAACCAGGGTGATAGCCGTCGTGTTGGCGCTGACCAGTTGGCCGCGCGTGATGTGCACTGCCGAGATAATGCCATCGAAAGTTGCGGTGATCACCGCGTCATCCAGCGACGTGTGCACATCGTCCAGCAGAAGCCGCGCCTGATCAAGCTGTGCCTGAGCAGAGGACATCTCTTCATCTGTTGGGCCGCTCAGCAGTTCATCCAGCGCGGCCTGGGCCTGATCAACACTGGCCTGGGCAGCGCTCACAGCGGCTTCGAGCTGTTCGACGGATGGGGTTTCGTTGCACTGCGCCTGCGCCACGTCAAAGCTGCTTTGTGCGTCGCGCAGCCGTTCCCCTGGCTCTGAATCCGCGTCGGGGATGAAGGTGGCATCCATCTGGTAGCCGTCGTTCACGTAGTCGTCATAGTCCTCCTGCGCGCGTTCAAGCTGTAACGCGGCGCTGTCCAGGTTGGCACAGTTGATGGTCAGGTTGTTCGGGGCAGTATCAAGATTGATCTGCGCCTGAATAAGCTGCGATTGCGCCGAAGCCAGCGTTGCTTCGGCCTGTGCGATTTCTCGCGCGGAGGGGTCGGCGATCAGTTGGTCATACGATGCCTGCTGCATGATCAGGCTTTGTTCCTGGCGGGCGATCTGGTTCTCGATGTCGCTGGTATCCAGCCGCGCCAGCACGTCGCCCGCGCGCACCTCGCTGCCCACCTCCACCAGAATCTCACTAACGCTGCCCGCCATACCAAAAGACAGCAGCACGCTGTCCTCGGGTTCAATCGTGCCCGTCGTTTCAATCGTACTGTTCAGCGTGCGGCGCTCCACACGCGCGGTCTGTTGATCCTGGGCGGAAACGGTCTGCGCGCCGGGATTCAGCAGCGTTACGCCCGCGACGATGGCGGCGACCAGCACGCCCGCGCTGATGAGTATGCGTTTCTGCATCGTTTGCTCCTTTCGACACTTGATTGATGCATCCTGTCTGTCTCACAGCTTTCACTCTAGCGACCAATTCTTGAGAACTTATGGAGACGCTGTGCAGCTTCGGTCGAATTCTGCATTCCATCGAATCTCGATGGCTTCTCGATAACTTCTCCACACTCCCTGCCTAGAATGAACGCTGAAACATCTGCTACATGAGTTTTAGAGGAAAGGATTGAATATGAAGGCAGCGCGTAGAGTCATTGGACTGCTGGTGCTACTCGTGGGGTTTGCATTCGGTCAGATCACGCTGGCGCAGGAGGCTGTTGACCCGGCGGCTTTGCAGGAGATCGCCAGCGCGTTCACGAACACGCAGGCTGTCAGCAGTCTGCACATCGTTTCGCAGTCCCTCACGGAATCGACAGGCGGCGCTGACGGACAGAGCCTGAGCACGCAGCAGACCCAGGAATTCGATGTCAGCAAAACGGAAGCTGGCTGGAACCTGCAGGGCAGCACTACGACGAACACTTCAATGCCGTTTGGCGCGTTCGAACTGACGTCTGAAACGGTCATCGTGGATGGCGTCACCTATGTGCGCTTCGGTGAGCTTCCACAGGGTATGCCGCTCGAACTGCCCACCGATTGGGTTGACCTGGAAGCGTTCGCGGCTGAGCTGGGTAACGCCAATGGACTGCCAGCAGGCCAAGGGCTGCCGTTTGGGGCGGCGACAGATCAACTGCTCGACACGCTGCTGCTCCCGATCAACACCGAGTCGGTGACGCAGATCACCGCGCTGCCTGCCGATCAGATCAACGGTCAGGCGATGCGCGTGTATCAGGTCACGCTCGATTCAGCCGTCATGCTGGAAAACGAGGCGTTTGATTTCGCAGCCTTCGGGCAAGTGGGCGGTTTCGGCGGTGGCTTCGGCGGTGGTGTCCCCGACAACTTCACGCCGCCGGCTGGCGCGCCAGAACTCCCCGCAGCGGGTGAACTGACACTTCCCACGCCGGAAGAAATTCAGATGACATTCGCAGTCTACATCGGCGAGGAGGATGGACTGGTGCATCGCGTCTACCTGGTCATCACGGTCGCGGCAAGCGGCGACGCGGAAAATCCCGGCCTCGGGCTGACCTTAACGCGCGTGAACGATTATTCGAAGTTCAACGAGATTGTCGAAATCAGCGCGCCAATCAGCACACCCGAATAAAACCTGACACGGTGAGGTCATTGCAGATGGGCACATCAACCCGTAACGCTGTTGTGTTCCCCGGTAAAACAGGCTGCCTGTGAGCGTTGTTTCCGGTCTCGCGCCGAAGTTCAGCACAGACCGGACACAACAGCGCGTTTTGTGTCCGTGTTCCAGGCAAACTGCTGCGCCACAGTCATGACATACAGCGAGGGCGGATTTCACATGGAGACACATTGCATCCTAAACAGGAGCACATAACGACACTGTTGGCGAATCCGGACAACGCGGGCGTTGTCCCTACAAACACGCGATTTGGGTAGGGACAAGGCCTGCGCTGTCCGTCTCGTGTGAAATCGTTCCATGGGTTCGCCAACAGCATCGTTAATGTCATTGACCCTTCGAACCCGCGCGCGCAGTTTGAGGTGCGAATTGAGGTTCAGACGGTGATCCCGCTTGCCAGAGCGGATCGCTCGGATACAGGCGGCGACCCAGCCAGAGCGATAAATAGACCAGGCTGATCAAGGCAGGAACTTCAATGAGCGGGCCGACAACCGTTGCCAGTGCCTCGCCGGAAGCCAGGCCGAATACGCCAATCGCAACGGCAATCGCCAGCTCGAAATTGTTCCCCGCAGCCGTAAAGGAGATTGTTGCCGTATCCGCATAGGGAAACTTCAGCAGGTAGGACATGCCGAAGGAAACGCTGAACATGATGAGGAAGTAGATCAGCAGCGGCAGGGCGATACGCAGCACATCCAGCGGCTGATTGAGAATGACCTCACCTTTGAGCGAAAACATCATCACGATGGTAAACAGCAGGCCAATGATGGCTGTTGGCGACAGGCGTGGTACGAACTTCGTTTCGTACCATTCCTCTCCTCTGACGCGGGTCAGGATCAGCCGGGTCAGGAAACCCGCTGCCAGCGGAATGCCCAAGAATATCAGGACACTCTTGGCGATTTCACCCATCGAGACATCCAATGCGACTGCTTCGCCACCGAGCCACTGGGGAACAATCGTCAGGTAGAAATATCCCAGCACGGTATACATCACAATCTGAAAGACCGAGTTAATGGCGACGAGCACCGCCGCATATTCACTGTCGCCACAAGCCAGCATGTTCCAGATCAGCACCATCGCGATGCAGCGTGCCAACCCCACCAGTATCAAGCCGGTTCGGTACTCCGGGTGGTCGGGCAGCAGCAGCCACGCGAGCGCAAACATCAGTGCTGGCCCCATAATCCAGTTGAGAAGCAGCGACGTGCCGGACATCTTCCAGTTCGCGGCCACTTCGGGCATTTTCCCGTACTTGACCTTTGCCAGTACCGGATACATCATCCACAACAAGCCAATCGCAATCGGCAGGGATACAGTATCCAACTTAACCGAGTCGAGAGCCGGGCCAAGCGATGGAAACAACTTCCCCAGCGCGATTCCCAGTGCCATTGCCCCAAAAATCCACAGGGGCAGAAAACGATCCAGCAGCGAAAGTCTGCCGAAAACACTGCCGCTGGTTCGGTGCGGCATCGTGACGGATGGTTGACTCATTTGAGATCTCCCTTGTTAAACTCCGGCCAGGAACAGACCGAACAGGTAGCCTGCGATGGTGCTGAATACTGCTACCAGACTCACGTAAGTGACCGTCTTCCTGTGACCCATAATCTTGCTGGTGACGAGGATGCTTTGCAGGCTGAGTTCAGGATCAGCCAGCAGGTATGCCAGCAGCGGCCCCTTGTGCATTCCCAGGTCGAGGAACATACGCGCAATCGGCACCTCGACCAGCGTGGGGAAGTACATGAATACGCCGAACAAGACCCCCAGCAGGTTCGCCCAGATGGTGTTTTCGCCCGCCAGCGCGCGAATCCAGTCCTCTGGCACAATCGAGCGCACCATGCCAGCGATAAACACCCCAACAATCAGCAGCGGGAAAATCTGTTTGATGAAGCGCCAGGTTTCTGACAGCCAATCCGCAAGTTCTTCGCGCGTCAGGTATCGGGCGGTCACGTAACCAAGGCTGCCCAGCAGAGCAATCTCGGCGATCAACCGCCCAGTGATGTTGATAATCAGGCTGCCGGTTGCGGTGGTCGGAGCGGCGATCAGCAGCGTGGCAGCAATCAGCCCCAGCGATGTCCACGTCCAACGGTTAAAGCCGTTCAACACATCGTTCAAGCCCTTCCAGGCAACCGGAGCAATGATGACCAGCAGCACGATCAGCACGGCCCCTTGCAGAGTGAGGTGCAGCGCATCCAGGCCAGATTGCAGCCCGGCGGGCAGTTCAATGGGCAGCGTGACTGAAAAAACGGTGCCCGTGAGCAAGTCAATCTGAAGCGTGCCAACAATCAGAACGCTGAGGAGCAGCGCGAACAACACCCACAAGACAGGGCGCATGGCGGATTTTTGCTCGAACATCTCCGCCTGCGCCGGCTCATTTTCAGGCTGTTTAAAGAGCGCGGCCATGATCATGCCGATAACAATGCCGAACGTGATCGCCAGCACCAGCCGAGCCAGGGCAATATCACCGCCGATTGCTGCTCCCGTATAGCTGATGGCGAGGATATTCACGGCAGGCCCCACGAACAGGAAGGTGATGGCAGGGCCAAGCCCCGCGCCGCGCTTCCAGATCCCCGCGAACAGCGGCAGGATGGTACAGGAGCATACAGCCAGGATAAATCCGCCAACAGCCGAGGCCGGGTAGCTGATCCACTTGGGTGTTTTCGGCCCCAGATAACGCGTCACCGTCTCCTTGGGGATCAGCGACAGATAACCCGCGATGAAGAATGCGGGCACCAGACACAACAAGACGTGTGCTGCCAGATAATCCAGCAGCCCCAGCCAACCTGCCTGAAGCAGGTGCAGCAGCAAATCACCGATCTGCATACAGATCTCCAATATTCAGAAAGTTGAATATAGTCGCGCGAACAAGAACCCACCCAGGTGACAGTTCTGTCTTGATACTAATTCGCGGCCTTTTCGACCTCATGTACCAGCTCGACTATCCTGGAGCGCGCCGGAATGCGACCGCTGGAAACCACCTTCTCGTTGATGACCAGCGCCGGAGTGTTCATCACCCCGTAGGCCA
>JAEUQX010000191.1 GCA_016788625.1 Anaerolineae bacterium
ATGCTGATGTCCGTGACCCAGCCGCGCCCCAACATACCGATGCCGTGCGGGGCAGCAAATGCAGGTTCTGCGGCGGGGCTGGCGCCGAGCAGGCTGAGCAGAGCGAACAGGGCCGCGCCAATCAAGGCGATGAGTCGGGTCATGGGTATCATCTCATCTGCTTTACATCTTTCATGAAATGTCGCAGAGAGCTGCCCGCCGGACAATAGGAGGATAGTCTGATCGAGAAATTTCACAAAACTTTTTGATTGCACAGCAAATTAGCCTCTACACTGGAAATCATGAAGATCGTGATGAACAAAAGCCCGATCCAAGGATGGTGTTATGTCGTTTTTGCAGCGTCGATTGAGCGAACAGGCCAAGCGCGAGGCCGAAGAACGCGCTTCATTTGAAGCCGCGCTGAGCGGATTTGACGAGCCGGAACCCGCGCAGCCTGCCCCGGCTGCTCCCCCACCTGCCCCCGCAGCACCGGCGCGCGTGAAGGAAGAAGCGCCTGCCCCGGCTGCGAACGGACATGAGACGGTCGCAAAACTCCGCACCTCGCCGCGCGTGGCGCAGCTCCGCAAACAGCTCCGCCCCAAGCTGCTCAGCACGCCGGACGAGGCAGACGAGTGGAAACGCGGTGACCGCGAAAAAGAGCAGTTGATCGTGACGCGGCTAAACACCGTGCTGCAAAAAGCCGGGATGCAGCTTTCGCAGGCGGAATACGAGGAACTCAAAGAGGCGCTGCTCAACGACCTGCTGGGCTTCGGCGCGATTGAACCGCTGGTGCAGAGCAAGGCCATCTCCGAAATCATGGTGACCGGCGCGGACATGATCTTCGCGGAACAGAAGGGCAAGCTGCGCGAGAACGAGATCGTCTTCGATGACGAGGAACACATTCAGTGGACGGCACAGCGCATCGTGCGCCCGCTCCAGCGCACGCTCGACCGCGCCAACCCGATGGTCGATGCGCGCCTGCCAGACGGCTCGCGCGTGCACATCGTCATGCCGCCCTCGGCGCTGAAGGGCACGACCATCACCATCCGTAAATTCCCGTCCAAGCCGCTGACGGTTGACGACCTGATTCGCTTCGGCTCGTTCACGCGCGAGGTGGCGCAGTTCCTGGAAGCGTGCATCGTCTCACGTTTGAACATCGTCGTGGCGGGCGGCACTGGCTCCGGCAAGACGACGCTGCTCAATGTGCTGAGTTCCTATATCCCGGAAGAAGAACGTATCCTGACGATTGAGGACGCCGCTGAACTGCAACTGACGCAGCGCCACGTCGTCAGCCTGGAGACTGCCCCGCCCATCCCCGGCGGCAACGGCGTTGATGGTCGCCTGACGATCCGCGACCTGGTGAAAGGCTCGCTGCGTATGCGCCCCGACCGCGTGGTGGTGGGCGAGTGCCGTGGTGGCGAGGCGCTGGACATGCTCCAGGCGATGAACACCGGTCATGACGGCTCGCTGACGACCGTACATGCCAACAGCCCGCGCGACGCGGTGGCACGCCTGGAGACGCTGTGTCTGATGGCCGGGATGGATTTACCCGTGCTGGTCATCCGCCAGCAGATAGCGGCGGCCATCAACATGTTCGTGCAGCAGGCGCGTCTGAAGGACGGCAGCCGCAAGATCGTGCAGGTGACCGAAGTGCAGGGTATGGAAGGCAGCAACATCACGCTGCAAGACGTGTTTGTCTACCGCACGCCAGGACAGACCGGGCAGGGCTATTCGCACGCAGGCGGCGGCGCGCTGGAACCAACCGGTTTCCGCCCGAACTTCGAGGAAAAGCTGCGCGAGCATGGCTTCAAGCTGGGTGCGAATGTGTTCGGCGGCGGCAGCAAGTTCAACAAATAGCGAACGCCGCGCGCAGAGAAGACAGCGTAAGAGAAAAGGAATTGGGTATCGTAGGGGCGAACAGCTTGTTCGCCCTCTTAGCAGTGCACATCTGCTCCCGCAGACACGGTATACACAGGTGATTCGCAGGGGCGCGCATCAATCCCCCGCTGCTGCGCCAGAGGCCAGCCCCTGCGATTCGCGGGCGCGCTCGCGCATTAACGCACGCATCTCGGCCACGTCCGCCGGGACGCGCAGGACCGCGATCACCAGAAACACCCCGCACAGCACATATGTCACCACGCAGATCAGCAGGATGGCGCTCGACAGCCCCATTGAGTTGGAGAGCGCGCCGACCAGCAGCGGAGCCGATGCCGCGCCGATGTTCTCCACGAAGTACTGCACCGAGAGCGCCGTGCTGCGGACTTCCGGCTGCGTGATGTCCTGAATGGTGGCGGCGACGTTCGAGCCGGAGAACAGCACGAACAATGCCGTCAGCGCCAGCATGATGCCGAAGATCAGCGGCGTGGTATCCGGCGGCAGGCTGAGCGTGATGAACAACAGCACTGTACTGGTCATCACGCCCGTCGTGCTGACCAGCAGCCGTCCGCGCGGCGTGCGCTGGAACAGGCGGTCACCCAGCCAGCCCGCGAAGAACGCCCCAACCGACATCGCCAGCACTGCCCCGGCCATGATCGGGAAGATCACGTCGCTCTCAAAGCCGCGCTCCCGTTCCAGATAGGTGAAAAACCAGAAGGTGATCACATTCAGCGGAAAGACGCCGAAGAAGCCCTGCACGAACATCGGGAGCAGCGCGCGTTTCTTCAGCAGCGAACGCGCCGCAACCCAGTCAAAGCGATGCGCGGCAATCTCCGGCAGATTCTCCAGTTCCGGCTCGGCGCGGCCACGCGGCAGGTCGCGCACGCCGAAGAAGATGAACAGCCCGACGACCAGCCCCAACCCACCCGTGAGCAGGAAGATGTTGCGCCAGCCGATCAGCGGGTCGAGCGCCAGCACCAGCACCAAACTGAGTACGAAACCGAGCGGCGCGGTGAGCTGCAACAACCCGAACACCCGCCCGCGCGTCTTCGGCCCGAAGTAATCTGCCACGAGGCTGTACAGGCCGGGGTAGCTGGCATCGTCCACGCCGGTTGAGGCGCGCGTCGCCAGGAAGCTGCCGAAGTTGGGCGCGATGGCGCTGAGCGCGGTGGTGACGCCCCAGATGAACGAGGCGAGGGCGAGCAGCCTGGCGCGGGCATAGCGGTCATACAGGTAGCCCCACAGCGGGTAAAAGATCGCCGCGACCACCAGCGCCCCTGTGCCGATAGCCCCGGCCTGAGCGTCGTCAATCTGAAAATCGCGCTGAATATCGGTCAGCACCTGCCCGATGAGCAATTTATCGGCCTGGTGCAGCAGCATGAAGGCCAGGAAGACGCCGACGATGAACCATTTGTAACGTGGGCTGAGGTGCATAAAAACAATCTCCCTGTTGTAAGAAAAGTCTATAGTCGGTAGTCGCTAGACTATAGCCGATCGTTGTTCCGTGCCGCCAGATGCTCCCCAGTGCGCTCGCCAACGGGGGATGGTCTTGGCTGCAACGCCCCCTCTGCGCTGATGTGGTGAAATCATCTGATTTCGCTCTTGGGTTTGTGCGCAGCTCGGCGTGATTCTGTGGTGCACGCCTGGGCATCCCTGAGTAGCTCGTTAGACATCGTACCTGTTGTGCGTAATTGCTCGTATAATAAAGGCCAAACGGAATTCCAATGTAAGCAGATAAGGCATATGACGATCGAAACGAAAGCACCGATGAGCGGCAAAATCGTCCTGGTCACT
>JAEUQX010000204.1 GCA_016788625.1 Anaerolineae bacterium
CCACGCCGTTCACGCGCACATCGTAGATCACGTTGTCAAAGTGCTGCTGCATCAGGTCTGGCTCGCTGACGTACCAGCTCCAGAACACGTCAATCGTCGCCCCGGCGCGCAGGTTGGTCGGCGCGGGCTTGCCAAAGAAGCGGTTGTCGCAGTAAGCCAGCACGTCCACGCCGCTCTGCGAACCCGTGCTGCCCTCGCCGCCAACGCCCGACGACGGCGTGAAGGTCGCGCCGATGAACGGGATGGTTGGCGTGCCGGGCTGCGCGGCCAGCGGGGTGAAGGTGGCGGTCGCCCCGGCCAGCGTCGGCGGTTGGGTCGGCAGGCTGATGCCCCCGGCCAGCGCGGTTGCCGTCAGTTGGATGGCGCTGACATCGATCACCGGAATTTCGACCGAGGTGGATGTGGCGTCCGGCGTCCCCGGCGGAGTGGCCGTGACCACCGAACCGGGCGGCGTTGGCGTGACTGTGCCGCCGCCGAAGATCGCGGTGGGCAGCGGCGTGCCCAGCGCCAGCGCGGTCATATCGGGCGATGGCGTGGCGGTTGGCACGGCAGTCGGGAACGGGTTGACGCGCACCAGACTGGCGGCAATCCAGCCCTCGCGGCCATCCTCCATGCGGATGTTCAGCCACTTGCCATCTTCGTTCTGGTTCAGCACTTCAACACCCGTGCCCGGCGTCAGGAAAGTGATCGCGCTGAAGGCCACACCCGGCCCTTCGCGCACGTTCACCGTGTCCAGCGAGGCGACGATGCCCGTGATCGGCGGCGTGGCGGTGGGCGTAGGGGTATCGGAGGGCGTTGGTGTGATAGGCGTATTGGAAGGCGTGAGCGTGAAGGTGGGCAGCGGCGTGCGCGTCGGTATCGGCGTGGCAGTGAAGCGCGGCGTCATGCTCACGATGGGCGCCAGCGTATTGGTCGGAATCAGCGCCTGTTCCTGGCTGCCATCCCCCGTGCAGGCGGCCAATGCAAACAGGGCGGCAAAAGCAAAACGAGTGATCAGTTTCAACTTCATATTCCTTAAGCACCTGTTTCCCGAAGACAGATTAGCAGCAAACGGCCTAATCCGCAAAGGGCGATCTGTCCGTTTCGCTTTTCTAACGCTGCGAATTGACAACCCCTTCCGGCAGAACTACACTCGAAATTGTGGTCATGAGTCGATAGTTGTCAGTCAATAGCGCATGGTCTGAAGTGCGACCTGCCCCTGATACGCCAAAAGCTATAGACTGAAGACTATAAGCTGAAAGCTAACCATCAAAAGCACGTACACCATCATTTGCGGAGTCCCTATGTACCGAGTTGTGCTGGCGCTGCTGATCATCGTCGTGAGTATCACCGCCGCTGTCGCGCAGGATGGGCAGCCGATCACCCCCAATCAATCGCTGCTCGTCGATATTCAGGATGGCAGCGTTGACCTGATCTACGCCGCACCTGGCCCCGGCCTGATCAGCGTCAGCGCCCGCAGTGTGGATGGCTCGCTCGATACGCTCCTGGAAGTCTACGCGCCGGATGGCACGCTGCTCGAACGCAACGACGACGCCATCAATCCACCCAGCAACTTCGGCTCGCGCGATTCCGTCATCAGTAACCTGCCGCTCGCTGCGGCGGGCAACTACGTCATCCGCGTCACCAGCTTCAGCGGCGCCGACACGGGCGAGGTCGAAGTGCTGTTGGAAGGCAGCCCTGCCGTTCGGGGTGCGGGTGGTGAGGTGAAGACGCTGCTGGTCACGGAACCGCTGCGGATTGTGCTGACGGGCAACGGCGCGGTTGATCTGGCCTACACTATCGCGGACACACAGAGCATCAACCTGTACGCACGCAACCTGGATATCAACACCAGCGCCATCGATACAACGCTGGAGATTATCGACCCGTCAGGATTGTCGCTGGCATCCAATGACGACCTGGCGAACGGCAACCGTGACGCGGGTTTCGAGGGCATTATCCTGCCGCAGCCCGGCACGTACACCATCCGCCTGGGCAGCTTTGACCCCACGCAGGCCGGCGGTGTCGAAGTCGTGCTGGAAGTGGTGAGCCAGGGGCCAGAACAGCCGCAGGGCGCGGGCGTGCTGTTGGATGAGGTCGTGCGCCTGGATGGCTTGACCCCCGCCGCTTTCACCTTCGAGGCGTCAGTTGGTGATGTGATCACCATCTCAGCAGAGGCGCTCGACCCAACAGCGCCCGATCTGGATTTGCTGCTCAAACTCTTCAACCCTGGCGCGATTCAGATTGCCGAAGACGACGACTCCGGCGCGGGCATCGGCCTGGGCGTGACCGACCCGCTGATCCAGAGCTTCGAGATCACCGCCGCGGGGCAGTATCGCGTTGAGATTTCGTCCTACTTCCGCGGCGCGGGTGAAGTGGCCGTCCGCATCGAGCGCGAATAGCACACGCGACCGTCAGCATTCACTCACGCTTGTTTGCGGGGCGCAGCAGGCTGAACCACACGGCGGCGGCCAGCATCAGCACGGCAGCCAGCGCCCAGAGCAGCGCCCAGACCGCAGCCGGGACGAGCGGCGCGACGGCTTGCTGAAACGCGGCGGCATCATTGCGCAGGTCGCCCGCCTGCACGCCGCTGTTGCTGATCAGAAACCACAGGTCGAAGACGGCGTTCAGCCCGGTCATCACCGCCAGCACATTCAGGATCAGCAGGTTGATGTAGTCGCCCGCCTTCCAGCCCAGCGCGATCAACAGCGCGCCGAAGCCGACGCCGACCAGCAGCGCGGTGGGCGAAACGCGCCCGAATGCCAGCGAAAACAGGATCAAGCCCACGCCCAGCACCATCGAGATCGCGCGCCCGTGCCGCAGCCGGTTTGCCAGGTAGAACAGCACCGCGCCAAACAGCGCCGCGCCCAGGTAGCCTGCGGGCAGGATCAGCAGGCGACTGCCGCCGATGGTACGCGCCACCCCGCTGCCATCGGGTGATACCACGAAGTCGAGGAACTGGCCGCCGCTGACCAATGCCATCGTGCCGTGCCCGGCCTCATGCACGTAGGTGACGAACAGGCGGAAGGGATATAGTACGGCCTCAAGCTGCGGTACGTTCCAGATGATGTAGACGATGACGATGGCCGCCGCGGTGATGAGCAGTGCGCGGCGGCGCTGCAAGCGATTCTGATCTTCCATGAGAAGGCATCCTGTGACGCTTGTTTTGTTGTTTTTACGCAGAGTATAGCGGCAACGATGCGCGAACGGAATTCGGAGATGAATCGCTGTGAAGTGGTCGCTCGATAGTCGGTGGCCTTTGGCAAGATGCTGGCGGTGCGGTTTTCGGGCAAGGGCTATTGGCTATCGACTGACGACTATCGACCTAGACCGTGATGACGACGTTGCCCTTCTTGTGCCCCTGATCGACATAGCGGTGTGCCTCAACGATCTGATCAAGCGAATAGCGGCGGTCAATCACGGGACTGATCGTACCCGCTTCGATCAGGTCTCTGATGGCGCACAGACCTTCCTTGAGATCGCCACCATCTGAATCGCGGTGAACGTTCAGGTAGATGCCGCCCTTCTTGAGTGCCTTCTTCGCGTGGGCGGGTGGCACTTTGCTCACCGCGTCGAAGATCACATCATAGATGTCGCCCGTTCTGGTGAAATCCTCGCGGGTGTAGTCGATGACGCGGTCAGCGCCCAGTGCGCGCACCCAGTCCAGGTTTGCGCTGCTGCATACGGCTGTCACCTGCGCCCCCAGGTAGTGTTTGGCAAGCTGCACGGCCATGCTGCCGACCGAGCCGGAAGCGCCATAGATCAGCACCTTCTGCCCAGGCTGAATATGTCCCTTGCGAATGCAGCACAGCGCGGTTACGCCTCCACCGACGGCGACTGCTGCCTCCTCGTAGGTCAGGTTGGACGGCTTCAGCGCCACCAGCCCATCCTGCGGCAGACATTTGTATTCGGCATAGCCACCGAAGTTCGTGTTGAAGGTCGAGGCGAATACCGCGTCACCAACCGTGAAGCGCGTCACCTGCTGGCCGACCGCTTCGACATCGCCGGCGATTTCCATGCCGAGGACGGCGCGTCTGGGTTTGGTGAGTCCCAGGTACAAGCGCGCAGGAAGCCATTGGGCGCGCGGGACTGTGAAGCTCCTCATGCGGGTGTCCCCGATGGTCACACTGGTCGCCCGCACCCTGACCAGAATCTCGTTGTCTTTAGGAACCGGTTTGGCAACCTCGCGCAGGTGAAGCACTTCTGGTGGGCCGTATCGTTCGCAGACAATCGCTTTCATGATAATCCTCCTGTTCTGATGGGGTATCCGGTTTTCTCACGCCCGCACGGTAATGACCACACTCCCGCGCTTGCGTTCGGTATCGACATAGCGGTGTGCCTCGGCGGCCTGTTCCAGCGGATAGCGATGGTCAATGACGGCGCGCAGATCGCCTGCCTCGAACAGGGCTTTCAGGAAGTTGAAGTTGTCCTTGTTCTGGATCAGCCCTGCCGTCGTGAACTTGGCTTTGCGGCTGCCGATGATGGCGCTGCGCAGCATCTGGAAGACGATGCCCAGTGACGGGACGGTCGTCATATAGACGCCCTTGCGGGTCAACGCGCCCTTGCAGTGCCCGAATGAACTCTTGCCCACCGCGTCGAAGATCACGTCATAAGCCTGGCGGCGTTTGGTGAAGTCTTCGCGGCTGTAGTCGATGACGTGATCCGCGCCCGACGACTTCACCAGTTCGATGTTGCGCGTGCTGCATACGCCCGTCACGGTCGCGCCGTAGTACTTGGCGAGCTGCACCGCCGCGCTGCCGACCGCGCCCGCTGCGCCATTAATCAGGATGTGCTGGCCGGGCTGGAGCTTTGCCACATCGCGCAGGAAGATCAGCGCTGTTGGACTGCCGTCCATGATCGTGACCGCTTCATCATAGGTCATCCCGACGGGCTTCGTCACCAGCGGCAGATCCTCGCGCAGGCAGACATACTCGGCGTGCGCGCCAAAGGTGTTGGGACTCACGCCGAACACCGCGTCGCCAACCGTGAACTGCTTCACATCCTTGCCGACCGCTTCGACTTCCCCGGCAAGTTCGACGCCGCCAATCGAGAGGCGCGGCCTGGTGAGGCCATACAGCAGCTTGATGATGAATGGGTCACCTTTGCGGAAGGCGGTATCCGACGGGGTGACAACCCCCGCGTGAACCCGTACCAGAATTTCGTTATCCTTCGGTGTCGGCTTGGCGACTTCCTGAAGCTGCAGGACATCGGGTGAACCGTAGCGGGTGCTCACGATAGCTTTCATGGTGTTGAACCTCATTTCTGTTGATCGCGTTTACGGATAGGTGGGGCTGGGCGAAGGCGTGCGCCCCCTGCCAGCCCACATGAATGTGCCTGGATGCTTGGTTGCAGGATGCAGTTTTTAGATTTCAGGGAACGGCCGGTCTTATTCCGGGTTGTGAATGATGAAGAATACCTCTTCCAGCCGAACGTTGAAGGACTGCGCGATGCGGAAAGCCAATTCCAGGGAAGGTGCGTAATCTCCTTTCTCGATGGCGATGATCGTCTGTCGCGTGACGCTCACTCTGTCGGCCAGTTCCTGCTGAGTCATCTCACTGTGCTCAAATCGCAGCCGGCGAATGTTGTTGCCAATCTTGAGCTTGCTCAATTCAGACCCCCCTCCGGTAGAAGAAGAACTGCGATATGTCGGAGAACATCTCGGCGACCAGTCCCGAACACAGCAGGATGATGAACATCGCGGCGGGCGGCAGCGAGAAAACCAGCGCGGCCATCGCGACGACGAAACCCAATGAGAAGATGTACAGCGAGCTGCGGGTTGATTTCAGTTCAATCAAGCGGTCGCGTTCGTCGGTGATCGGTGGTTCTGCTTCGCGCGTGGCGATGGCATTCAGGATGCTGAACAGGATGTAGCTGACGATTTTCGCCACGATAGTGACGGGGATCAGAATCAGGAAGAACGATCCCCAGAAGTGAAACACCTCCGGCGAGTACGGATCTGCCTGTGGGTAGCGCCCGGCCATGTAAGCTGCGTAAAGCGTGTTGATCAGAATGCTGCTGATCAATGACACAAGGCTTTGTCGTTCCTGGTAGGACATGTCGGCTCCTATTGTCCGTTTCACTTCACATGATGTATGGTTTACTTTACACAGAGTAGCACGAACCACACCTGATGTCAAGTATTTTTGACATGGCCTGGCAAAAAGATGCCCGTGCTGTTCACTCAGTCACGGGAATGGGGATATTTGCGGTTGTCACAGCCGAAGTGGGAGCGTGTTACGATGTTACGGTGATGATGACCTTGCCGCGCGCACGCCCGGTTTCCAGGTAACGAATGGCTTCCGCCGTCTCGTTGAGCGGATAACATCTGTCAATGACTGAGCGGATTTTGCCTGTCGCCAGCAGGTTCTGCAGGAAGGCCAGATCCGCTTCGTTCGCATCGGACAGCTTGAAGCCGATCTTCTGACGGCTCAGTTTCGATATGACAGCGCCCAGCAGTATCACCTGTATCAATCCGAACATGCTGGCAAAGCCGGCCAGCACATAACGGCCATCGGGTGCAAGGACACGGCGATTGGCGGACGGCGAATGGTTGCCGATGTTATCGAGGATGATGTCATAGCGTCCGCCTTTTCGGGTATAGTTTTCCCTGGCGTAGTCGATGACATGGTCTGCGCCAATGGAGCGCACCATCTCCAGGTTGCGAGCGCTGCACACCCCGGTGACCTGCGCGCCGAAGTGTTTGGCAATCTGCACGGCGTAAGTGCCCACGCCGCCGGACGCTCCATTGATCAGCACGCTTTGCCCTGCCTGAATCTGCCCTGCGTCGCGCAAACACTGCAGCGCGGTTAACGCGCCCACCGGGACGGCGGCAGCATCCTCGAATGAGATATTGGCCGGCTTGAGCGCGAAGGCCGTCTCGCGGGCACAGACATACTCGCTGAAGGCACTCACGCCAATCGCGCCAAAGACCTCGTCACCCGGCTTGAACTTCGTGACATCACTGCCCACCGCTTCGACCCGCCCGGCAACATCCGCGCCGAGTTTCGGGTTCTTGGGCTTGAACATGCCTTCGCTCAGGCGAACCAGGAACGGCGCGCCGCGCATCCGGTGCCAGTCCAGGGGGTTGGCGGATGCCGCGTGCACCTTGACCAGGATTCGATTTTCGGTGGGCAGCGGTTTTTCGACCTCCTGGAGCTGCAGTACATCCGGTGAACCATACTTCGTGAAACGAATCGCCTTCATCGATGCCCCTTATGGTGTTAGAACGGGTGATAGAACATGCAGCCGCTAATCAGACGCTGGGGTTCGTTCCCATTGTGACGACAACTTTCCCCCGTGTGTGCCCGGCCATCAGATAACTGATCGCAGCAACCGTTTCCTTTAGTGGGTAGCAGCGGTCGATCACAGGAACGAGCGTTCCGGCCTCAAGCAGCTCCTTGAGGAATACGAGATCTTGCTGGTTGGTATTCGTCATCATGAATCGCATCTGCTTGCGCCCCATGCGCGACAGCAGCGGCCCCACAATCAACCCCTGTAAGACCTGCGCTACAGCTCCACCCATCACGACGTAGATTCCATCCGGTTTCAACGCGCGGCGGTATGTCAGAATTGAGCGATAGCCATTGACGGCCAGAATCGCATCGTAGTGCTGACGATCTCTGGTGAAATCGTCCTTCGCATAATCGAGGACACGATCTGCCCCCATCGCACGAATCATGTCGGCACTGTGCGCGCCGCACACAGCCGTCACATGAGCGCCGTAGTACTTGGCGATCTGTACCGCGAACATGCCAACCCCGCCGCCAGCGCCATAGACGAGAACCTGCTGCCCTGGCTTGATCTGTGCTGTATCGCGAACGCTCTGCAACGCCGTCAGCGCCGCCACGGGCACGGCAGCCGCGCTTTCGAACGAAATGTTGGATGGTTTCAGCGCCAGATTGCGTTCAGCCGTATGGGCATACTCGGCAAAACTGCCGACTGCTACACCGAACACCTCATCGCCGGGTTTAAAGCGCGTGACTGCTGTGCCAACGGCCTCGACGCGCCCAGCGACATCCTTGCCAAGACGAGGTTCGTTGGGCTTGAAGAGGCCTTCTGCGAAACGCAGGAAGAACGGACTCGCAGTGATACGCCGCCAGTCAAGCGCATTGACAGACGCGGCCTGAACTCTGATCAGAACCTGATGTTCCGTCAGCATGGGCTTTTCAATGTCCTTGATCTGGAGGACATTCGGTGAGCCATAGCTGCTTTGGATAATCGCCTTCATCGTGGATACTCCTTTTTAGGCTATCCGTCTAATAGGTAGTATCCCGACAAGGCGACCGGGTTGTATAGACACTTTGGTGTTGATTGTGTCGAGGGGCAGGCTGAAGGCAGAAACGGGTCAGATCAAACCCAACTCGCGGGCGCGGGCGACGGCTTCGGTGCGCCGCTGAACGTGCAGCTTGCCGTAAATCCGGCGGTTATGCCCCTTGACCGTATCCAGGGCGAGGAACAGCCGCTCGCCGATCTCGTGGTTCGAAAGCCCCTGAGCGACGAGGTACAGCACTTCGCGCTCGCGCTGGCTGAGCGGTTCGACCGGGAACGGAGTGGTGACCTGCGGCTTATCTTCAGCTTCGAAGGCGGCCAGCAGCCGGGCGATATAGTCGGGCAGCACGTCCTGGGCTTGCGCCTCACTCAGCAGCCGCGCCATCGCCGCCCCTTCGTCAACGAACAGGCGCACAAAACCGTTCGCCTCGCCCTGCGCCAGCGCTTCCGCCAGCACGGCTATAGCCCCGTCGTCATCGCCCCGCGCCCGCAGCGCCAACGCCTGCAGGATCATGATCTGAAGCCGCTCACTGCGCCAGTCTTTTTCTTCCGCCTGGTGACGCAGCGCATCGAGCAGCTTCAGCGCCGCAGACACATTGCCCTGCGCCAGAAGCACCCGCGCCTGGCTCTGCGGGATATCATGTTTGCGCGCCAGATGCGCGGCGGCGGTTACGTCCCCCCGGCGCAGCAGGATGACGATCTGCGCGGCGGCAATTTCGGGAAGGCGGTAGGTGAAGTGCTTTTCGCGTGCGGTCTGGTTGGCCTGCGCCAGGATCGCTGCCGCGCTGCTCATATCCCCCTGTGCAAGCTTCAGTCGTGCCAGGAACACCTCCGCGATGACGAAGCGGTCGATCACGCTGTCATACTGTCGCGCGAGATCGAGGCTCTGGCGGCCATGTCGTTCGGCGACATCCAGCTCATTCCACTCGTAGCGAATGCGCGCCAGCCCCAGGTGCGCCTCGTTGATGATTTGCAGCGGCTGCTCAGCCGTCAGGTTCAGGATGTGCTGATAGGTTTCGGCGGCGCGATAGAGCTGGGTTTCAGCTTCAAGAATCTTCCCTATACCTATCGTCGCCAGCAGGTAGGTGAAAACATCTCCATGCGCCTGGCTCATGGTTATGGCTTCGTTCAGCGGCACGCGGCCAGCGGCATAGCTGCGCTGCTCAAAGTGCGCCATGCCCAACACCCAGTTGGCCGTCGCGCGGCGCGGATGATTAGGGGGCAGGTTCGACAGCGCGCGGCGTGACTGTTCAAACATCGCGTCGACCTGGTACTGACTGAGCGCCAGCACCGCCCTGGCAGCCGCGATGATCCCAGCAGCACGACCGGGTGGGTTATCAATCGCGCTGCCCGGCAAACCCGCTTCTGCCGCGCGCAGTTTCGCTTCCACGCCCGTCGTCTGTCCGGTCACCAGCAGCAGCGCGGCATAACGCCACCACAGGATCGGTCGCGCGTCCATGACGGCAGGCGGCAGCGAGGCTAACCAGTCCAGAATCGCCATGACCGCGCCGCGAAAGTGCAGCGGTATGGCTTTTTTGTCGATCAGGTCATCAGCGCGGTCGATGTCATGTGCCGCCGCCGCGTGGCGAAAAGCGTCCAGGTCAAAGCCATTGGCTTCGTACCACTGGCTGGCGCGAGCGTGCAGTTCGTTGATGCGGCTGGTCGCGTCCGCGCCTGAAGCGGCGAGGCGCTGGCGCAGCAGTTCCGCGAAGAGATGGTGATAGCGATACCAGCGGCGTTCGTTGTCCAGCGGGACGATGAACAGGTTAGCGCGTTCGATGGCTTCCAGCGTGGCCTGCCCGGAGGTGACTGCATCCCCCATCAGCGCGTCGCACAGCGGGCCGCACAGCCGCTCCAGCACGGATGTCCGCAGCAGGAAGTCCTGAATCGGCTGCGGCTGCCGGTGCAGCACCTCTTCGACCAGGTAATCCAGGACAAAGTGATGGCTGCCTGTGAACGATTCGATGAAGCGCGCCGTATCGTCCTGCCCTTGCATGGAAATCGCCGCCAGTTGCAACCCGGCAATCCAGCCTTCGGTACGCTGTTCTAACGCGGCGATATCGGCTGCTGAAAGACCCAGCCCCATCACCTGATTCAGGAAGTCCGCTGCTTCTTCAGAGGTGAAGCGCAGGTCGCTGGCGCGCAGCTCGGTCAACTGCCGCCGAGCGCGCAACCGGGCCAGCGGCAGCGCCGGATCCTGGCGGGTGGCGATGACCAGATGTATCTGGGGTGGCAGGTGCGTCAGCAGCAAGCCGAGCGCATCTTCCAGTGGGCGGGCTGAGACCACATGATAATCATCCAGCACCAGGATGAAAGCGCTGTGCAGGGCCGTCAACTGATTCACGAGCATCGTCATGATCAGATCGGCGGGCGGCGGCTGTGGCGATTGCAGCGTGTTCAGCAGTCCTTCAGCAATTCCGGGGGCGACGGTCTGTAACGCAGCGATGAGGTGCGACAGGAAGCGGGCGGGGTCGTTGTCGCCCTCATCCAGCGAGAGCCAGGCGGCGCGGCGGTTACTTTGCGCAATCCACGCGCTGATCAGAGTCGTTTTGCCAAAGCCTGCGGGCGCCGAGACGAGCGTGAGCTTGCCATGCAGCCCCGCGTTCAGCCGTGCGATCAGACGCGGACGAGCGACAATCTGCGGTCGCGGCGGGGGCGCATACAGTTTTGTCGCCAGAACCAGCGAAGACATCAATCTAGGCAGCTCCACAGGAAAACGTGATCATGCGGCCTTCAGATAGCCACTTCGCGCCATGCGCTCGTCCGCCCCAAAGGCCGCTGCGATCACTTATGACGGGCATTCACGTGCCTGGTGTCCTGCTCTTGGTCTTGAAGCAGTCTTATTATCATCATAGCACATGCATACCCGCCCTCATGCGCTGCGTTCCACCGCCAGTGTACCCAGGAAGGTAGGCGAAGGCACTGCTGCTTCGGTCGCGCCGGAAAGATGCGGGTAACGCTCAATGGCATGGTTGAGGATGGTGTTCACCAACTGCGTGAAGCTCCAGCCTGCCGCGAAGCCGCAGCGCGCGAACACGCAGTCCGAGGCGATACCAGGGCCGAGATTGACCTCCAGTACATACAGCCTGCCCTGCTGATCCATGCGGATGTCCACGCGCGCCCAGTCCTTGCAGCCGATGGCGTTAAAGGCATCCACTGCCACCTGTGCGACGCGCTGCTCCAGTTCGGGCGGCAGCCCGGCAGGCACGCGCGAAACGCTCTCCATCTCGACCAGTTGCAGGTCACGCCCGGTCGATTCCTTCAGCAGTTCAAAGTTCGAGTCCTCGACCTGATCGAGACGGATGGGCAGCGCGCCAAAGAACTCCAGTTCCGCGACGGGCAGCGCATAGGCGGGACTGTGCCCCAGCACCGCAACCGTGAACTCGCGCCCGTCAATGTATTCCTCGACCAGCGCGCCCTGATGATACGTCTCCAGCAGGAAGGCCACGCGCGCCCGCAGGTCAGCCTCGTTATGTACCACCGAGCCGTAATCCAGCCCCATGCTCGCGCCTTCAGATGGCAGCTTGACGATCAGGGGGAAGCGCAGCGCCGAACTGAGCGCGGTGTCCACCGTCTGGAACACTTGAAATGGCGCGGTCGGCACGCCGTTCGCGGCCAGCACCATCTTCTGCTGCGGCTTGTGGTGGCAGAGCGCCTCGGCCAGCACACCCGGCCCGGTATGCGGGATACGCAGGTATTCCAGCATGGCGGGGACATGCGTCTGACGTGATTCGCCATAGACGCCAGTGGCGATATTGAACACGATGTCGAAGCGCTGCTCGGTCAGGATGGCGGGCAGGTGCTGGTCGGCGTTCAAACCGGTGACACGGTGGCCGCCGTCTTCCAGAGCGCTTGTCACTTCGGCTATGGTTTCGGGAGTATCAGAGTCGCGCAGCGTCATTTCGGGGCGTTCGCGCAGCAGTTCGGGCGTGGGGATGTTGTAAATAAAACCGACATGCATGATGCGGTTGTGCCGGGCCTTTCATATGGTGGACATCTACTCTTGATTGTATGAAAGTGCCCGGAGAAATGGAACGTTTTGTAATAAGTCCAGCATTTGATCTTTTGTCGAACATTCGATCTTTTTGCAATGCGGGGATCAGGCAAATTCACCCCACCCCAACCCCTCCCCATTACATGGAGAAGGGCTGGATGTGGATGCGATGCTGGAACAGCGCTTACGCGACGGTCACATCCTCGCACAGATACACGTCCTGGATGGCCCGCAGCAGCGCCGCGCCTTCGTTCATCGGGCGCTGGAAGGCCTTACGCCCGCTGATCAGCCCCATGCCGCCCGCGCGCTTGTTGATCACCGCTGTCGTCACCGCCTCGGCCAGGTCGCTCTCGCCGCTGGATGCACCACCGGAGTTGATCAGCCCCGCGCGCCCCATGTAGCCGTTCGCCACCTGGTAGCGCGTCAGGTCAATCAGGCTCTCGCTGGTCAGCTTGGTATAGATGCGTTCGTCCAGCTTGCCATATGACGAGCCGCCCGTGTTCAGCGCCTTGAAGCCGCCGTTGTGGGTCGGCAGTTTCTGCTTGACGATGTCGGCCTGAATGGTGACGCCCAGGTGATTGGCCTGCCCGGTCAGGTCGGCGGCGGTCTCATGGTTCGTGCCGTTGACCTTGAAGCCGGGGTTACGGGTGTAGCACCACAGCACGGTCGCCATGCCCAGTTCGTGCGCATAGGCGAAGGCTTCGGCCACGCTGACGAGCTGGCGGGCGCTCTCTTCCGAGCCGAAGTACACGGTCGCGCCGACGCAGACCGCGCCCATGTTCCAGGCTTCCTTGATCGTGCCGAACATAATCTGGTCGAATTTGTTGGGGTAGGTCAGCAGTTCGTTGTGATTGATCTTGACCATGAAGGGGATGCGATGCGCGTACTTACGGGCGACAGCGCCCAGCACGCCGAAGGTCGATGCAACAGCGTTACAGCCGCCCTCAATCGCCAGTTTGACGATGTTTTCCGGGTCGAAGTACGCGGGGTTCTTGGCGAACGACGCGCCCGCCGAGTGTTCGATGCCCTGGTCAACGGGCAGGATCGAGAGGTAGCCTGTGCCGCCCAGCCGCCCATGATCGAACATCTGCTGGAGACTGCGCAGCACCTGCGGGTGACGGTCGCTGTGCGTCCACACGCGGCTGACGAAATCCGCGCCGGGCAGGTGCAGATCATCTTTGGAAATGGTCTTGCTCACATGATTGAGCAGCGAATCTGCCTGTGAGCCGAGCAGTTCGACGATGCGGTCGATGGACATCGTTTTTTCTGGCGCAGCGATAACCATATGGGTTGTGTATCCTTTCTCGCAGTTGAATAGCCGAATCATACCATGATTGGGGGTATCAGGCATCAATTCTTCAGTCCCGCCGCGCCCGCACGCAGAGGAAGCCAGGCTGCTGCATCAGCCGTTCGTAGCGTTCCGGGTCGGCCTCACGAAAGGCGTCGGTGGGCAGTGGTTCGAGCAGGGTATCCAGCCGGAAACCGGCGCGCAGCAGCGGATTGATCATCGCTCCCAGCGGGCGGCGGTAGCTGGTGACCAGCGGTTCGGGCTGGCCGAAGCCGTGCCAGGGCAGCGTGAACTGCATCGTGGCAAAGTAGTTGTTGCCAGGGTACTCGTGCCGCTGCAAGTACAGCCAGTCGCCAAACGGATGCCCGCTGGAATACACCAGCCAGCCGCCCGGCTTGAGGACGCGGTGAAATTCACGGAACAGGGGTTCCCAGTCTTCGATGTAGTCGAGTACCAGCGGACACAGCACGCCGTCGTAGCTGGCGTCCGGTGCGAAATCGAGCGGCTGCATCAGGTCGTGCTGGCGGATTTCGGCGCGTTCCCCGACCCGGCGGCGCGTGATGGCGATGAACGCGGGCGTCACGTCAATGGCGGTCACGCTCGCGCCGTGTTCCAACAGCCACTCCGTCCAGATGCCCGGCCCGCAGCCTGCATCCAGCACGCGCTGGCCGCGCACATCCGGGATGAGTGAGCGCGTCGCCGGACGTTCGTAGAGCGCGTTGTGCGGCTTGGTCTCGACCGCGGCGGCGTAACGTTCGGCAAAGGTCTCGTAGTTCTGCTCGCCAATGCTTTTCTGTGCCTGTTCTCGCATGGGAGTCTCCCAGGTTTAGAAGCGAACGGAACAGGTCATCTTAGCACAGCGCGCCGACCACGAGAACAGCGGTTTCACGCCGAGAGCATCGTGCGCACCTGTTCGGCAATCGTGATGCGGATTAGGCGGTACATTTCATTTCGGGGATAGCGGGAGGATATACGTTCTGACGGGCTAATCCCGCTACATACGGCAGGTTTTGTAGGGGAGGATTAGGCGCCTGCGCCGTATATCCTCCCATGCACGGGTTATTTCACCCTGATTTGAAATACAGCCGGTTTAGGCCGTCGATTAGCGAGTCGGCTCGATTTATGGCTATACTATCTGATATGGGTTTGTAGGAAGGGAGTCCGGCATATGGCGGCGTCTGCTCGCAAGCGCCCGTATAATGACCTGTTTTTCATCAAGCGCCGTCCCCGGCTGCGCGGCATTCCCCTGGAGTGGGAACGCCCGGCAGATGAGGATGCGTTTCAGAAGCTGATCGACCAGGAAGGCTTCGTCTCGCGCAAGTACTGGTCCGGCGGCGACCTGACCGAGAAGTATCCGACGGTCGCGCAGGATACCAAAGACCTCGATCAATATTTGCTGCCGAGCTTCTTCGAGTTCAGTCAGAAATCGAAGTACTACCAGAACGCTTTTTACCTGTATCAGTGGGTTTTCGCGCTCGGTGCATTTTTCACGACGCTGTTCGGCACGCTGGCGGCGATGATTGGCCTGGGCCGAGCCGACTATTCTGTCGAGCTTGGGCAGCTTCTCAGCTATCTGACGGCGATCGTCGGCGCGATCACGGCTTACTACACCACGCTGAGCAACCGGGGTGAACCACAAAAGCGCTGGGGCAAGACCCGCCGCCTGGCCGAAGAACTGCGCATGAATTACTTCCGCTATCTGGCGCACCTGCCGCCCTTTGACAAGGACGACCGCGTGCAAAAGCTGCGTCAAACCGTGATTGATATTCGCGTGAAGGAGCAGGAAAATGGCTGATCCGATCCCCGCCCCCGCGCCCGGCACCCCACCGACTCCGGACGCCTCGACGCCGCTGGCCGCACCCCTGCCCGCTGCCGCCAAGAAGGTCATGCGCGCCGCCTCCCAGGTGAACGAGGTTGAGTCGTTGGCCGCGCCCCTGCCCGGCGCCGTGTCTGCTCCGGCTGCCGATGTGCCGCTGCCCGCCCCGCCGCCCAACGGTCTGCCCGTGCCCGCGCCTCCGTCGGATACGGCTGCTTTCGCGCCGTCGGCTGCCACCCGCGCCGCGCCAGTCTCGGACACGCTGGAGATGGTGGCTACGCCGTCGCTGACCTTCGATGCGACAGTCCACAACGACGAAGACATCAAGCTGCTTTACGAGATTTATACCAATAAGCGCCTGCAATCGCAGATTGACTTCTACCAGAGCCGCATCCGCGAGAACGAGCGCAACTCCGACTTCACCTTCCGCGCGGGCGCACTGATCCTGACGGTTTCGTCGCTGATCGCCACGATCAGCGCGTCGGTCACGCCCACACCGGATAACCAGGCGATCACCTTTCTGCTGCGTATCCTGGCCGCCGTGCTGCCCGCCTTCGCAGCGTTGATCGCCTCGTTCCGCCAGTTGTACGGCTGGGACAAGCAGGCCACGATCTACCGCGAGTCGCTGCTGGCGCTGGAGCGCGTCAGTCTGCTGATGCCCGACGATGACCGCCTGTCGCACACTAACCTCAACCCAATTTACCCGGAACTAGTGCGCCGCACCGAGGACATCTTCTCATCAGAGGTCAGCCAGTGGGGTCAGTTCATCCTCGCCAAAGAGAAAACCGCCGGTGAAGGTGAACAGGATGTGGTGGCGCGTTCGGCCAGCAACTTCGCACTGAGCGAGGAAGGCCGCGCCTCGTTGGAAGGTGGGCTGGAGACTCCCGCGCCCGCCGCAGCGCGTGCTCCTGCCGCCGCACCGCCTGCACCGTCTGCACCGCGACCTGCCGCCGCGCCGCCCGCGCCTGCGCCCGCAGACAGCGATACCGGGGCGGGATGAACTTCACGTTGTGAGCATCGTGACGGGACGTACACAACGTCCCGTTTTGTTTTCCCGCAGGGTGCGCCGTCTCACAATCAACATGTGCAGCGCCCCGTTACCGCTGAGTAGTCAAGGGAAAGAGATTGGACAAGGGATGCAAGTGATCAGGAAACTTAGGCACATCCTGTTTGAGCCTGTCGACATTGCACCGCTGGTGTTTTTCCGTGTGGCATTTGGCGCGGTGATGTTGTGGGAAGTGTGGCGTTACTTTGAACATACCCGCGTCGAACGCTACTACATCGAGCCAACATTCTTCTTCCCGTATTTCGGTTTTGACTGGCTGCATCCGCTTCCCGGCGATGGCATGATCTGGCTGTTCTACGGCTTAGGGCTGCTTTCCCTCGCTATTCTGTTGGGAATTTTCTACCGGGTCAGCATGGTCATGTTCTGGCTGGGCTTCACTTACGTATTCCTGCTCGACAAAGCGCAGTACCTCAACCACTTCTATCTGGTCAGCCTGATCAGCTTCCTGATGATCTTCATTCCAGCGCATCGCGCTGCTTCGGTGGATGCGCGCTGGCGGCCTGCCATCCGTGCCAGCAGCGCGCCCACCTGGTCGCTCTGGTTGCTGCGCGGGCAGATGGGGATTGTCTACTTCTATGGAGGCATTGCTAAGATCAACCCTGACTGGTTGGCAGGTCAACCGCTGCGGAAATGGCTGGCTGAACGCACAGATTTCCCGTTCATCGGTCAATGGTTCACTGAAGAGTGGATGGTCTATCTCTTCTCCTATGGCGGTTTGCTGTTTGATCTGTTCATCGTGCCGCTGATCTTGTGGCGGCGCACGCGCATTCCGGCTCTGGTGCTGGCCCTCTTCTTTCACCTGAGCAATGCTCGCCTGTTCAACATCGGTATTTTTCCCTGGTTTGCGATTGCGATCACGCTGCTGTATTTACCGCCGCACTGGTTCCGCTGGTGGGGACGCACTTCCAGCGATGCTACCCAGTCGCCGGCGTACACATCACACCGCCGCTGGATTCTCGCGGGCATCGCGTTCTATGGAGCTGTACAGGTGCTGCTGCCGCTGCGCCACTGGCTGTATCCGGGCGATCCAAGCTGGACGGAAGAGGGGCATCTGTATTCCTGGCATATGCGACTGCGTGAAAAAGATGGCTACATCAATTTCTTTGCCAACGATCCAGCGAACGGGACGATCTGGCCGATAACGGGTGAAGCGTATCTGACGGCGCGCCAATTCAACGAGATGACAGATAACCCGCAGATGATCCTGCACTTCGCCCACCATCTGGCAGACCAACATCAGGCGGATCATGGCGATATAGGCGTCCATGTGTGGGCGATGATATCGTTGAACAGTCGCGCGCCCCAACTCCTGCTCGATCCCACAGCCGATCTGACCGCCCAGTCCGATACGCTGCTGCCCGCGAACTGGATTCTCCCGCTCGTTCAGCGCCCTTATCCGCATGAGCCAGTCCCCGCGCTCTTGATTTCCCGGCGTCAGCACGATTCCTTGCTGCTGATCAACATTACCCACCGGACATTTCCGCTGTATCGCCTGTCTCTTGAAACTGGCGATCTTCTTCTGGCGGAAAAAGCGTTCGGCGCAGATGAATTACTGCCGGGAGAATGCCTCCTGGCGCATACAGAAAGCGCTGATCTCATGGCAATCGTCGCTCCCTGCAACGAAGCGGGAGCACGCATCTCGATTCCGTCTGAATGGCTGACTGAACCTTTGATGGTGCGCACAGGCAGCGGCGCTTCTGTGTGTTCTGGTCCAGCTTGCGTGGTGGTTGATGAGGGCGGTGACTGACGCGGTGGAGGCACTTCCCTCAACCTACCCCTCGCGTGAACGCCGATTACGGATGGGAGAGGGATTTCACAACCGTCAGACACCCTTCGCCCTGAGATAGAAGCCTGTGAGCGGCCAAGGCAGCGGAGGATGAAGGCCGAGCAGTTACGAGGGCAATTGGCCGCAGCCTCACAACTTCTTGCTTTTCTTCTCTATCGCCGCTTTGAAGGGGTCCTGGCCGGGCTTGATCAGCACCTTGCGCGTGCGACCGCCCGGTTCGGCCTCGCCCACCACACCGAGTTCGTGCAGCAGGTCAACGATGCGCGCCGCGCGTGGATAGCCCAGACCCAAGCGCCGCTGAATCAGTGAGGCAGACGCTTCGCCCTCCGCGATCACCAGCTCGATAGCCTGTTCCAGCATCGGGTCGGTTTCCGCCAGCACCTCGCGCCGCGTCATGCCGCGTTCCCACGGCCCGGCGACGACCTTGGTCATCTTGCCTTTCTCGACCTGCTCGCGATGCCAGTTCTTCCACCACGTCACAATTCCGCGTACCTCGTCGTCGGAGACGAAGCAGCCCTGCACACGGCGCGGCCCGGCGGCGTCGGACGCGAAGTACAGCATGTCGCCGCGTCCCAGCAGGTTCTCCGCGCCAACCGAGTCCAGGATGACACGCGAGTCGATGCCGGAAGCGACGGCGAACGAAATGCGCGAGGGGAAGTTGGCCTTGATCAAGCCCGTGATCACGTCCACGCTGGGGCGCTGCGTAGCGATGACCAGGTGCATCCCGGCGGCGCGCGCTTTCTGCGCCAGGCGCGTCACCAGCTTTTCGGTCTCGTCCGGGCGCGAGAGCATCAGGTCACCGATCTCGTCAATCAGGATGACGATGTACGGCATGTACTCGTCTTTCTGGCGGCGACCGAGACGCGCGTTGAACGAGTCGATGTTACGCACGGCGTATTCTTCCAGCAGCTTATAGCGCCGATCCATCTCGCGCGTGCACCAGCGCAGCACCTCGATGATGCGTTCCTGGTCGGTCTCGACCGGCCCCAGCAGGTGCGGCAGCCCGTTGAAGCGGCTCAGTTCGACCATCTTGGGGTCGAGCATCACCAGTTTGACGTTTTCCGGCGAGTTGTTCAGCACCAGCGCCGCCGTGACCGCCGCGATACACACCGACTTGCCCGAACCCGTCGTGCCCGCAATCAGCAGGTGCGGCATCGCGGCCAGATCGACGGCGACGGGCGCCCCGGCGACATCACGCCCTAACGGGATGACCAGCGGCGATTTGGCCTTCGCCAATTGATCCTGCATGTACTTGCTCTCGTAGACCGAGCGCAGCGCCACGACGCTGGGGTTGCGATTCGGCACTTCGATACCAACGTAGGTATGGCCGGGGACGGGCGTTTCCAGGCGCAGCCGTTTGGCAGAGAGCGCCAGCGTCAGGTCGCCAGCAAGCGAGGCGATCTTGTTGATGCGCGTGCGCTGCATCACGGTTTCACCCTCGTCCGTGCTGGTCTCCTTGAAGGGCTGCACGGCGTACTGCGTCACGGTGGGGCCAACCTTAACATCGACGACATCGACATCGATCTCGAATTCGAGCAGCGTGTTTTCGATCAGGACGACGTTGTTGTTGATCTCCTGCTCGTCGGGCACATTCATTTCGATGTCGCGCATCAGTTCCAGCGGTGGCAGGTGCGACTCGCGCTTGCCCATGCGCTTGACTTCCTTCATGTCCGAGACGGTGAAGTAGCGTTTGATGCGCCCATCCGGCCGCTCGACCAGCACGGGCGTGCCTTTGACCTTCTTGCCCTTCAGCGTGCCAATGGCGTTGAAGTTGCCCTTCAGCTTATCCAGCGTCAGCAGCGTCGGTTGGCTCAAGCCTTCCAGATCGCCGCCCTCGCGTTTGTCTCCTGTTCGAAGTGAAGGCGCTACATTTTCCAGATTCGGGCGAATGCGCAGGATCGTCGCCGGACGTTTGGGCGCGGATGGCAGCGGCACCTGCTTCTCAACCGCCTGCACGGAGAGACCTTCGAGGCCGGGCATGGCTGCCGGGCTGGCCGCTTTGGGTTTTGGCGCGGTTTTCAGCAGCGCTTTTTCGCCATACCGCCGCAGTCGTTCGCTGCCCTTGCTCAGCCAGGCGCGTACATGCGTCTGACGCAGCCCGAACACAACGCCGACGCTGATGATGAAAATAAGACTGTAAAACAGGATGGCCGTCAGTGAACCGAACAGCCCGCTGATCAGGATGCTCAGCGCCCAGCCAACGTAGCCGCCGCCCGCGCCTGCCCGCGCCAGCGCGCGCATCTCCGGGTCGCCCGCGCTCAGGTGCAGCAGCGCCAGCAGCGCCAGAAAGCCGATCTCCAGCGCCAGGATACGCCGGGTGGGAAAGGTGATGACGATGCCAACTTTGGGCAGCAGGATGATGATACCCAGGCCGAGGATGCCCGCCGAGACCACCACGCTGCCGTAGCCGAACAGCGACTTCAGCGCGTTCGACCACGCCGCCGAAATCGTCGCATCTGCCGAGACGTTAAGCAGGGAGAGGAACGAGACGATGCCGAAGACGATCAGCACAATCGCCGCGATCTCATCACCCCAGGGCGGCAGGCTGTCCAGCAGTGAATCCCAGAATTCGGGTTTCACCGTGTAGCGCTCGAAATCCTTTTTCGCTGGCGCAGGGTTTTTGTCATCCTTCAGGGGCTGCCCGCTGCCGGGCTTGCCGCTGCTCGATTTTTGCTGTGCCACGAATATTCCAACCTCAACCGTAAGCCAAAGTCATTCTGATTATAATCGCTGTTGGTCTGGTGCGCTTACGGGAATAAAAAAGCCAGGGCTGCCCCCGGCTCCTGCTTCCCCCAATACCTCACATCATGACAGGTTCAACCTGCGTCAACTCATCACGCGTTATGCGTCACTGCTCATCATTACTGATTCAGCCGCAGCGTCAGCCCCAGGCGGCGCGCCACGCGGTCGATGCTCAACACGCGCGCTGTCACCTGCTGCCCTTCGTTGACCACGTTGCGCGGGTGCAGGAAATGCCCCTCGGCCAGTTCGGAGACGTGGATCAGCCCTTCCAGGCCTTCTTCGATGCAGGCAAACGCGCCAAAGTCAACCACATTGGTGATGGTGCCGTCGACAAGCTGCCCGATTTCGTAACGCTCGTTCACCGTCGCCCAGGGGTCGGGATGCAGTCGCTTCAGGCTCAGCGCGATGCGCCCGGCCTCACGGTCAATATCCAGCACATGCACGGCGACTTCCTGCCCGCGTTTGAGCAGATCAGTCGGGTGTCCAACACGCCCCCAGCTCAGTTCGCTGATGTGAATCAGACCTTCCAGCCCGCCCAGATCGACAAACGCGCCGAAGTCACACAGATTGGTGATCGTCCCATTGATCGTGTCGCCCGGTTTCAGGCGTCGCAGTATGTCCGCCCGTTCACCAGGACGCACGCGCGCCGCCCGTTCGGAGAGGATCAGGCGGTTTTGTTCGGGACTCAGTTCGATCACGCGTAGTTTAAGCTTTTGCCCCACCAGTCCCATCAGGGCGTTGCGCCGGATGACACCGTTGGCGGTGGCCGGAAAGTCGTTCAACTGGCTGGCGGGCACAAAGCCGTGCAGCGAGCGCCACTCAACCAGCAGTCCCCCTCGGTTATAGCCAATCACGATCAGCTCGATCACATCATCATTTGCCATCGTATCGGCAATATCATGCCAATCGCGCTCTGTGCTGCTCTGATGACCGTTAAGGTGTGCACCGCTGCCGTTGCTGCCGTTGTGCGACGTCCCTGATTTTGCGTTGTCATACTCTTGCCCATGTGTGCCCGGTTCGGCGTGTTCCCCTTCGTGCAGCAGCGCGGACCAATAGCCCTCATCCAGCGGGGGCGGCGGCGCAAATTCTGGCCGCTGTATATTTGTAGACATCCCTATTCCTCTAAAGCAACGCTTCTAATTCAGACAGCATCTTGTGGCGTCACCAGATTTCACGCAGGACACGTTTCCTCTGAATATTGTTGATTATAGCACGACAAGTGATTTTGCTCATGTAACATTTATGCCGATTATCCGCGAAATCCCGCCTGTTTGAGATGGCTTCAACGTTGTACAGCCCGATAGGAACGTGATTTCCGAGACACCGTCAGCGCTGATGGAACAGGTGTTAATGGTCTTCATCGATAGACGAAGGGTGTACCTGACAGCTGTCATCACTTCACCTGCCAGTTGACACTTGCCTAAACCGTACCGGTCTCATACAATTCCACATGAACATTGAAATGGATTTGAATGTTGTAAAGGGTTACCGCCATTTCAAATCGTTCGAGCGTAGTGTTTTGGAGGATAGCTATGTACACCATCAATGATCTGGTCGCTAAAGCGGTGCAGAAAGACCACCTGCAAAGCGCGAAGAACACCCGTGTTTCGCGTCAGTGGCAGGCGCTGCAAAAGCTGCGGACGGCCAAAAAGCAGGAGAAACGCTAAGTATGGACGAACCCCCACACCCGTGTAGACGGGACAACCTTTAGAAGCGGTCAGCAGCACATGCGTGACCGCTTCTTTTTTGTCTTGCAGTCGCTGTTGGCGGATATATAATGCAGGCACTCAGCAACATGGCTATCCATGCCGGGAATACCCGAACCGTGAATCCTGCCGAACCGCCCATACCTAGCCCCAGTCCGCACAAGCCCGATGCCGAATTCATCGTCAACGATCTGGACACCCTCAAGGTGCTGGCTGACCCGCTCCGCCTGCAAATTGTCGAACTGATCACACAGTCGCCGCGCACTGTCAAACAGGTGGCCGCCGTGCTGAACATGCAGCCCACCAAGTTGTACTATCACATCAAGCTGCTCGAAGAAAAGGCGCTCATCCGCGTTGTCGATACGCGCATCGTGTCCGGCATCGTCGAGAAGCAGTACCAGGCCGCCGCCCTGAACTTCCGCGTCAACCGGGAGCTGTTCAAACTCACCTCGCAGGCCGGCAAAGAGGGTCTGAACGTAATGCTCACGGGTCTCTTCGATGATATTCGTGAGGACATTCAGCAGAGCGTCGAGGCTGAGGTGCTGGATGTCTCCGCGCAGGAAGACAGCTCCGCCACACAGTCGATGCTGCTGCTGCGCCAGACGCTGCACCTGACGCCGGAACACGCGGCGGAATTCCACCAGCGGCTGCGGGCGCTGGTGCGCGAATATGCCCAGGACGACGCGCAGCCAGAACAGGATCCCTATGGACTGCTCATTACGGTTTATCCGACAATACGTCGCACCCCGGATGGCAGAACATGACATTTAACGGGTGGGCGGGTGATGAATGTCACTGCGGTTCATCTCCGCTGCGAGTGACAATGAAAGTATGTAAATGACACTAACAGCACTCCTTGCTGCATGCCGAAAAGTATTCTTGGAATAATATTTGGGCGACCCTCACGCGCGGAGGGTTGCCTTTTTTTGTGTCGGACGCGCTTAACCGCAGGTGTTTTCAGGCAAAACTTATGCCTGAATCGAATATTTGTGGTCTGCGAACCGGAATTGTCTCTTGAGGACGTGGCCGATTTGGGCTACCTTTTCTGTGCAAGTCAACTGAACGATAGGACGCAACAATCATGGCACGAATTGCAATTCATGGATTTGGTCGTATCGGGCGTACTGCGCTGCGCATCGCGCTGCAAAAGAACGCATTCGATGTGGTTTCGATTTCGGATATTCGCGATGCAGGCACGCTCGCGGCCCTATTTGAGGTCGATAGCAATTACGGGCGCTGGCAGGAGCCGGTCAGCGCGACGGACGATTCGATCACCATTGGCGGGCGCAAGATCGCTTACTTCAACGCGCAGCAGGCGCTGCCCGATTGGGGCGCGTTGGGCGTTGATCTGGTGATCGACTGCACCGGCCGCGCGACGACCCGTCCCGGCGCACAGGCGCATCTGGACAAGGGTGCCAAGCGCGTCCTGGTCAGCGGCCCCAGCAAGTCGCTGGCGGACTGCGACGCCGTGCTGCTGCCCGGCATCAACCTGGATACGTATGACGCCTCCAAGCACTTCATCGTCAGCATGGGGAGCTGCACCACCAACGCGCTCGCCCCGGTCATCAAGACGCTGATCGAGAACTTCGGGATCGAGGCAGGTTTCTTCTCAACCGTCCATGCCTATACCAACAGCCAGTCGCTGACTGACCAGCCGATGAAGGATCGCCGTGACTCGTGGGCTGCCGTCGAGAACATCATCCCGTCCTCGTCTGGTGCGGCCAAGACGCTGCTGTTCATCTGGAAAGACCTGAAGTTCACGGGCAAGGCTTACCGCGTCCCGACCCGCACGGGCAGCATCGTGGAAGTGAACGCCATCCTGAACCGCGCCACCACCGCCGACGAACTGAAGAATGCCTTCCGCAAGGCCGCTTCGGAAGCGCCGCTGAAGGGCATCATGGCCGTGCTGGAAGACGAATGGGCGTCGTCGCGCATCGTTGGCGACCCGCACTCGTCGATCATTGACCTGCCGCTGACCCAGGTCATCGGCGATAGACTGATCTCGGTCGCCGCCTGGTATGACAATGAATGGGGCTTCACGACTCGCCTGGTTGAAACCGGCGCGTTGATGACCAAGTAAGCGCTCGGCGCTTCGATAACCGACCGTGATAATGCCCCTGGGAAGACCGGGGGCATTTTGTTTCCCCTTCCAGGTGGTCGGAAGCACAGCATCCTGAAGCAATGTGATATTCAGCAACCAAATTCCCTGATGTAACTCACTACTGCTGTGGAAGCAAATAGATGACAATACAGTCAGATGAACGAAAGACAGCATATATCTCAGGAGGAAACATCATGGCTGAACACAGTGTCACGACCCGCCAGGGCAAGATCATCGCGGACCCGCCGCTCGCCCGCCTGCTATTCAGTGACACCCGCTTCGCCATCGTCTGGACGGTTATCCGCGTCCTGTTAGGGCTGTCGTGGATTGACGCCGCGACGCACAAGCTGAGCAGCCCTGGCTGGATGGAAACGGGCGAGGCGCTCAAGGGCTTCTGGACGAACGCCATACAAATCCCCGCGCAGGGTCGCCCGCCCATTGCCTTTGATTGGTATCGCAGCTTCATTCAGAGCCTGATCGACTCTGGCTCGTATGTCTGGTTCGCCAAGCTCATCGCCATCGGTGAACTGATGGTCGGCATCGCCCTGGTCATTGGCGCGTTCGTCGGCATCGCCGCCTTCTTCGGCGCATTCATGAACTGGAACTTCATCATGGCGGGCGCGGCCAGCACCAACGGCCTGCTCGGTATCGCCGCTATCCTGCTCGTGCTGGCGTGGAAGATCGCTGGTTACTACGGCGCGGACTACTACCTGCTGCGCTACCTGGGCACCCCCTGGCAGACAAAGTCCCCGCCTGACGAAGTGGTCGAGGGCACGCCCGCCATCAAACTCGCCTGACCTCACACACAACGTCACAACACCTCTGGTCTCCCAGGGGTGTTTTCATTTCTGGACAGGTTCTCATCCCAATGAGAAGCAGATTTCACGCACTTCCAGGTCGGGCAGACTGACCACCGCATACGATGGCATATCCAGCAGTTCCCACAGGCTGAACGCATCCAGCCCGGTGAGGCTGGCGATGTAGAGGGCGAGGACGGTACCATGTGAGACGACGATAACCGTTTCGTCGTCATCAGAATCAACCAGCTCCCCAATCGCCCGCGCGAACCGATCCTGCGCCGCCTGGAATGTCTCATCACCATATGCTTTTTTCTGCGGGTGCTGCATCGCGTTCCTTATGGCGCGCTTGAACGACTCGACATCACGATAGAAGGGCGCGCTCGTGCGGTGTGTTTCTCGCAGTGCTTCGTGCGGCGTGACCGCGAGGCTGCCCAAATGACCCGCGAGAAGCTGTGCCGTCTCAAGCGCTTTCGGCTCGTCGCTGCTGAGGATGCGGCTGGCGCGGAAACAGTGCAGGCGTTCCGCGAGCGACTGCGCCTTTTCGCGCCCTTCATCGGTCAATGACCAGGCGTGTGGCGAGACTCCCGGCTGTGGTTGGGTGATGGCGTGGCGAACCAGGATGATGAACCCCATACAATATCCCTTTACTGCATCTGCGGTCAGGCGGTGAATGCCTGTAACATAATCAAGCGACATGCAAATTGCGTCAGCATAAAACAGCATTCCATTCGTTAAAAATCTATCCAGAAACCTCACCCCCAGCGCTTCTCCCTGGGGAGAGGGAGCAAAACATGGGATGCCTATGGCAAGAGCAGCGGTTTACGGATGGGTTCTGAAGATCTCGACCCAACCTTTTGACCTGCTGGCGGATAGTAGGTAATGAGTCGACTCAATTTGTGTCTGTGAGGAAGGGATTGTGGAAGCAAGCGTTACGTTGGAAGCAGAGAAGGCGGCGCTGCTGCGGCTGCGGGCGGGCGATGTGCGGGCGCTGGACGTGCTCGTGCTGCGCTACCAGCTCGAAGCCGTGCGCGCGGCATTCCTGATCACGCGCGACACTGGCACTGCCGAGGATGCGGCACAAAGCGTCTTCGTGCGGTTGGTGGATCGTATCCGGCAGTACGACCCGAACAGGCCGTTCGCGCCCTATCTGATTCGCAGCGTGATCAACGAGGCCATCAAACTGGCGCAGAAGCGTGAGCGCGATCTATCGCTGGATGCGGAGACCGAAGGCAGCGCGCTGGAAGACCTGCTGCCGGACTGGACGAACGAACCCGCGACCGAGTTCGAGCGCGGCGAAGTCCGGCGGGCGATCTGGGACGCGATGGGCAAACTGCCGCCCAAACAGCGCGCGGTGGCCGTGATGCGCTTCTATCTGGAGTGGAGCGAGGCGGAAATGGCCGATGCGCTGAACGTCCCGCTGGGGACGGTCAAATGGCGGCTGCACGACGCCCGTACCCGCCTGCAAAGAATGCTGGCACCTTACATGAGCGCGGCGCTGGCCGCCTGGCTGTGGACATAACGCCATGAACGAACGTGAGACGCAACAACGCCTGATCACCCAATCCCTCCGCGATATTGCACGCGAGGAGATACCTGAAACCATGAATATGCTGCCAGAGATTCACACACAGTTGGCGCGCATCCGCCGACGGTCGCGGGGTTTGTCGCTGTTCATCGTCGCCCTGCTGATGTTCGGCATCGGCACGGGCGTGTTTGCCCTGGTGCGGGCGCAGGTCGGAGACGACCCGGGGCTGGAAGGGGCGCAGAAAGCTGATCTGATCACCGATCTGAACCTGACGCAAACGATTGATAACGTGACCGTGCGGCTGGAATGGGCTTATGCCGACGCGCACCGCGTGGCTTTCGGTTACAGCGTCATCGCGCCGGAAGGACAGGAACCGACGATGTACCAGAACGTCAACCTCAGCCTGTCTGACGCTGCCAACAGCTTCACCCTCTCCAGCGGGGGTGGTGGGGGTGGCGGCGGCTGTAGTGGAGACAGCCGTGAATCGCAGTACTCGCACAGCTATGAAGTCACCTTCGGCGCGAATCCACCGCAATCGCTGGATATGCGCCTGGAAATGACGCTGGCAAGTTTCCCGCTGCAAATGCCGGAGGGCGCTTCCGGCGGCGGCGGCGGTGGGGGCGGTGGAGGTGGCGGCTCGGCGGAAGTGACGCCAGAACCGGGCATCCACGTAGGCGTGGGTGGCGGCAGCTCAGCAGATGCGATGCCGCAGCCGAGCATCGGCCCGTTCAGCTTCAGCTTCACGCTGCCGTTCTACCCTGCCATCACGCTCACGCCGGGGCAAACGGTCGACTCCAACGGCATCAGCATGACGCTGGAGTCGCTCAGCATCGCGCCTTCGCTAACACAGGCGGTACTGTGCTACGACCTGCCGGACGCGCGTGATTGGCGACCCGCGTTGACCCTGAATACGGGCGAGATCACGCTCGATGCTTCAGGGTGGGGCATGAACGCGCTGCCGACGCCGGAAGACACCGAGCGCTGCGTGACCTATACTCTGTTCGCGCCTTATGCCTATGAGCCGACGACCTTCACCTTCACCGCCGATGACCTGCTGACATCGGCCAGCTATACGCCGGAGCGCGCGGAGGTGTTCCAGCAGCGCCTGGCGGAGCAGGGCGTCGAGGTGGATGTCAATGAGGCGAGCGGCGAGGGCTTCAATTACGAGATCACCAGCCAGCCGAACGGTGATGTGGGTCTGCTGATTCAAGAGGCGATGGAGTTCGCCTTCAGCGATCATTACGCGGGAGAGTGGGTCTTCACGGTCGAAGTGCCAGGCCGGGAAACATAAGGACGGATCATAACCTCTGAGGCGCTGACAAGCGGTTTGTGATTGTAGGGATGGGATACAATTCTGACCCGTCCCTACAACATCAAGGGCTATCGAGGGTGCATTTCATATCTGGGGCGCGATGATCCCTGCGGGCGGATATACGGCGCAAGCACCTAATCCGCCCCTACAGAAGTACAACGGGTTCCTTCCTATAGGTCGATCAACCCCCGCCAGGGCATATTTCCACCCACTGCCCCCAAATTGAAATACACCCGTTAGCGATACGCGATCCGCGCCGCACGTCCGGTCTTCTGCTGGTGCAGCGCGCGTTCGTGCAAATCGAGGATGTCCTCAATCGCCAGATCGCGGTTTTGCGCGTGCTGGAATACGGTATCGTGCCCGACGCTGAACATGTAGTGTGAACCGGCGACGACGCGCACATGCCCCGCCGGAACTTCCATATCGCTGAGCATGTCCATCATCGGGTTCAGGCCAACCAGTGTGTCCTTGTGGCCGAGCATCACGCGGAACAAGTCCCATTTGTGCGCAATTTCCCAGTTTTGCAGCAGCCCCATCGCGCGGAAGGTTGCCGAGGTAGTCGCGCGCGGCGTCTCATCGTACTGGCGGGTATGCGCCTGCCGCACGTAATCACTCGACCCTTCGCAGACCGTGTTGACCATGCCTGGCTTGACCAGGTTTTCGACGGGTTCGAAGATGCGCAGACGGTCTACGAGACTGATACCCAGCCCCATCGTGTTGAAGAAAGCACGATGCACGGTGTCGTTGAGCAGCAGCGCTGGGGCGATGGCGTAGCGCGTCTCTTCGCCCAGGTCGTAACGAATCGGGTTGAGGTAGAACAGCGCCGCGCCGCCCATGCTGTGCCCGATGAAGTTCAGCACCTTGCGGTTAGGGTCGCCAGGCTGACGGCGCAGCTTGAGCAGCGTAACCCAACGTTCAATCGTCGCCATCGCCGAGGGAGGACAGCACTTATCCAGCGGCGGCGACTCATCCGCGAAACGCGCCGCGCCGAAACCGTTGTGATCAACCGAGATAGCGACCAGGCGGCGGTTGGCGCGCACGAGCATCTGCGGCAGTTCTTCCCAGATGCTGTGGTTGCCCGTCCAGCCGTGAATGAAGATAACGTAGCCGTCGCAGTCATAGAAACGCTGTGGCAGTTCTTCGTTGGGCGCTTCAAAGTCCTCTGCCCAGGTTACCTGCCAGAGCATATCAAGCAGATTGGACTCATTCAGCATCGTGCGGGCTGCTGGTGCATCGATAAACCCCTTGCTGATCAGATCGTTCAGGCGGTAGATTGCCGTGTGGGTATTCGGCAGATCACCAGGGGCGCGCAGCAGCGGTTGTTGTGCCCAGTTGTGGGGTGAGCGAATATTCAGCATAAGCCACCATTATTCGACAATTTCTAACAGGTTTTGTGACAGTTTACACGCTCCGTGCCCGTTTATCCACAACCTGACGATTGGGCAACGCTGCCCGCGCCGCGCAAATCCGCCGTTGGACTTTGAGCGGCGACAGGCTATTATTGGAATTCGTTTAACACGAAAACACGCTCCCATTGAAGGAGATTTAGCGGAATGACAAGACAGAATTATGGAAGTTTGCGCGGTGGCCGCCGGGGCGGCAGCGGCGCGTGGCAGTGGATTGTGATCGGCTTCGTCTTTGGGTTTGGCTGCGCCGCAGTGGCCGGACTGGCGCTGGTCATCGCGGGCGCGACCGGGGTGATCAACCTCGATGGCGTGCTGGCGGCCAACCGCCCGACGCAAACGCCCTTCATCATCACCAACACGCCAGCCCCCGCCACACCAACACCGCCGCCGACCGAGCAGCTCCTGCCATCGCCCACTGTGGGACAGGCGGCAGTGCTGATACCAACCGCTTCGCCCACGCCTGATTTCAGCGTGATTCAGGTCGAACCGAGCGCCACCGCGACGCTGGCAGCAACCAGCACGCTGCAAGTGGCCGCACTGGATAGCCAGGGTGCAGGTGTACAGTCTGCTGCCGTCGATATTCCAGAGCTGCTGGCAGGCAAGCTCAGCCTGCTGCGCCAGGTGAATGGCGGCGAATTCCAGATGGGCACAACATCGACGGAGGTATCGTCTGCTGTTGATGAATGTATCAGCCTGTGGGAAGGTGACTGCCAGTTGGCGTATGGTGAGGACTCTGCGCCGCAGCACGCCGTGACGGTCAGCCCCTTCCAGATGGAAATCACCGAAGTCACCTACGATCAGTACCTCGCCTTCCTCAACTCACGTGGACCGAACAGCCACCGTAACTGCGATGGGCAGTTGTGCATCGCCACGCGCGCGGAAGAACCGAACAGCAACATCATCTTCGACACCGCCAATTACCGCGTCAACGATGCCATCCTCAACTACCCGGTGGCGGGTGTGACCTGGTACGGCGCGAAGTCGTACTGCGAGGCGATTGGCCGCCGCCTGCCGACGGAGGCGGAATGGGAACGCGCTGCACGCGGCCCGAACAACACGATCTACCCCTGGGGTGATATTTTCGCCGTCGAGTTCGCCCGCACCAGCCGCCCGCGTGAAGAGAACGCCGCACTGGTCGGCGCGCGTCCAGTCCGCAGCTACCCGGTCGGCGCGTGGGAACTCTATGACATGTCGGGCAACATCGCCGAATGGGTTTCGGATTGGTACTCGCCGGGTTTCTACACCGAACAGCAGCGTCTGATTCAGGCTGGACAGCTCATCGTAGATCCGACCGGGCCGGTCGCGGGCACGCAGAAGGTGGTGCGCGGCGGTTCGTGGGACGCGGTGCCGTTCTTCGCGCGCGGCGTCCATCGCCAGAGCCGCGAACCGCAGGATTACACGCTGTGGATTGGCTTCCGCTGCGCCGCTGATCCCACCGTGCCGGGCGCGAACACCAGCAGCCCCGGTACGACCAGCGTCACCACGCCTATCGCTACGCTGCCTGCCAGCGGTCAGGAAAACACCAGCGCTCAGCCGACCATCCCGCCGCCGCCCGCGACAGCGACCCTGCCCGTCGTGGCGACTGAAGCGGTGCCCGTCGCTACGCTCGCGCCTTAGGCATCTGTCCTTTTACAGGGGTACGTTTCGGCGTGCCCCTGTCTATCTCAACCATCGCATGACAACATCCCCCGCGCCGTTCAAATCCCGCCTGAACCTGTTCGATTGGGGCTGGTT
>JAEUQX010000217.1 GCA_016788625.1 Anaerolineae bacterium
GCGGACGCGGCGCTGTTCTCCGCAGCATCGTCGAAATCGTCACACAGGAGACCGGACTGACGGCGCGCGAAGTCGCCAGCGCGGTGGCTGATGGGTCAACGGTGGCTGAAGTCATCACGGCTAACGGCGGTGATGTGCAGGTGGTCATCGATCAGTCGGTCACGGTGTTGACGGAGGCGATCAATCAGGCTGTTGCCGATGGCAAGCTCAGCCAGGAACGCGCCGACCAGATGCTCGCTAATCTCTCCGAGGTCGTGACGAGCGCGGTCAACGGTGAACTGCGCCAGGACGCAGGCGAACGTTTGGCGCGGCGTGCGGTCATTCGATTGGCGGCTGACGAGACGGGACTGAGCGTGCAGGAAATCACTGAGCAGATTCGTTCCGGTAAATCCCTGGCCGCCGTCCTCACGGAAAATAACGTTGACGTTACCGCGTTCATCGAATTGGCGGTGACGCAGGCCGATGAGCGCCTTGACCAAGCGGTTGAAAACGGGCGCATCACCCAGGAACGTGCCGATGAACTGCTGATCGAATTCCGGGCGCGGCTGACCGAGAAAATCAACGAAGTGCCCGCCCAGCAGGCATAACACCCATCAAGCGACTATAAGACGCCACCAGCAATGGGCGGCGTCTTTTGTTTTCTACAGGTTTCTGTCTGACGGTGGGAATTTGGCGTACTAAGGGGTATCGAGACTGAACAACCGCACGGCGTTGTCGGTCGTGGCCTGCCCCATTGCCTCAGTGCTGATCTGTTTGACGGCAGCAAGGCGTTCGACGATGAGCGGGATGTAGGCAGGTTCGTTACGTTTGCCCCGGTGCGGGACAGGTGTCAGGAACGGGCCATCCGTTTCTACGAGGATGCGGTAGAGCGGGGTTGCTGCCGCCAGCCGCCGGGTTTCTTCGGCGTTTTTGTAGGTGATCGGCCCCGTGAACCCCAGGTAGAAACCGCAGGCCAGCGCCCGTTCCGCTAGTTCCTGCGGCGCGGAGACCGAGTGCAGCACGCCGGGGCGCTCGCGCAGCGCGGGCGGCAGCGTCTTCGCCCAATCCTCCAGGATCGGGATGGTGTCCTCGCTGGCGTTGCGGTTGTGGATGATCACAGGCAGTTCAAGGCGCGCGGCCAGGGCGAGCTGCGCCTCGAAAGCCTGGACTTGTTTGTGCTTCGGGCTTTTGTCCCAATAGTAATCCAGGCCGATTTCACCGATGGAGACGATACGCGCCTGCGCTGCCAGTTCCGCCAACCGCTCGATCATCGCGGGTTCAAAGTCGGCAGTGCTGTTGGGATGGATTCCGACAGTCGCGAACACTGCCGGGTAGCGCTCTGCCTGCCGGATGATGCCCGCGCTGGTTTCCAGGTCGATGGCCGGGTTGATGATGCGCGTCACCCCGGCCTCGGCTGCACGGCTCAGCACCACCTCGCGGTCGTCGTCATAACTGTCGAAGTCGATGTGGCAGTGCGTGTCGATCAGACTCACAGCTTATGCTCGGCTTTCAGGTGTTGTAAGTCTGCCTCGACCATCATTTGCACCAATTGCTCGAACGACACATCCGGCTCCCAACCGAGCTTCGTACCTGCCTTGCTGGGATCACCCACGAGCAGATCGACCTCTGCCGGACGCATGTAGCGCTCATCCTGAATAGTGTAGTTCTTCCAGTCCAGGTCAACGGTGCTGAAGGCAATTTGCAGCAATTTTTCGACCGAGTAGGTCTTGCCCGTCGCGACGACAAAATCGTCGGGCGTATCCTGCTGCAGCATCAGCCACATCGCTTTGACGTAATCCCCGGCGAAGCCCCAGTCGCGTTGGGCATCCAGGTTGCCAATGCGCAGTTCGTTGGTCAGCCCCAGCTTGATCTTGGCGGCATGATGCGTGACCTTGCGGGTGACGAATTCAAGACCCCGGCGCGGGCTTTCGTGGTTGAAGAGGATGCCGCTGGATGCGTGCATGTTGTAGCTTTCGCGGTAGTTGACGGTAATCCAGTGACCATAGACCTTCGCTACGCCATAGGGGCTGCGCGGATAGAAGGGCGTAGTCTCGCGCTGGGGTACTTCCTGCACCTTGCCGAACATTTCGCTGCTCGACGCCTGATAAAAGCGGATGGTCGGGTCTACGCTGCGGATGGCATCCAGCAGGCGGGTGACTCCAATGGCCGTTACATCACCCGTAAAGACAGGCTGTGTCCAGGACGTTTGAACAAAGCTCTGCGCGGCCAGGTTATAGACTTCCTGTGGGCGGATGTCATAGAGGGCGCGGAACATGCTGGTCTGGTCGAGCATGTCGCCAGAAATCAGCGTAATCTGATCCTGTATGTGGCGAATGCGCTCAAAATTCACGGTGCTTGTCCGGCGCACCAGCCCGAACACATCATAGCCTCGACTGAGCAGGAATTCGGCCAGGTATGAACCATCCTGCCCGGTGATTCCTGTGATGAAGGCGCGTTTTTTCATAGTTAGGTGATTCTCCAGAATGCGAAAGATTGACTCAGTATAACGCCAGGTTTCCTGCCGTAAATGGGCGTTTTGCCGCCGTCAGCGCTGTTCCCGCACGCGCACGCGCCAGTCATCCAGCACATCGCGCAGTGTTTGCTCGAAGGGAATAGTCGGCTGCCAACCAGTGGCCGCGCGCAGTTTGCTGCTGTCGCCTCGGATGATGGGCACATCAATCGGCATCATGCGAGCTGGGTCTACCTGTACCTCAATGGGCATGGTGCTGTGGCGCAGCAGGGTGTCGAGCAGTTCGCGGATACTGTGCGTCTCGCCGCTCGCCACGTTGTATACCGCGCCGCTGTGTCCCTGCGTCATAATCAGGCCGTAGGCACGCACCATATCGCGCACATCGGTGAAGTCGCGTTCTGCCCCCAGATTGCCAACAACCATCACAGGCGCTTGCAATCCGGCCTCGATTCTGGCGATCTGTTTGGCGAAATCTGTGGCGACAAAACCTTCACTTTGCCCCGTGCCGATGTGGTTGAAAGGACGCACGCGCAGGATTGGCAGCTTGTGGCTCAGGTAATATTGCAGCGCCAGCATATCCTGTGTGACCTTGCTGACACCATACGGATTGGTAGGTCTCAGTGGCAGGTCTTCATGAATCGGCTGTTGGTCAGGGGCGACCGGGCCATAGATTTCTGCTGAACTGACGATCAGCAGTCTCGGCGTCAGGTTCGAGTGAATGCACGCCAGGATCAGGTTCAACTGCGCGCGGATGTTGTTCTCCAGCGTCTCCCAGGGGATGACGAACGAACGGCGCGGCGACGACTGTGCCGCGAGATGATAGATGTGATCTGGCTCGACATCTTCGATGAGCTGTCGTACCGCCTGCTCGTCGCGCAAGTCCAGCGCATGAACGCGGATGCGACTGTCGCCAACCTTCTGTTCCAGGTTAAGCGTAGTACCGTGAATCTCGATGAGTGGGTCGTTGTCCAGCAGGTAAGTCGCAAGATGCCCCCCGACGAACCCGCCAACCCCGGTGATCAGAATGCGCAATGGTGCTGCCTCATGTTTGTTCGATGACGCGCGACGATTATGCAGGCCGCGTTCCGCTTATCCATCGGTCGAAAATGCCGGGTACGGCAGCGCGAAGGCCTGCACCCGGATGCTGTTCTCTTCCTGATAGGCGACTACATCATAATGCGCGTTACCTTGCAGGGAAATTACCGGAATAATCGCGGCCACTTGTTCGTTTGGCGTATCAATCACATAAATATCGAATGTGCCCGATGGCATCAGGACGATACCCGAAGCACTGCCGCCCTCAATGCCGCCCAGCGACTGCTGTACAGCCGGCAGCAGCGAGCGGCGCAGGTCGCTCATCTCGGTGTCGCTCGTTGGTTCAGAATAGCCCAGGCCGAGCAGAACAGTTGCGTCTGGGCTGACCTGGATCAACCGAACGTGCGGAATATCGCCGCTGGCGCTGATCTCGCTGTCATTCAGCAGCAGGATGCGCAGACCAGACGATTCGTAGCCATAAATCACGGCCGTATAACGTGTCCTCGCATCCAGGGCGGTGTCCAACGCTGCCAGCGCCGTGCCGCCGCGCCGCGCCTCGATGGTTGTGCCCCCGGCGCTGACGGATAGCAAGCCGCTGCCTTTGCCATAGTTCAGAGCGTTGATCAGGGTTGTCCCATTCAGCGTGATATCAATTGGGTTTTGTTCACCCGCCGCGTTGATGAAGCGAACTGCCGCATCTTCGGCTGCGTTTTGGCCCGCAAGCGCGGCTTCTTCGATGCCGACATTATCACTCAGAATCAGCGGGTTGTTATCCAGCCGCCCTGTGATCAGGTAGAGGTATCGCTGCCCTTGTTCAAGCTGGATATTCTCTACGGTTTCGACCGTGATCGGCGTGCCGCTGCTGTCCGCGCCCGACATCGCGAACGAATAGCTGCCGCTGGTGAAAGTCAGTGACTCAGGCGCTGCTCCAAATGTGAGGACTGGTGTCCTGGGCAGCATCCCGCCGAGCCTCTCAATCTGCAGGCTGGGGGTGCCTGGCAGCGTGTTCAGGAAGTCGACGCGCGCCTGTCCGGGAGGCGTAGGCGACAGGTCTTCGTTAAAGATCGCCACTTGCAGGTTCGTCTCTGTTCCCATCACGACCAGGGCGCTGTTCGTCTCGGCTGGCAGCGTGATCGAGTCCTCATAGAGCGCTGCTGTCAATGCGCGGTCACTGCCTGCCGGGTAGACACTCAGTTGATAGTTGCCAGAGGTGATCTGCGCCCGCGTCGTAGGACGCCCGTATTCGATACCACCGTTGAGCAGTTGATCGTTCAGGTAAATGTCGAGCGCGTTCAGACCTTGTGCCGCGTGCAGCGCGCGCGCCTGTCCGCGTCCTGGCGCGTTGACAGCAATGCTGACGATGGAAGGCACAGTGCGTGTGCCCGTCAGAATGAGGGTATACTGCTGCCGTTCTTCCAGATCAATCGGGTACTCCAGCAGCGCTTGGTCTCCGCCGCGTATCTCTAGTGTTGTGCTGCCCGCTGCTACAACAGGTCCCGAGGTTTCTGCGCCGAGGTTGAGCGGTGGCGTTAACGCCTCGCCATCGCGCCACAGGCTGATGTCGTCGCCATCGTCGCTGATCAGATTGATCACGGCGATAGCGCTCTCGTCGGTATTGACCGCCTGTACCGTCTCCGGCAGGTTTGAGATATGTAGTTGGTCGCCATTCCCATGAATGAGCAACAAGTACGATCTGCCACTTTCCAGCACTACGGGTCGGTTGAGCAGGGCAGGACTGTTCTGCAGCGAACCGCTGACCGTCACGCTGGCATCGTATTCGCCGGGTTCAAACGGTGTCACTTCGGAATACTGCCCGTAGGCGAGATTAGTAGCGACGCTGAAGAAGCCGACCATCAGGTTGAGTGCGGGCGCGGTGGGCGCGGCGTTGACCACGCGAACGCTGGCGGGCCTGGCATTGGGGTCGGAGGTTGGACTCAGCGACACTGTAGGAGCGGGGGTGAGCGTTGCCGTGCTGGATTCAGGGGTTGCGCTCGGCACTATTCCTTGAGCTGTGCCGCAGCCAGCCAGGATGAAGAGTCCGAGCAGTATCAGCATCCAGCGCTGTGTGATGTTCATCATCCTACCCCTTGCCCAACATGAGAACGTTCTGTTATGCCCTCGATTGTACAGGCATACCCGTGCATTCCGTTTAACGAAAAAGTCCTGCAAACGGGTGGTTCGCAGGACTCTCGATGGCTTCTAATCCAAACTGACTTTCGCTTCATGCGGGTGTTGCTCACCCCCAGAGAGCGTGCGTATAGGCCAGACGCTTAGCGCGGCTGCACCGCACCAGCAGGCACCCAACCGCGTGTCGTGTCCGGCAGTTCGATGTAGCTGAACTGGCCGTCCGTGAAGAGCAGCGTAGCTTCCTGTCCCTGGAAGATAAGGGGCAGTCCGTCGGCGTTGCCACCCGGCGAACCGGTCATCTGCACGGTCACGTCGGTGACGCGCACAGGAATGTTGGTCAGCGGCAGTTCCCCTGTCGCGGTCGGGCCTGGGACGGGCGTGCTGGCACCTGGTGTGACAGGCGTTGTGGTGTCGCCAGCCTGCACAGGCACAGCGGCTAGTTCAGCAGGGCGACCGTTCAGCGTGATGCGGACGAACACAGCCGTATCGGTGCGTGCGGCGATCCAGCCGGATGTACCCTCGAAGGTCACATTGAGCCAGCGTTCGTCGCCCGTGCGGGCAGTCACCAGGAGCTGCGTGCCGCTCGGAATTTGCGCGAGTACCTCGGAGTTCGAATCCGGGTTGCGACGCAGGTTGAGGTTCGAGCCGGGGTCGAGGACGACGACGGCGACATAGGCATCCTTCACCGGGTCAACGGTGGGAATGGCGACGGTGATCGAACTGGCATCCACTTCGCCGCGTGCGTCATCCGGGGTGATGACCAGCAGTTCGCGGGTTTCCATTTCTTCGAGGTTGATCAGGCGGCTGTTGAAGCTGAACTGCACGTACAGCGCCGACACCCAGCCCGTCACCGAACCACCTTCCGGCGGCAGGTAGCGGACGAAGACCCACTGGCGATCTTCCTTGATGCCCAGGAACTCCATCACTGTGCCGTTGGTGACGCGCGCCAGCACTTCACCGTTGGAGTCGGCAATACGACGGATGTTCAGGTTGACGCCGGGGTTAAGGTTGAACACGGTAGCAGCCACGCGATCAGACGCGACAGGCGGCGGCGTGACGGCAGTGTTGACCGTATCGCCCGGTGTGTTAGCCGCGACGGTTGGCAGGTTCTTGAGCAGGACGCGGTCACCGCGCTCGTTGCGGACATCCACATAGATCGCGCTGGCCCAGGCCGTGATCGCGCCGCCGTCGGGCGTGGTATAGGTCACATTAATCCAGGTCGTCGCCGGGTCGAGATCCTGATCTTCCGTCAGCAGGCTGGCGGGGTCAGTGTAGACATAACCCTGCGGCGCAACCGGGGTGGCGCTGTTGGGGATGGTCACAATCTCACCATCGCGCCCATTCACCACGAGTACCGTATTCGGCGGTACCGTTGCCAGCGAGAGTGCCTCGCTGCTGGGATACTGGCGGAGTTGCAGGTTGCTATCGGCGTTCAGGTTGAAGACGCGCCCGGTTATGCCTGTGCCGCCAGTGGTAGCCGGAGCAGGGGTCACAGTAGGCAGCACCACAGCCGGATCGGCGGGTGGCGGGGCGACTGTTGGCTGCACAGGTGCTGCGGTTGGCTGCACGGCAACAACGGCTGCCGCAGCGCCCGGCGCGCTGGCGATGCCCTGCGCGAGACTGGTCGGCGCGATCACCAGACGAGTCTGGCCGCCATCATTCAGCGCCAGCAGGTTGTAGTAGACGCCACCATAGAAGTTGGTCGCCGCAATCTGGCTGTTGATTTCGCCCGCGCTCAGGGTGATGCTCGTGCTGCTCGGTGCGATACTCACGGCATCGCCCACGCTGCCGAAGGCCAGACCGCTCGCCAGAGAGGTGCCGTCAGTCAGCGTTGCGCCCAGGCTGTCCGCATCGGGCAAGCCGTTGATCAGCGCCAACCGCGCCTGACCCGCTTCAATGCCCGCGATGTCATCTTCGAAGACGTTGACGCGCAGGTCAGCAGGGGTACCCAGAGCTGCTACCGTCACAGCCTTGCCCGTTTCGACCGTCAGCGATGCGCTGGTCAGGTTCTCGCTTGAACCTGCCGCCCGCAGCGCGACATCATATGTGCCTGCCGGAATCGCCAGGTGCTGCGTGAAACCGGCCACATCGAGCGCCGGTATGGCCAGTGTATCGTTGACATACACGTCAACTGCGGGTGCGCCAACGACGCCGTGCATCACCCGCACGAAACCGCCGGGGGCTTCCGCAGCAGTCGGAGCGGCCAGCGCCATGGCCTGAGGGGCGTCCGGCGTGCCGTAAACAACCAGCATGTAGGACGTGCCTGTCACCAATGCGACACTATTGGCGCTCAGCAGCGCCTGATCAACACCCTGACCTGCTGGCACGACGGCCAGGTCGTAGGCGAAGGTCGGCACATCGAGCGTGCCCGCCTGCTTGCCGAACTCCAGACCCGGAATGACCGGGCGACCATCGCTGAGCAGCAGGTCAACGGTCGGGCCGCCGCTGATGGCATGGATGGCCGTCAGACGCGCCTTGCCCAGCCCAACGGTGTTCAAGTCGTCCTGGTAGACCAGGAAGTTGGGGCTGGAGGCGGTGGCGGCAACCAGGGTCAGCGCCGAGCCATTGGCCGCGCTCACGGTTTGCTGCCAGATCGGCGTGGTCGAGCCGGCTACGGTGACGGTCAACTGACGGTCGCCTGCCGGGATAGTCGCATATGTGGTCGCGCTGCCGAATGCCAGCCCGCTGCCGGTGAGCTGCCCATCGGTGTAGACATCGACGGGGGACGCGCCGGGAATGGCGTGGACGAAGCGGATGAGGGCGTTACCGCCCTGCGCCATCACACTCGTGCCGCTCAGGAGCAGCATTAGCGCGACGAGCAGCACAACACTAACAGGGATCAATCTTTTCATGACGGTCTCCTTCTATCTGCCCTGGTTCAGAAGTTTTCACTTCTGGACTAGGTGCCTTCTTCCCACTGGCTCAGATAGGCTTCCTGCTCAGGCGTGAGTACATCGATTTTGACGCCCATCGCTTCCAGCTTGAGCCGTGCGATTTCGCGGTCGATTTCTGCGGGGATGGTGTAAACCTGCGGCTGCATCGCGCTGGCGTTCTTCGCCATGTATTCCGCGCCCAGCGCCTGGTTAGCAAAGCTCATGTCCATCACGCTGGCCGGGTGGCCTTCAGCGGCGGCCAGATTGATCAGTCGGCCTTCACCCAGCAGGTAGAGCGACTTGTTGCCGAGGCGGTATTCTTCGACGAACGGGCGCACCAGCTTGGGCTTGCCCGCCATTTGTTCGAGCGCTGGAATGTTGATCTCGACATTGAAGTGGCCGGAGTTTGCCATGATCGCGCCGCTCTTCATGGCGACCATGTGCTGTTCGTCGATCACGTTCTTGTCGCCCGTCGCAGTGATGAAGATGTCGCCAATTGGGGCGGCATTGATCATCGGCATGACCATGTAGCCGTCCATCACGGCTTCCAGAGCGCGCATCGGGTCGATCTCGGTGACGACGACGTTCGCACCCATGCCGCGCGCGCGGCTGGCGATACCTCGGCTGCACCAGCCGTAGCCCGCTACGACGATCGTGCGGCCTGCCAGCAGGATGTTGGTGGCGCGGACGATACCGTCAATCGTGCTCTGCCCGGTGCCATAGCGATTGTCAAAGAGATGCTTGGTGTCGCTGTCGTTGACGGCGATGATCGGGAATTCCAGCGCGCCATCTTTCGCCATCGCGCGCAGGCGGATGACGCCCGTTGTCGTCTCTTCCGTGCCGCCCACAATGGTTTCGAGCAGTTCGCGGCGGGTCTTGTGGATGACACTCACCAGATCAGCGCCGTCATCCATCGTCATGTGCGGCTTGTGATCCAGCGCGGCGGTGATGTGTTCGTAATAGGTTTCGTTGTCTTCGCCCTTGATGGCGTAGACCGGGATTTCGTAGTTGGAGACCAGCGACGCGGCGACATCATCCTGCGTCGAGAGCGGGTTGGAGGCGCACAGCACCACATCCGCGCCACCCGCCTGGAGTGTATGCATCAGGTTAGCCGTCTCGGTGGTAACGTGCAGGCAGGCCGAGACGCGCAGGCCCTGCAGGGGCTTCTCGCGTTCAAAACGCTCGCGGATGGCGCGCAGCACGGGCATTTCCTGCTCGGCCCACTCAATGCGGTAGCGGCCGCCAGTGGCGAGGTCGAGATTTTTCACATCGTGTTGAACAGTCATTGCTTCTCCTCAGCAAACCTTTCGGGCGTCAAAACGGGTGGATTGTATCACCCTTGAGTCGATAGTAAAACGGACGATTGCACTACGCTCGCGCCATCAATGGGCACGGCAGCGCAGACCATCATGGCTTCAGATACCCTTGCGCTATGCTTGCGCTGCGGGTTGCAGCAGTATATCGAGTGCGCCCTCGTCGTTGAATTCGCTGCGGAAGCGGGCGATGAACTCTGGAAGGGTGAAATGGTGACTTTGCGTTCCGACGCGCTCCAGGGCGTAGGCTGCGCACAGCGAGCCGAGTTCCGCCGAGAGCGTCCACGACATCCCCGCTGCGATGCCGCGCAGCAGCCCGGCGCGGAAGGCGTCGCCAAGGCCGGTCGGGTCGATGATCTTGTCGGTGGGGAAGACGGGCACTTCGGTCAGTTCGCCGTTCTGATAAATATGCGAGCCGCGTTTACCCTGTGTGACGACCAGCACATCGACGGCCTGACGCAGATCTTCCAGCGTCTTTTCAGCTTTCTTGCAGATGATCTCGGCTTCGTAGGCGTTGACGACCATGGCGTATGCGCCCTGCAGGTCGTGCCACAACTGATCGCCGTTCAGGCGCGCCACCTGCTGGCTGGGATCGTAGATGAAACGAATGCCGCGCTCACGGCATTCTTTCGCCAGGTTCATCATCGCCTGTGGGTCGTTGGGGGAAATCACCACCATATCGGGCGTGCCGCTGTGGACATCCGCCAGGGTGTAATTCTTTGCCAACGCCATCGCTCCACTGTAGAAGGACGCGATCTGGTTGTGATCGAGATCGGTGTTGACGAAGAATGAGGCCGTAAAAACCTCATCAATCTGGCGGACTGTGCTGGTATCAACGCCCGCGCGTTCCAGCCAGTTGCGGTAATCCCCGAAATCGCGACCTACCGTGCCGAACAATTTCGGGCGCAGTCCCAGCAGTCCCATCGTGTAGGCGATGTTGGCCGCCACGCCACCCCACTGCTTGGTCATGTCCTCCACCAGGAAGCTAACGCTGATCTGGTGCAGTTGATCTTGCAGCAGATGTTCGCTGAAACGGCCAGGGAAGCGCATGATGTAGTCATACGCAATCGAACCTGTTACGATAATATCCATATACGGGGAATTCCTTCGCAGAGACCGGACGGAAGCAAATAAGTAGTATACCACAGCGAAAATCGGCGTTGTAGAATTAATTTTAGGTATTGAAGGTCAGGTCATTCAATGGCGTTATTTGATCATCAGCGCATTCCCGCCCACCTCCTGAAACTGGATAGCGATGGGCTGCGGCGCGGCTTCTATAGCGATAAATACTTTGACAATGTTGTGCGTGTGCTGGCAGGATATACTGCAGCGGGCAGCGTTTTTGCTGGGCAGAATCCGCGTGATCTGTCTGTTGACCCGCGCGGCATTCCGATTGGCGATATTGAAGTTGAAGCGCAGATATTCAACCGCCGTTCACCGCTCGCCCTGGTCGCGGGCGTGGATGTCGCGTTAGCGATGCTGCGCGCAGCTACAGGATATTTCGTGGGTGACTCGTTTGTCGAGACGGCGCATCACCTGCGGGTTGAAGCGGTCGAAGATGGTGTCATTACGCGTTTTTCCGGCGATACGGAAGCTGTGCAGCCAGTCCTGAAAATCTGGGGTCGCTATCGTGATTTCGCGCTTTTGGAAACACCGATCCTGGGCATCCTGACCCGCGCCAGCCGCATTGCCACCAATGTCTATAACACACTGCTGGCCGCGCGCGGAAAGCCCGTCCTGTTTTTTCCGGCGCGCTTCGATTTGCCGGAGGTGCAGTCTACCGATGGTTATGCTTACTGGTTAGCCGTGCAGCGCTATAACCACGATTTCGGTAGTAAAGTGGCGCCGCTGGTCAGCACGGATGCCCAGGCGCTGTGGTGGGGTGGGCGCGGTGGCGGTACGGTGCCGCACGCGCTAATCGCCTGCTTCATGGCGGATACCGCAGAAGCGATGCTGGCTTTTGCCGAGCATATTCCGGTAGACGTGCCGCGTGTCGCGTTGGTTGATTTCAATAACGACACTGTTCGGGAATCGCTGGCTGTTCTGCAGGCGTATTGGCCGCGCTACCTGGCGGCGCTGCAAGCGGGTGACGATCAGGCACAGCGCCGCTGGACGCTGTTCGGCGTGCGGCTCGATACCAGCGCGAACATGCGCGATGTATCGCTGCCGCCTGCTGCGGGCACGGGCGTGAACCCCGCGCTGGTACGCGTCGTGCGCGCGGCGCTCAATCAGGCCTGGGAGGGTTGGGACGTGCCAGCCGAATGGCTGGATGCGGCCAAGGCCTATTGCCAGAACGTCAAGATCGTGGTGAGCGGCGGTTTTACCGCGCAGAAGATCGACCGTTTTGAGCGTGACAACGTGCCGGTCGATCTTTATGGTGTGGGTTCAACATTGCTGCGGAATGCTGAAGATGTTAACACCGATTTCACGATGGATGTGGTGCGAGTAAAGCTGGGCGACCATTGGTACGACATGCCTAAGCTGGGACGAAAACCCAACGATAACCCCGACCTCCAACCTATTGATTTGAGCAGCTTAGCGTGAGGAATGCAGCATGAGCGATCAGCACGACGATTTTCGCCCGCGCCGCGACGCTGACAAGGGGCGCGAACCGCAGTTCATCTCCGCGCAGATGGGCGGACGTATGATCTCGTTCGCCGCTTTGGCCGAACGCATCGAAGCAGCGTTCATTGAGGAACATGGCGTCGATTCGCCGGAACTGCGCGAGGCCGACACGCCCACAAAGCGCCTGAAACTCGTGCTGGCGACAACCGACTATCTGCTCTCGGTCGAGTCGGTGCAGCTTGCGCCACAGGCCAAGGCCGATCTGATCGCGCGGGTATACAGTGATTTGTTTGGTTACGGCCCCCTTGACCCGTATTTTCTCGATCCGCGCGTGACCAGTATCTCGCTTGAGGGTATCGACCGGGCGGCGGTGCGTTATGAGCAGGGTGAACTGACGGCGCTCGGCCCCATCTTCCAGGACGCCCAGCACTTTCGTCGGGTAATCAATCGCCTGTTGATGGATGCCGGGGCGGAACTGCGTGATGACCAGCCTGTGATGGAATTCGGACTCGCGGCAGGTGATCGCCGCATCAGCGTTAATCTGGCCGCACCGCCTGTGACGACGCAGCTCACGGCTGATATTCGTGTGCATCCCCCCGTGCTGCCGACGTGGGAAGCGCTGATCGAGCAGGGGCTGTTCACGGAGTCAGGGGCGCGCTTTCTCAGGGCGCTGGTTGCTTCACCACACGGGTTGATGATTGTGGGCGAACCGGTGTCTGGCAAGACGACCCTGCTCAGCGTGCTTGCGAATGCGCTGACGGCATCGGATAAGCTGATCGCGGTCGAGCGAGCGGGTGAGTTGTTCCTGCCAGCGGGTGCGGAACGGTTGGTGGTACAGTGGCCGCTCGGTTCACGACCTGGTGTCACGTTTGGTGAGCAGATCGCTCGGGCGCTGGAACGGCAGCCTACCTGCCTGCTGCTCGACGAGGTGCGCGCCGATGAACCACTGGCAATCGCGCCTTTGCTGCAGCTGCCTAACCCGCCGCGGCAGATCTGGTCTTTTCGCGGTGCAATCTTCACGAAGCGGCTGCAGAACGCGCTGGGGATGCTGGCGCGCCGCGCGGAGGTGGGGGCGGGAGAGACGCTCATCCGTGCCCTCTACGAACGCCTGCCTTTTGTCGTCACGGTCAACCGCGTGGGTGAGCGACTGCGGTTGTGGAGCATCGGCGAGTGGCAGTTCCGTCACAGCGCGGACTACCCGACCTATACGGCGCTAATGCAGGTGGAAAATGGTGAATTACGCCTGACGAGTGAGCGTCCCGCGCGCCCGCTTGATCTGCCGCCTGATTTCTGGGACGAGACCACAAGTTGATACTTGTTCCGGAATGCCTGTTGTTTCGTGGATTGTATCGCCGCGCAGGTTGTAGCTCATTCGAGCGGGTATCAGATGGCATCGAGACAGGCTTCAAAGCCCATCTCGATGCCGATTATGCCGATTAATGCCTATTTGAAGGTGATCGCGTCCAGATCAATCTGTGATGCTGGATGAGCAGTCACATTGTCAAGCCGGGCGCTGTGATAGAAGTACTGCTGAACATGGACGAGGTACATGTTCGCCACGTCTGCGACGGCAAGCGCTTCCAGATCGCTGAATGCCTGCCAGCGCGCATCTCCCGGGGGCAGTTCTTTTGTTGCCGCGAAAGCTGCGTCGATGTCGGCATTGCAGTAAGCGCCGGGGTTGAATGAACCTGCGCAGGTCAGCAGCGGTTCGAAGACATTCGACGGATCAAGGTAATCCATGAACCAGCCGATGTAGAATAGGTCGACTTCTTCCGGGCTGCTGTAGGCAACATCCAACCACTGCGCGAACTCGACAGGTCGCAGTTCGAGGGTAACGCCGACTGCTGCCCAATCTTCCGCAACAGCTTGCATCACCGCGCTGTCAACCGGGTCGGTTGTCAGCAGCACGCTTACGCTAAATCCATCCGCGAAGCCTGCTTCGGCCAGAAGCGTTTTGGCGCGTTCAGGGTCAAATGGGACACTGAGATCGGCATTGTCACCGTCAACATTGTTCGGGACGGGGCCAGCCGCGGGGATAGCGCGATTGTTGTAAATGGTGACCAGCCGTTCGCGATCAATGGCGATGTTGAGCGCCTCGCGCACGCGCAGATCGCTAAACGGGCCTTGGCGCACATTGGGGATGATATACTGCGTATTGGGGAAACCGACGCTGAGTACCAGATTTTCGGCCAGTGCCGGGTCTGTTGCCACGCGCGGGTAGTCGGAATTGCTGATCGGGTCTACCATCAGGTCGGCTTCACCACTTTCGATCCGCAGCGCGCCAACCGTTGGGTCTATCGCGAGATCAATCACGACCTTGCTATAAGCAGGCGATTCTCGCCAATAGTTGGGGTTGGCGCTGAAGCTCAGGCGCACGCCGCTTTCCCACGAGTCCAGCACGAACGGCCCCGCACCAAGTGGTTCACGAGCAAAGTTTTCTGCGCCCTCAACCTGCTCGCGCGCAACGATCATGCCAGGTGGCAGGGCGAAGCGCTTCATCAGCGTCCACTCCGGACGCGCCAGTTTAAACTCAACTGTCTTTTCATCGACAACGGTTATACCGCTGATTTCGGTCGCATCGCCTGCAATGTACTCGGCAGTGCCTTCGACCATATCAAACATATAGGCGGTCGGTGAGGCTGTATCCGGGCTTTGCAGGCGCGTGAACGAGTACTTGATGTCCTCAGCGGTGATGGCGCGGCCATTGCTGAACATGATGCCGTCGCGCAGCACAAATGTGTAGGTCATGCCGTCTTCACTGATCGTCCACGATTCAGCCAGTTCGGGCGAGGGTTCACCGGATGAATCGAGTCCCACGAGACCGCGATAGACCAGCGGGTAGGTGAACCACGTCACAGTGTCATAGCCGATGTGTGGATCGAAGCTTTGCAGGTCACTCAGCGATGTGATGACGAGTGTTTCGGCGTCCGGCGTTTGGGCCAAGGATGGCATAACGCCGACCAGGGCAGCGAGCAATACTAACAGCACAAGAAAACGTGTTTTCATATTCGGTTATCCTCTCAAACATCCATACAGCTTTGGGTAAACTCCGGTTGAGAGTATAACGACTTGATTATGACCGTTCAATATCTGTGCTTGAACAGTGATTTGTTGCGAGAGTATGGTGCTGTGAAGGCTGCTTGTGCGCCATAGCTGGCCGTCCAGCAAATTTAGCCTGACAGGCACTTGTAGGGACACACGGCGCCGCCGGGTCTGTCCACCATTCTCATCTTGCTGGTGTACTGAGCCGCGTCGAGTTAGGCGCTACCTGCTTCTGCCCGCCGTTTCACGATCTCCAGCACATACTGCTGAAAGTCCTGCATGATCAGGTCTGCCCACAGGCTGGCGTAGAAGTTGATCTCGGTCGTGAGTTGGTAGGTACTCTTCAGGTGCAGGATGGAACGGCCGTCGTTAAGCGGCTCGATCTCGTAGCGCGCGGCCAGCACATCGAAGTGACGGCCTCCGATTTCGGTCAGCGGGGCAGGGACGAGCGCCGACGGCTCGACATCAATGTCGAATTCGATCACCATACCGGGCTGCCACTCGGTTATGCGTTCTTCGAAGCTCAGCCCATACTCGAAAATGCCGTGCCGCACCGCGCCCACGCCATTTCCTTCCAACGTGGCCTCCAGCGGTCGGGGGATGCCCATCACATGAAACAGACTGAAGCGCTGCTCGGCCTCGCTGATTTCTGGTACGCGGATGATCTGCGCCCAGATTGCATCGGCATCGGCGTTTACCTCGACCCGGTTGACAACACTGCGCGTCAGTGGGGTTGTGTCCCGACCGAGTGGTGTGACCAGATAGGGAATGATCAGCACCAGCGCGAGGACAGTCTGCTGAGTGCGCTGTCCGATGCCATAGTGTTTTGCTGCCCGCAGCATAAGGTACATCACCGCGCCGCCGACGGAACTCATGATCAGGAAGAGCGGTGAGGCCATGATGACGCAGATTGTCGCTTCCAGGTTGATGATGACCACGCCGAGCATCAGGATCATGCTGGGCACGAATGGTACAGCGATTGCTTCGACCAGCGTCTTTATCGGTCTGTTGCGCAGTAGGTATACCGTCAGCGCGCCCAGAGCAATGGGCATGACGATCAGGAATCCGTTGCTGAGCGTGCGGAGGAAACTGCTGGTGAAGGTCGAACCAAAGACCAGACGGCAGCCGACCCCGTAAATCACGGCGATGATGACCGCCGAAATCATGACATTGCGTTTCGTTCTGTCTTCCATCACGCCTCCTTAGTGTTCATTGCGTTTAGAAAGTTGTGAACGTTGTGAATATAACGTACACCCAAACGGGCGTTTATGTCAACGGGGCGGATGGCTTGCGGAGAGAGGGCAGGGTGGAGGCCGGTGTGTTCTGGCGCTCCACCCGGGTGGTGTGAATCTAGACCTGTTCGCCAGCCACTACGCGCCGAAGGCTTTCAGTGAACGGCGGGCGGGCAATGCCGTTTTCGGTGATAATGCCTGACAGGTAGCGGTTAGGCGTGACATCGAATGCCGGGTTGCGGGCGTGGAAATGCGCGGGAGTAATCGGGTTGCCGTAGGGTGTCAAGACCTCGCTCTTATCGCGTTCTTCGATGGGGATTTCCGCCCCGCTCGCCAGCGCGAGATCAATCGTTGAGGTTGGTGCGACGGTATAGAAGGGGATGCCGTTCTCTTTCGCCAGAACGGCGATCTGGTAGGTGCCGATCTTGTTGGCGAAGTCGCCATTGGCTGCCACACGATCAGCGCCAACCAGCACAATCTTGATCTCACCCTTCTGCATGTAGTAACCTGCCGCTGTGTCCGGCAGGATGTCGTAGCTCACGCCGAGATGTTCCATTTCCCAGGCGCTCAACCGCGCGCCTTGCAGCCTGGGGCGCGTCTCGTCTAGCAGTACATGAATTTTCTTGCCCTGTTCAAAGGCTGCGCGCACCACGCCCAGCGCCGTCCCGTAATCGACGGTTGCCAGCGCGCCAGTGTTGCAGTGGTGCAAAATTGTGTCGCCATCCTTGATCAGCGCCGCGCCGTTCGCGCCC
>JAEUQX010000220.1 GCA_016788625.1 Anaerolineae bacterium
ATCATCGCCTTGAGCGTCAGGCCGACGACCTTGCCAATCCGCAGCAGCCCAACCAGGTCTTTCTGTGATTCGATGGTCATGATCTCCGCGTCCCTCTGCTGAATTTCAGCTTAATTCGTCTGCGCCTGTTCTAAAGAACTCACCTGAGTCAAATACTATGCCAGACGGACACAACATGTCGTGTCTCTACAAATCCACATTTCCTCTGTGGCGAAATCTTCTGTCTTTCACGCATCACGCATTACTCACCCGCTCCGCATCGCCGTGTGAATGTTCCCGTCGGCGTCTGCCCAGGCGATAGGCATGGCGTTGGTGCTGTGCGCCGCGCCTACATCTCCATTCGCTTTAACCACGATTACCCCGGCCTCAGGGTTCGGAATGCGCGCTTCCAGGAAGGTTAGTGCCGCCTGTGCCGCGCCCCGGGCGTCCTGCTGTGCCAGTGCATCGACCGCCGCTTTGCTCAGGAAAAAGCGCATGATGTTTTCGCCCACGCCTGTCGCGCTGGCTGCGCCGAGTTGGTCGTCGGCATAGCCGCCCGCACCAAAGATTGGCGAGTCGCCCACGCGCCCCTTCTTCTTGTCCGGCGTGCCCCCCGTCGAGGTCGCGCTGGCGATGTGTCCAGCCAGATCGACGGCCACCGCGCCCACTGTGCCCGTGCCTGTCGCGGTGCCCAGCCCTGTGCGCGGCTGCATCCGTTCGTGACGCTGGCGGAAAAGCTGCCACTCACTCTCGGAGATCATCTCGACATTCGCTACCAGCGGCATTCCCAACTGCGCTGCCAGGGCATCTGCGCCCTCGCCGACGAAGAAGCAGTTCTCCGTGCGGGTCAGCACCAGCCGCGCCAGCGTGATCGGGTGACGCACGCGCTTAACTCCGGCTACCGCGCCAAAACGAATCTCGCGCCCGTCGGTCAGCAGCGCATCCATTTCCACCTCACCCTGCTCGTTGAGGAAGCTGCCGATGCCCGCGTCGAACAGGGGATTATCTTCCAGGATGATGGTCGCTGCTTCGACCGCCTCCAGCGCTGAAGCGCCGCGCCGCAGCACCTCCCACCCGGCGGCAGCCGCCTCGCGCACGCCATTCTGCACGGCGGCCTCGTCAAAGTTCAGCCACGCGCCTGCGCCGCCATGTACAATAATGCTGGGCCTTGCCATATTTCAGATCCTTTTTCACGGTACTTTTCTGCGCGGATGGAGATTGTAACAGAGCCGCCGCTTAAGGCCAGAGCAAGGTGGTCTGACCAAGATTCCATCAGGTTTTGCACCACACCGGGAGCTGCACATGACCGATGTTTCGATCATCATCGTCAACTGGAACACCAAAGACCTGCTGGCGAAATGCCTGCGCTGCGTCCAGGAGACGGTCAAGCAGGTCAGTTATGAGATCTACGTGGTGGACAACGCCTCCAGTGATGGCAGCCCAGACGTGCTGCGGCGCGACTTCCCGGATGTGAAGCTGATCGCCAATACAGACAATGTTGGTTTCGCGCGTGCCAACAACCAGGCCATGCGTGTCTGCCAGGGGCGCTATATCCTGCTGCTCAACAGCGACGCCTTCGTCAAGGAGAACACGATTGACGCGATGGTGCGCTTCATGGACGCCCACGCGGATGCGGGCATGGCAGGCTGTAAGCTGCTCTACGAAGATGGCCGTTTGCAGCCATCCTGCGCGATGTTTCCCACGCTGCTCACCGAGGTATTCATCGCCTTCGGGCTGGATAAACTGCTGTCGCGCAGCAAGATCTTTGGCCGCTACATGATGACCGACTGGGACTATAACGATGTGCGCGTCGTCGATGTGATCATGGGCGCGTTCATGCTGGCGCGTGCCGAGGTGGTGCGCCAGGTCGGCCTGATGGATGAGGCGTTCTTCATGTATTCGGAAGAGGTCGATTGGTGCTACCGCTTCAAGGCGGCGGGCTGGCCGGTTTACTTCACGCCGGAAGTTGAAACCGTACATCTGTGGGGCGGCAGCAGCAAGGCCGTCAAGGTCGAGACGCTGATTCGCCTGTACCGCGCGCGCACACAGTTCTTCCGCAAGCACTACGGGCGACTGACGGCGTTTCTCTACAAGATTGTGCTGGTGATCAACGCGCTGATCCGGGTTGGTCCCGGTGCGCTGTATTATTTCACCCGCTCGAACCCCGACGCGCGGCAGAAGCACGGCGCATTCCTCCGACTGCTGGCGGCGATACCCGGTTTCTGATACCCCCGAAACGCGCTAAAATCTGCGATTAACAATTGCATCAAACCACGCATCGCTGCCCGTTTCGCTTTCTTTAACTGTGGAGCATGGCGCTATGAAGAAACAGAAGGTCGATGGTGCTGCTGAGGCGAAAAAGCAGAAGGCCAGGAAACTCCCGATTGAGGGCATAAGTGCCTCAGCCAATGGTTCGGCAAAGGGCGACCTGACGAATAAGTTCTACGAAAAAGAACTGGCTCGGCTGCAATTTGAACTCGTCAAACTCCAGTACTGGATTCAGCAGAAGGGGATGCGGCTTGTGCTGATCTTCGAAGGGCGCGATGCGGCAGGCAAAGGCGGCGTGATCCAGCGTATCACCGAACCGCTCAACCCGCGCGGTGTGCGTCAGGTAGCGCTTGGCAAGCCATCCGACCGCGAACGCACGCAGTGGTACTTTCAGCGCTATGTGGAGCATTTGCCCGCCGCCGGGGAAATCGTCATCTTCGACCGCAGTTGGTACAACCGCGCGGGCGTCGAGCGCGTGATGGGCTTCTGCACCGACGCGGAATACTGGGAGTTTCTGCATTCGTGCCCGGAATTCGAGCGGATGCTGGTGCGGTCGGGGATTATCCTGGTGAAGTACTACCTCTCGGTCAGCGATGCCGAACAGGAACGCCGCTTTCAGGATCGCGCCAAAGACCCGACGCGCCGCTGGAAACTCAGCCCGATGGACCTGGAGACGCGGCTGCGCTGGGTGGAATACTCCAAGACCAAGGACATGATGCTCCAGCATACCGACATCCCGGAATGTCATTGGTATCAGATCGAGTCGGACGACAAGAAACGCGCCCGGCTGAACTGCATTCGCCACCTGCTCGGCCTGATTCCTTATGAGGACGTGATTCCAAAGGCGCTGGAACTGCCGCCGCGCCCGCCACCGGACGTGCACTACAAACGCCCGCCGCGCAGCCGTCATATTGTCGTGGACGACTACTACAGCGACGTCGAGTAAGTGTTCGCTGAACATGGGCTATAATGCAGGCAGCGTAGAGTTGGAATGTTTGACATGATTATCGAACAGCCACGCCTGGTTACACTGGACGAGTTTGAGCAGCTCCTGACGCAGCCCGAACAGCAAGAGCGCCTCCTGGAACTGATTCATGGGGAGATCGTCGAAAAAAGGCCCACTGAAGAGCATGGCGAAATTCAACTGATAATTGGCGGCGCGTTACGAACCTTTGTCATCACACGCAAGCTGGGGCGCGTCAGTGTGGAAACACGCCACCGGATGCCGGGCGACACCCAGAATAGCCGACTCCCGGACATCTCTTACATCGCCGGGAATCGCCCGCGTGTGACGGAAGGCAGCGTTCCGCAGATGCCCGATCTGGCTGTCGAAATTAAGTCGCCCGATGATTCGCTCAAAGGGCTGCGGGAGAAGGCACAGTATTACATGGCGAACGGGACGCGCATGGTGTGGCTCGTAGACCCGGCCAAGCGGCTGGCGATCATGTTGACGCCCGACGATGAACAGATTCTGCTGGAAAACGAAGCGCTGGACGGCGGCGATGTGCTGCCCGGTTTCAGCCTGCCGCTGCGCGAGGTCTTCGCCGATCCGCTGGCGGAGTAGGCCGGGGCTGTCGCATCCGCGCGGCTATGGTATAGTTTGCGGCGCTGTATCTACTCACTCAAGATGATCAACAATGACCCATCTGACCGACTTGACCATCACCGCTGCGTTAGCCGGGCTGCGTGCCCGCCAGTTTTCCGCTGTTGAGCTGACCCGCGCTTATCTCGACCGTATCGAACGGCTTGACCCGACGCTTCAGGCTTACCTGACCGTGACGCCAGATGAGGCGCTGCAAGCGGCACAGGCGGCGGATACTGCCCGCGCGGCTGGTGAAGATAAGCCGCTGCTCGGCATCCCGCTGGCGATCAAGGATGTGCTCTCGACGTCAGGTGTGGAGACGACCTGCGGCTCGAAAATCCTGAAGGGCTACAAGCCGATCTTCTCCGCGACGGCAGTCGAGCGGCTGAGCGCGGCGGGGGCGGTGCTGCTCGGCAAGCTCAACTGCGATGAGTTTGCGATGGGATCGAGTACCGAAAACTCCGCCTACCAGATCACCCGCAATCCCTGGGATACAGAGCGCGTGCCGGGTGGCAGCAGTGGAGGCAGCGCGGCCGCTGTCAGCGCGGGGTTGGCAGCCGGGACGCTGGGCACAGACACGGGCGGCAGCATCCGTCAGCCGGGGGCGTTCTGCGGCATCGCGGCGCTCAAGGCCAGTTATGGGCGCATCTCGCGTTATGGGCTGGTCGCGTTTGGCTCGTCGCTGGATGGTGCTGGGCCGCTGGCGCGCAGCGTTGAAGATACTGCGCGGTTGCTGCAAGTCATCGCCGGGCACGACCCGCTGGACGCGACGACCATGCCGCTCGCGGTGCCGGATTACAGCGCACACCTCACAGGCGATGTGAAGGGCTTGAAGGTCGGCATCCCCAAAGAATACTTCATCGAGGGGATTCAGCCGGAGGTTGAGCAGGCCGTGCGCGCGGCCATTCGCCATCTCGAATCTCTCGGCGCGCAGGTGGTCGAGATCAGCCTGCCGCATACGCAGTACAGCCTGCCCGTCTACTACATCATCGCTCCGGCGGAGGCCAGCGCCAACCTCGCGCGTTACGATGGCATTCGCTTCGGCGCGAAGGTGGACAAGGGCGAGATGTGGCCGACCTACAAGGCCACGCGCGGCGAGGGCTTTGGCGCGGAGGTCAAGCGGCGTATCATGCTCGGCACCTATGCGCTCTCAGCGGGCTACTACGATGCGTATTATGGCAAGGCGCAGGCCGTCCGTACGCTGATTAAACAGGATTTCGAGCGCGCCTTCGAGCATGTCGATGTGATCTGCACGCCGACCACGCCCAAGACCGCCTTCAAAATCGGTGAGAACAGCAGCGACCCGCTGCAAATGTACCTGGAAGATGTCTTCACGCTGCCCGCCAGCCTCGCGGGCATCTGCGGGTTGAACGTCCCATGTGGTTTCGACGGGCACGGGCTGCCCATCGGGATGCAAATCCTGGGTAAGGCCTTCCACGAGGAGATGATTCTGCGCGTCGGTCACGCCTACGAGCAGAGCACCGACTGGCACACGCGGCGACCGGGCGGTTTGTAGCAGCCGCTTTCAGCCGGTGCGTATTATCGCATCCACCCCGCGATATACGCCCGTACCGCCTGATCAAATGCCGCGTCCAGGTCGCCGCCGCGCTGGAACTGCCCGTTGAGTTCCAGCATGACGAAGCCGTGCGCCAGCGCCCAGGCACCCCGCAGCGCCGCCAGCGCGTTCGCTTCGCCGCTGATCTGCGCCATGATCGCCTGGAGCGGCAGGGCGAGCGCCTCAAGCTGCGCCGGGTCGGGGCGTGTCTCCGGCGTCAGCGCACTGTAGGCCAGCGTGATGCTCATCGGATTGGCCTGGGCGAAGGCGCGGTACGCCCGCAGCAGCGCCAGCACCCCTTCGCCCGCCTCGTCTGGCGCTTCTAACGCCGCTGCCCGCAGCACTTCCACGACAGCCTCGTTCGTTCGCAGGTTGATCGCCCGCAGCAGCTCGGCGCGGCTGGCGAAGTGGCGATACAGTGATGGCGGTTGTACTCCGAAGGCCG
>JAEUQX010000231.1 GCA_016788625.1 Anaerolineae bacterium
ATTCTGGCACTGGTATTCCAGCGCGGATGGCAGTCGCTTGATTTACGATCTCTTGATGGTCACACCGGGCGAAGGTGAGCCGCAGGTGCTGGTTGCGGATGTGGCCTACCCAATTGGTGACATCAATACGCCAACCAAGCCACCCGTCTGGTCTGCGGATGGCCGCTTTATCGCCTACACGGAAAGCTTTGGCAATACCTATGTGGTTGAAGTCGCAACGGGTACGAAGACCGTGTTGAGCAGCCAGAACCGCGAATCAGTCGCCTGGCAGCCTGGCTAAGCGCCGCTAACGGGAAGGAAAACGAGGCGCACAACGGCGTGCGCCTCATCATTATTGGATTACTTATGCAGGTGCGTCGCCCAACCGAGGTACTTGTTGAAAGCTTCGTTCACCGCGCCGGAGACGCGCGCCTGATTGATCGTGACGTGGTGCTCGTAGCCGTTTTCACAGATGTAGGCCAGCAACTCCTGGAAGCGCGGCACCTGCACGACGCCGTAGCCGCCGAACGTTTGCAGCGGGTCGTTGGTGAAGACGCCTTCGCCCGTGTAAGCGATGATCTTGCCGCTGAAGTCGTCGGTGGAAATACGCAGATAGGTGAAGGGGTTCTCCTTCACGCGCCCGTAGATCGTGCCAAACGTGTTGGCCTGCCCGACTGTCTTGGCGATGATCTCCTGGAATTCCATCACCGGGATGTCATCAACAAAAACATCCTTCGGCAGATTCGAGCAGTGGAAGACCACGCCCTTGTCGGGGTCATCACCGTAGTTGTTGTTCCAATCGACCAGCGCCGACGGCCTCCCGCTCGCCAGTTGCAGCGCCAGCATCGCCAGCGCGCCCACGATGTCCGTCTCGCAAGCCGAGGGGTTGAGCTTGTTGCTGCTCATGCTCATCAGCGTGCAGGGCACCACGCCAAAATATTCCTCCATCGAAGTCCAGCACTGGATAGCCGTCGCATCCAGCGCGTTGTCATCCATCCAGCCGTCCAGCACCACGCCGAACTTCGCCATGCGCATTAGCGACAGATCGGGCACGTTGGTCGTGCGCGCATAACCGACGATTGACGCCTTCTTGGCCTGCACGCGCTGGTCATCATCTGTCAACCGCTCGATCCGCCCGAACACTTCGGAGAGGTCGAGTGTTTCGACGCTGATGCCCGCCTGGTCGAGCAGCTTTTCGCTGAAGCGCACGGTCTTGAAAGCCTCAGGACGCGCACCCAACATGCCCATGCGCGCCGTCCGCATCCCGCGCACAATGCGGCAGACTGCGGCGAACTGCAGCAAATCGCTCATGAAAGCCGGGGTGGTCGGGTCCATCGTGTGACCGCTGGTGAGCGAATACTTGATGCCATACTGCCGCAGGTTGTTACAGGCGCTCATCTTGCCGCAGAAGCTGTCACGACGATACGTCAGATCCATCTTGGTGGGATCATCCGGGAAGGCGTGAATCAGCACGGGCACATCCAGATCGGCGTAGCGCAGCGTGTTGGCGATGGCGCGCTCATCACCGAAGTTGGGCAGCGTCACCAGCACGCCGTCGATCTGGTCGCGGTGCGCGCGGAAGAAATCGCCACACAACCGCGCTTCCTTGAGCGACTCGATCGAGCCGACGTTGGTATCGGCCTCCGGCGTAATCAGGACGTTGATGCCCGCTTTCGCCAGCACCTCCAGAATGGTGTTACGCCCACTCAATGCCAGATGCGCGGGAAAGAAACCGCGATTGCCAACGATGACGGCCAGCGTCACCGGGTGGCGCGTCAGGGCGGAGGCAGGGATGGGTTGGGTTTGCTGCATAACCATGATCGTTGATCCTCCATTTTGAAAACGCTTGCAAACAGTCTTTTGCATAAGCATAACGAGAGAATGCGTTCCCGCCCACAAGTTGGTATGGAATTGACGCAAGACACACTTTCCGGGCGCATACCCGACGACCGGCCTACGTTGTGAAAAACATCACTATAATGCATTTTGTAATCTCATGTACATCGAAATGGCAATGGAGTATCTGTAACCATGCATCGCAAACTCATCGTCCTTCTGCTCGTTATGCTGCTGGCGCTCTTCGCGGGCACCGCTCATGCCCAGGCCAGCGTGCCGCCCTTCGCATCCGTCGAAGATGGCACGCTCACCCTGACGGATGCCGAGGGAAATACCCGCCCGGTGATCAGCGCCGCGTCCTTCGCCTATCTGGCCTGGAATGCTGACCACAGCCAACTCGCCTTCATCATGCGCGACGAGAACTTTGTCGCCTCAATCGGTGTGGTTGATGCAGCCAGTGGGGCAGTCACCCTTTTGAACACGCCGTCTCTCGAAAGCGGCTACAACCTGAGCTGGCTGGCCGACGGGCGCATCCTCTTCGCGGCCATCAATCCCGCCAGCAATCCATCAGAGACTCCCGGCATGAAGGTCGATCTCTTCGCGCTTGAACCGCAAGCAGGCGCGCAGCCGCAGCTCCTGGGCACGTATGATCATGGTGTAGGCTGCGGCGGCGGCTCTAACATTCCGGCGGACTGGGCCTACTGGAGCGAAACGGCAGGTTTTGGTGGGTTCTTCCTCACCCTGGCGGAGACCCCTTACGGCATCGTCCACAGCATGGACTGCGGCGGCTCGACGGTCGGACTGTTCGACCCGGCGACGGGCATCACAACGCAAATTGCCTCGAACTACGCCAAAGTCATCGTTTCGCCGGACGGTGAACGGTTGGCGGGCGTTGAACTGAACTACACCGACCGTTCGGCCTCGCGGCTGCTGGTCTACTCGCTGGCGACACAGGAATTCACCGAAGTGGCAACAGCGGGTGAACCTAACCAGATGGCCTGGAGCGCTGACGGCCAGAGCCTGTACTACAGCGTTCGCACACCCGGCATCAACCTCGTCGACGGGCTGGACACCGACCAGAAGGCCGCGCTCAACCAGATCTTTGGTTTCGACGTTGCCGAAATCCCGGCATACACCACCCGCATTCATCAGGTCACGCTGGCGAACGGCGAAGATGTCGAATTCTATAGTGGCGATACCTACGCGGTTGGACGCATGATCGAAGTGGGTGACGCGCTGTACTTCAGCATCATCCCCAACATCGGTGAATGGCTGGAGCAACTGCTGGCTGGTGAAGTGGCCTACGACACCTTCGGCAGCATTCCTGCGTCGGTCGCGCCCGCCGTTCTGCGCCTCGCACCCGCCGAGTCGCCAGAGGCGGCGCTGCTGGGAATGCACGACCAGTTCACTCCGGTCACAGGACAGTAGCACAGAATCAGACCAGAATAACAACGGGCGATCCACATGCGGGTCGCCCGTTTCATATCAAGTCTAAGTCACGCCTGCATCATGCTCGCAGCTTCGCGCCCAGTTCACGCTCGCAGGTTTTGACGATCTTCTGATGTACCTTCGCCACTTCACCGTCGGTCAGCGTGCGATCATCAGCCTGATACACGAGGCTGTAGGCCAGACTCTTGTGCCCGGCGGGGATTGGTTCGCCGCGATACACGTCGAACAACCGCGCGCCCTTCAGCATATTGCCACCCGCCTTGATGATCGTTGCCTCGACCGCTGCTGCCGTCGTCTCTTCACCCACCACCAACGCGATGTCCTGATAGACAGGTGGTGTCGTTGGCAGCGGCAGGACGCCGTAGTTTGGCTCAACCCGTTCCAGCAACGCGTCCAGATCGAATTCCGCGACCAGCAGGGGCGCGCCGCCATTCAGCTCGAAGTTCTGCGCGACCAGCGGGTGCAGTTCGCCAAAGTCGCCCAATGCACGACCGTTCAGCAGCACCTGCGCCGAGCGTCCAGGATGCAGGCTGGGATGCGTCGAGCGCGCATAACTCACACCGCCAATGTGCAGTCCGCGCAGCAGCCCATCGACGACGCCCTTGAGATCATAGAAATCGACAGGCGTGTTGGACTCGTCCTGCTGCCAGCTTTCCACGCGGCGCGGCCCGGTGATCAGGATGCCCAGGCGGCGCGGCTCGTCTGGCAGCGCTTCACCCTCGCGCTTGAGGTAGACGTTGCCAATCTCGAATAACTGCTGTTGTGTGGTGTAACGCGCATTGGCCACCGCGCTCTCCAGCAGACTGATCAGCAGTGTATGCCGCAGCGCGCTGCGTTCGGCCATCAGCGGATTCGCCAGTTCGACATAGGTTTCATGGGATGTGCTATTCGCGCCCGGGGTGAGCATGGCCTCGCGTTCCGGCGTCGTCAGACGGTAGCTGATCGTCTCACGCAGGCCGAGCGCCACCATCACATCACGCGCCAGTTCCTCGCGTTCAAGTTCGACGTTGGCGCGCTGCGCGGGCATCATGTCCGCGATGATCGTCGCCGGAATCTGGTTATAGCCATGAACGCGCGCGATTTCTTCGATCAAATCGGCCTGCCCGGTGATCGGGTCGCTGCTGATGTCCATGCGGTAATCTGGCACGGTGACATGCAGCACGTCGCCCTCGACATCTACGCCAAAACTCAGGCGGCGCAGCAGGGCGGCACACTCCGCCGCGCTGAAGCTCATGCCCAGGATACGCTCGACCTCGGCCACACGCAGGTCAACCTGCACCGTAGGGGCGGGCAGCGGGTATACATCCACGACACCCTGCGCCACCTGACCACCGCCGAACTGCCGCATCAGCTCGATGCCGCGCTGCACGCCGAGCAGCGCCTGGCTGGGATGCACACCGCGGCTGAAGCGTGTCCCTGCATCGGTGAAGACCTTCTGCGACTGCATCGACCGGCGGATGTTGATGAAGTTCCAGTTCGCCGCTTCCAGCAGGACATTGGTGGTCGTATCGCTGATCTCGGTCTCCGCGCCGCCGATGATACCGCCCATGCTCAGCACGCCCGCGCGGTCGCAGACCAGGATGTTATGCGGTTCGAGCGTGCGCTGCACCTCGTCCAGCGTTTCCAGCGTCTCGCCCGGCGTCGGCAGGCGGGTGATGATCGTCGGCGTTGCGCTGCCTGCGCGTGCCTTGAGCTTGTCGTAGTCAAAGGCGTGCAGCGGCTGACCGATCTCGAAGGTGATGTAATTGGTCACATCGACGATGTTATTGATCGGACGCTGGCCGACCAGTTTCAGACGGCGCTGCAACCACTCCGGCGACGGCTGAATGGTCGTACCGCGCAGCAGCATCAGTGTGAAGCGCGGGTTGAGTTCCGGCTCGCGAATCTCGATCTCGACTTCACCCGCGATACCCGCGCCTTCCATCAGCACCTCATGCGACGGCTGACGCAGCGGTTTATCGAGCAGCGCGGCGACCTCGCGCGCGACGCCCAGTACGCTGAAGCAGCGCGCCAGGTTCGGCGTCAGTTCGACCGTCAGGATGATGTCGCCCAGCACATCCTGGAGCGGCGTCCCCGGCGCAGCAGGCTGCCCCGTCACTGTGTTGGTCGGCTGCTGCTGCATCAGCAGGATGCCTTCGTGTTCGTCGCTGATGCCCAGTTCATATTCGGAGCAAACCATGCAGCGGTTAGGAATGCCGCGCAGGGGTTTTTCCTTCAGGATCATGCGCTTGCGAACTTCGCTGTGCCCATCCCACACTTCTGCACCCTCTTTCGCAAAGGGCGTCCAGAGCGGTGACTGCAGCGGGCCTACCCCCTTGTAAGGGAACAGATTCGGCGCGCCCGTCACGGTCGCCTCCAGTTCCGCGCCACCATAATCGACCAGCGCGATGACCAGGCGGTCAGCATTGGGGTGTGGCTGCACCTCGCGGATAGCGCCCAGTACGATCTTCTCGCGATCCCAGACAAGGTGCTCGGAAACGGGCCAGCGGATGCCTTCGACGAAGCCTTGCGGCACGCCCAGGTAGGTGATCGCGCCGACTTCCAGTCCGGCAACCGTCATCTTCTCGGCCAGCAATTCGACAGGCACATCAATATCGACATATTCTTTTAGCCACGATACAGGGATTTCCATCAAAGCACCTTTCCGCCTTCCATGTAGAGCGAGCGCCTTATCGCGCAACCTTGCAGAGCAGGAGCTGGGAATTTACCCCTCCTGCGAAATCGATTCATCCTGCTTCAACCCGCTGCGACGCCAGCAAGCCCGAAGATGACCCACGCCGCCGCCAGCGCCACCAGCGTATTGAATACCGTCGCGCTCAGATACACCAGCACGGGCTTCCAACCCGCCTCGCGCAGTGACGTGAGCGAAAAATCCAGGCCGATGCAGACAAAAGCCAGCGCGAACATCCACTGTGTCGCTGTGTTCAACTCGCGCACCAGCGGCGGGGTCAGCGCGCCAGCCGTCGCCAGCAGCGAGACCAGCGCGAAACCCAGCACGAACTTGGGAAAGCGTTCCCAGATCATGCGCGGGCTGGGCCGCTGGCCTGAGTCACGCTCGACGCGCAGCGCGAAGTACAACGCCAGGGCAAACGCGACGAAGCCGATCAGCACATTCTGCGCCAGCTTGACAACGGCGGCGACCTGCTGTGCCTCCGGCCCATAGAGCGTTCCAGCGCCTACAACTGCCGCGGTCGTATCAATGTTGCCGCCAAACCACGCCCCGGCTACCTGCGGCGGCAGTCCCATCGCCCCGGCCAGGAACGGCATCAACACCATTAGCGGTAGTGCCGTCAGGATGACCAGGGTGCTGATATACGTCACCTCTTCGCGACGCGCCTGCACCGCACCGGCTGCCGCAATCGCCGCCGATACGCCGCAGATCGAAACCGCCGAAGCCATCACGGCTTTGAGCGTGGGCGGGAGGTTGAAGCGCCCGGCCAGCCACCAGGTGAAAAAGAAAACTGCCGTGACCAGCACCAGCGCCTGAATCAGGCCGCCAGCGCCCGTCGCCAGCAGATCGCGCAGACTGATGCGCGCACCCAGCAGCACCAGGCCGATCTTCAGGAACAACTCAGTGCGCATCGCGGGTTTCAGCCAGGCGTGCAGTTTCAGACTTCGCAGCACGAAGTTGGCCGCCAGCCCGACGAGCACCGCCGTCAGGGGATACTCCAGCAGGTTCTGCGCGACACCCTGCCCCCGAAAGAAAGCGGCCAGCGCGCCATCCAGTTCGGCCACCAGCAGCGTAAGCGCTACGAGCAGCGCCAAGCCAATCAGCAGTCCACCGCGTTCTGTCTGCCGAACAGGAGTCACAGCATTTGTTTGTGCCGTCATGATGCCTCCTCAGCGATTGAACAGATTCAGGAGCGGCCAACGGACAGCCGCGCTGGTCTTGTAGGTGATCTGGGCGGGCTGGCCGCAGTCATTGATCAGCGCAAGGTTGCCTTCGCCCAGGGGCACATCCGCCAGCCTTGATGCCTGCTCCGCCGCTGTAGTGACTCGGATATTCCCGGCTTCACAGAGAAAAAGCAGACCTTCGCCACCATCCTGCACTGACACAGCAGCGTCTCCCAGAAGCGCGCTCACCTGTGCGCCTGCGCCCGGCGAAACCTGCGCGCTGTCCGCCTCGCCGGGTGACGCCTTGAGTGTCACGTTTTGCGGCCCTGGCCCCAGCACCCCCAGCCCGACTACGGCTACGATCAGCAGCCCGATCAGCGTCGCCAGCCAGTCCTCGTTCAGCTTGATGTTCATTTAGAACTGTTCCAGGAACCGCAGATCGTTGCCCCAGAAGTAACGAATGTCCGTGATGCCGTGCTTGAGCATTGCCATGCGCTCCGGCCCCATGCCAAATGCGAAGCCGCTCCATTGGCTGGGGTCGTATCCGCCGTTGCGCAGCACGGTCGGATGCACCATGCCCGCTCCGGCAATCTCCAGCCAGCCTGCATACTTACACACGCGGCAGCCGCTGCCGCCGCACAGGAAACACTCCACGTCAATTTCCATGCTCGGCTCGGTGAAGGGGAAATACGACGCGCGGAAGCGCACAGCCGCATTCGCGCCGAACATGCGCCGGGCGAACTCGGTCACCGTGCCCTTCAGGTCGCTCATACGAATGTTGCGGCCAATCGCCAACCCTTCCAATTGATGGAACTGCATCTCGCTGCGCGTCGTCACCTGTTCGTAGCGATAGCACATACCCGGCAGAATTACGCGGATCGGCTGGCTGCCGTCGCCGCCCAGTTCGCGCATCGCCCGCACCTGACCCGGTGAGGTGTGCGTGCGCAGGATGACGCCCGGCGTAGTCGTGTGGAACGTATCCCACATGTCACGCGCCGGGTGATGCTCCGGGATATTCAGCAGCGTGAAGTTCATCTCGTCGCTTTCCACATCGCGGCTGCGGTAGACCTGAAAGCCCATATCAGCCCAGATGTGATACAGTTCGCGCAGCGTCTGCGTCGAGGGGTGCAGCCCGCCCACTGCGCGCCCGCGCCCCGGCAGCGTCACATCGATCTGGCCTTCTTCCAGGTCGCGCGCCAGTTCGTGTTCGCGCACCAGTGTCTCCCGCGCGGCGAAGGCTTCTGCCAGCGCCAGCTTGACCTCGTTGGCGCGTTTGCCGAAGTCGGCGCGTTCCTCTTTCGGCAGCCCGCCAATGCCGCGCAGTAGCAGCGTGACGGCACCCTTCTGACCGAGCGTGCGACTGTCCCACTCGCGCAGCGCCTCACTGCTGGTGACGGCCTCTAGCTCGGCCATCGCGTCCTGATACAGCTTTTCCAGTTGTTCCAGCATCGTCGCCCTCCGACAATAAAAAAGCTCTCGCCCCACAGATCAGGGACGAGAGCGTTGATCTCCCGCGGTACCACCCTGGTTGGCCACCATCTGGCGGCCCACCTCTTGAACCCTTTACGCCGGGTGCGCGGAGCGGGCTACTCAAGGTTCACCCACTCGACTCAGGAGCGAATTCCGCGGCCGCGACCTGCCGAGGCTCTCAGTCTATGGCCTCTGGCTCCCTGAAGGCGCTACATGCCGCGCATGTTCTCCGTCATTGCCTTTCGGGATGAATTATCTCCCCTCGTCAGCGGGGATGTCAAGGTTGAGTCCCTGCTGACCTGTTAAAATCTGTTTACAATCATTTCTACGCCGTACTATTCCCTTGACGACCGTAAAAATCTGTGTTATGTTACGCTTATCGTGAAAGGGGTGTTTCTATGTCCGTAGTTAAACCACGTATTGAGGTAGGCTCAGTCTACTCCCGGCAGGAAGCCGCGGAGGCGCTGGGCGTTAGCCTCAGCACACTCAAGCGACTTATACGCAAGGGACACCTCAAAGTGAGCAAACCCGATGGAATGCGCCGGGTGTTTATAACCGGCGAAAGCATCATTGTGATGCTGGACAACACCGTTGTGGAGCGAGGTGCCTAGAACCATGACCACGCTTCGTTACTCGCGCAGGAGCTTGAAGGGCACGACGTTCGTGCCGGGCCTTTTCGGCCATAACCCGATAATCGGATCGGGTTGCTTCAACGCGCCTAATGCCTGGAGCGGTCGCCCCTATGGGACGGCAGCGCTGGGCAGCGCCGACGAGCGGATAGGTCAGTCTCACGAAAGGTGGAGGTATACCGTCTGAGTGGTTGCCACCTGAACCGTAGGGTTTCCCGGAAGGGCGTGAGACTGAAAATGAAGTCCACGCCCTTTTTTATTGGCAAAACGGCATGTGAGGTAAGACGATGGTACAGATGCAGTCCACGAACCCGCACTTCCTCTTGACCGACGCCGGGCTGGCGGCCATGTTTGAGGTCTTCGACGATCTGCATGACGCGGCCACCGAGGGAACAATTGATCACCTGACGCCTGTCAACCGCCGCGAATTGGTGGGTTGGCTGCAAGAACTGGTTTACACGGCGCAGGAGACCATTGCGGAGATTGAGAAGCAAGGCGCGAGGCAAGCACGACAGCAGCCGACGCTGCAACTGGTCAAGTAATCGCGGGGGCGCGCCAAGCAGCCGCCCCTGTCATGGAAGACATACGACGAACAGCATCTTTCGAGTGGCAAAAAGCATCAACCGGGCGCGATTTACTGTAAAATGTGTGAGCGGGTACGTAAGATCGGATCGAGACGAGCAGTAGCAGAAAACAACAGGCTCTTTTAGCGGTGAGAAAACGCGCTCACCGAGATGCGGCGGGGAAACGATTGCGCGATAGGGGTGTTGGCTCCGTTTCCCCGCGTTTTTAGGAAGAACCCACATCGGTTAATTTATTAAAACCGTGCGAATACGGGTTCAAACGCACTTAACCAATCTGCGTTATAATCAGTCGTGAAAATGCACACAAAGGCAATCGTCCATTGAGTAATTGAGGGAACTTCCGTGACATTAACCGCTCTCAAGGGCCGCGTCCTGCTGCTCAATGGCAGCAATTGGGAACCATTAGCGGTCATCACTGTTCCCCGCGCCATCAATCTCATTCTGGCGGGCAAAGCTGTCGTCATCGAGCAATCGGGGCAATTTCTCAAGACCATCCGCGACGTATTCCCTGTACCATCGGTCATCGCGCTGCGGACATACATCAATGTGCCGCGCAGGCAGGCACACTGGAGCCGCAAAGGCGTGCTGGTGCGCGATAACTACACATGCATTTACTGCGGCGTGCAGCCCGGATCGCTGGTCAAAGGCAAAACACTCAACAAGAGCGACTTCACGGTTGACCACATCTGGCCGAAGTCACGCGGTGGCAAAGACCAGTGGACGAACACGGCCTGCGCCTGCTACACCTGCAATCATCGCAAGAGCGACAAGCTGCCCAACGAGATCGGCATGAAGCTGCGATGGGAGCCAAAGACGCCGCGCACCAGCTATCTGGTCATCGCCGTCGGTACGGGGCCAGATGCCTGGAAACGCTATATCGAACTCCATAACCGTGATTGAAACAGAGGACGTAGTGCCTCTGTTTCTTTTTGAAGCCTGTCGCTGGGGGCGCAGGTCAAATGGACATCTTCATCCCCATCTGTTTCACTGGGTTATTCGCCTGCATCCTGGCGCTTGAATGGGAGCAGGTGAAAGGTGAACCGTCAGCGGAGCAAGAGTTTCTGAACGACTTCTGGGATACGCTCGACTAACGCATCAACTTCGCATCCATCAATCCACGATAACCAGAGCTGCTCAGGCCATCGCTGCCTTCAACGCCAGCACCGCTTCGGCTTCGGCATCATGCACGCGCAGCACATGCCGCCGGATCTCGTCACGCAGGTCGGCAATCTCAGCCGCACTGAGGGGGAAATCCGCTTCGGCCTGCCGTTTCAGCGCGTCCAATGCCTGCTGATTTGCCAGCATCTCGGCCGTCGCGTCGCTGCCTTTCTCGATCAGGTTCTCGGCCTTGATGTCGATCATCAGCTTGGCCTCTTTGAACAGCGGCACGGTTTCCGGCAGCAGAGAACACAGCAGCCCGTCCCAGGTCTTCGCGGCGATACGATAACGCAAGGCCACATTTTCCAGCGCAGCGTTGTCCAACACTTTGGCCGCCTCATCCAAGAATTCAGCATAGGTGTCGCGTTCAGCCTGCATCGTCTTGCCGAATGCAGGACTGAGGAAGGTGTACGCGCTGATCAACACGGCCAGCAGCGGTCGTCCTGTGGGATAGGCCTGCGACCAGCTTTCCTTCGTATCTTTCTCCAGCATCGTGGCCCAGTGCTTCAACGCCTTCAGGCCAAAGCTTCTGTCCGAGCCGCGCGGCGGTTTTTCGGTCATCAGCGCCACGCAGTCCTGGATACCCTGGCGCACGGCGGTCGCCAGCAGCGTGTGATCGGGATGTTCCAGGATCAGCAAACGGTGCTTATCCCTCTTGATGCGCGCGCGGGCGGCATCCAATGTGTCGGTGGACACAGTCAATGGTTGGAACGACCGATCCGCGAGATAGGCTTCCTGCTTGCCGGGTTCGTAGCCAAAGCACACAACCGGCATCGCGCCCCATTCACCCTCGTTATACGGCAGGGCATTGTAGGGCAGTGACCACATATCCGGGAAGATGATCGGCACCTGCCCGTCCTCAATGGTCTGCATCAAGGTTTGCCGTGCTTTGTCAGCGTTGGTACTCTGGCGCACCTCACGCGGGATTGCCAGCCGATCCAGGATGGTTTCCATCGGCTCGAACGTATTGCGCGTGAGCAGGTTAACCTGCGGATCGTAACCTTCGTAGTGGAAGGTGAAGTAGCCGAACGTGACGCCGCCGCTGATGCCAAGCAGCATTGCCTCGGTATACGGTTCACCTGTGTGTGGTGCGATCACGCCCTGGTAATCCAGCGCGTTGCGGATAACCCCCGTATCCCAGTAGCGGCCGTCGAACTGTGTGTAATTGGGTAGGGTAGGCATGTCGCTCCATCTCCTGTCTATCTGCGTTTCTGACTATGGCCTCATCTTATGCGCATCGGGAGCAACAATGGGAAAACAGCGATATACTCGGCCTCTCCTGCTCATCTCGTGCTCATAATTAGATCATGTGAGCTGTATCTCGTCCCGACTGATTTGCCGGGCGCATGATGATCTGCCACAATGAACGCTAAAACTATTCTTCATGAAGGGAATTATCATGAATCGCTCGCTTCGCGTCGTCATGTTCGCAGCCTGCGCGTTTCAGGCATTTTTCGCGGCGGCGTTTGCCCTGCAATGGCCGATTGCGCTCGAAATCTGGCCGCTGCCCTATACCAATCAGATGTCATTCATCTTTATCGGCTCGATCTTTGCAGCGGCGGCAGTCTCGACATTCTGGTGCGTTGCGGCGCGCGAGTATGGCGCGCTGGCGGGGATAGCGGTGGATTATCTGGCAATCTTCACGCCCATGGGCATCTTCGCGTTTCAACTGGCCTCCAGGAGCAGCGGCGCGCTGGCGAGCAAACAGTGGTTGTTCGCTGTTGCCTGCCTGATTGGTGTCATCGCAGGCGCAGTGATGCTGTGGTGGAGTCGCCGCATCCCCATCCGTGATACACGCAGCGTGCCGAAGGTGATACGGGTAACCTTTATCGTCCTGGTCATCGCCCTGATCGGCGCGGGTGGGTTGCTGACCACAATGCAGCCCAATATCCTGCCCTGGACGATCACCGGAGCGGGTTCGGTTGTGTACGGTTGGATTTTCTTTGGGGCGGCAGCTTATTTCGCCTATTCAGTGGTACGTCCACATTGGGGCGATTCAATCGGGCAGTTGCTCGGTTTCCTGGCCTACGACCTGGTGCTGATTATCCCGTTCGTCAATCTATTCCCCACCATCAAACCAGAACTGCGCTTCAGCCTGTACTTCTATACCGGGGTTGTCGTCTTTACCATGCTGCTGTCCATCGCTTACGTCTTCATCAACCCGCGCACGCACATCGTGAGACAAGCGTCCTGAGTTCCTGTGAAAGACATATGATAGTTAAACAAGATCTCTTAACAAAAAGAGACAGCCCTTTTACCTGGCTGTCTCTATAGTCAGCTTAAGCGAGTACCCGCTCAGGCTGCTTCTCGGCCATCCACTGCGCCATCGTGCTCAGCGCCAGGCCGATATTGCCGACCTGACAATGATTCTGAGCGTGATCTGCCGCCGTGAAGATGCGCTCGGTGATGGAGCGGGCGTTCGTCAGCGCCGCCACCTGCAAGTGGTGCAGCTTGAGCGGAATGAAGTGATCCTGATCCCCTGTCAGGATGAGCACATCCTGCGTCACGCGCGCGGATTGGATGTTCTCCTTGTTGAATTCGAGCATCCGCTGCGCCCCACCCAAGACGGTATCAGCCTGCATGATATACATCATGTTCTCCGCGCCCCAGCGTTCCTGCGGCATCTTCTTCATTTTCAGCTCAGCCATGCGGTTCATCAGGTTGGGATGCTGCATCAGCCAACGCGCGAAAGCCGCAATAGGTTTCGGTGGGATTTCCATGTAGTCGTAGGCGATGCTGGAGGCGATCACCCGCCGAATACGCGGCTCATAGGCGGCAGCACGGAAACACAACCATCCACCCATCGAGATACCCAGCCACGTCACATCATCCAGGTTGAAGTAATCCAGTACCGCCTTAGCGGGCTTCTCCCAGTCATAGCGCATCGGTAGATGTGAGTGTTTCAACGCGCCGCCCTGGCCTGGCCCGTCGAACAGGTAGACATCGTAGCCCCGCTGCGCGAAGTAGGTGGCTGCCGAATACCATTCCTCAATGAACGAGTCGAAACCACCGTGAATGACCAACGAACCCTGTACCATCGTCTGCGACGGGACTTTCAGAGCGGGCAGGTAGCCACCCGCATAAGGAATCTGATGTCGCTCGATAGGTTCTTCCGCGCACAGTTCGTTGTAGAACAGGTCGAGGAAACGGTTGTAGAGGTTCAGCTTATCCGGGTCTTTGTGATGCGTGAAGAACTCAGCAGCACGATAGTGGAATACCCCATTCATCAGGCGACCTTGCGCCAGCGCTTTTTCCGCCTGTCGCACCTGTTCGGCCTTCCAGTCGTCCAGTCCCTTGATGTTCGCGCCTGCTTCGCGCATATCCTCCAGGCGGCAGAATCCCAGCGAGTACCAACGGTTCAGCTGATAATCGATGATCTTGGTCTTGTGCAGGGTGTGATACCCTACCGGAAATTCAAACGTCTTCATAGGTCAGTCCTCCTCATCCCGATTCTTACAATATGGGTTAGCCGCTGCGCCCCAATCCCGATTTCAGGAACGTGATCAGGTAATCAAGATTACGCTCCACGCTGTCGAACTGATCCAGGTCGGTCAGATCGGCGGCGTGCGTTATCAGGTAGGCGATCAGCTTGTGGATGAAAGCAAGTGGCAGGTCGTCACGCAGATCGCCGCGCGCGACCCCTGCTTCTATAAGCTGGGTCATAGCCGCATCGTTCTCAAAATTGTGGATCGCAAGCGCTTTCTTGTAGATCGCGCTGCCTTGTTCGCGCACGAAGCTCTCGCCGAAACGGCTGATGGCCGGGTAGGCGCGCGCGAACATGAGTCCATAGCGAATCTGCGTGCGGAGAATGCCGAACAGATCCTGCTGGAAATCCTCCGGGCGCATGATCGTGCCCACGAACTCGCGTTTGCGGGCAATCAGGATCGCGATGAGTGCCAGGTACAGATCTTCTTTGGTCTTGAAGTGATAGTAGAACTGCCCTTTGCTCATGCCTGCTGTCTTCAGAATCGTATTGATCGATGCCTGCTCATAGCCCTTCTCGATGAATTCCTCCAGTGCTGCGTTGAAAAGTTCCGTGCTGTGTTCGAACGCGGTTTCGAAACTCATTGCACCAGCCTTCACGTCACATGAATAGAGTGTAGACCAGGAAGTCTAGACTGTCAAGTCTAATCGCCCAATACAAACCCACATAGCATCTTTGACCACCCCCTGGTAAATTCGGAGATGGTCGGTTCGTACCGGAATACATGGATATTATGCGCGGAAAGCTGCGGGAAAGAAGACGACCATGGGAATGTTGGACGGCAAGGTAGCAGTGATTACAGGCAGCAGTCGTGGGCTGGGGCTGGCGATTGCCCGGCGCTATGCCAGTGAGGGTGCTACAGTCGTACTGTCGGCGCGCTCTGCCGGGCGAGTAGAGGAGGCCGTAAATGCGCTCAAGGCCGAGGGGTTACGCGCGGGCAGTCTGGCCGCGGATGTAGGTAAGCGCGAGCAGGTGGAAGCACTGGCACAATACGCGCTGACGACCTTCGGCAGAATCGACATCTGGGTGAACAATGCGGGCATCCCCGGCATCTATGGCCCAACGGCGCACATCCCGAACAGCAATTTCGAATCGGTGCTAAACACCAACATTCTGGGTGTGCATTACGGCTCGCTGACAGCGCTGCGGCATTTTGTCCCACAGAAGCGCGGCAAACTAATCAACCTGCTTGGTCGCGGCGACACGGGACCCGTCGCAAATCAGAATGCTTATGGCGCCAGCAAGATCTGGGTAAAAAGCTACACCCTGGCTTTGGCGAAGGAATATAAGGACAGCGGGGTAGGGGTTTTTGCGTTCAACCCTGGGTTGGTAGATACCGACCTGCTGCGCCAGATTGAGGCCATCGAAGGCTACGAGGCGGGACTCAAGCCGCTGCGGACGGTCATCCGGCTGTGGGCAAACCCGCCAGAGGTGCCTGCCGAGAAAGCGCTGTGGCTGGCGTCGTCGGCAACCGATGGAAAAACCGGGCTGAATGTCAACGTATTGGGTCGGGCACAGGCCATCGCCGGGCTGGCGCGTGACATCGGGCGGCGGCTGCGCGGCGTGCCGGGGCCGGATACCACACTCACGATCACGACCATCCCCAGCGAGATGCCCTGAGAAGGAATCAGAAACCGGGTTGTGACACCCGGCTTACATCGAGATATGAGGTTGTCGAGGGCAGGTCTAGCTCAGATAGTCGCGCAGGTTGTGCGCCAGCCGAGGATGCCGCAGGCTGCGCAGCGCTTCCTTTTCGAGCTGGCGAATACGTTCGCGGCTAAGGCCAAACTTGTTGGCGATCTCCTCGAGCGTGTGCGGTTCACCACCACCCAACCCGAAGCGCAGCCGCAGAATGTGACTCTGGCGTGGCGATAGTTCGCTTAAAACTTCTTCAATCGTTTCTTGCAACAAATGCTGCGTCGCAGATTCCACCGGGCTGGGCGAGTCCTGGTCTTCAATGAAATCGCCAAACTCGCTGTCACCATCATCACCAACCGGGCGTTCGAGCGCAATCGCGTGCTGGCTGGCGTCCATCATGCCGCGCACGCTGTCGGCGGAGATATCCATCTCCATTGCGATCTCTTCCGGCGAGGGGCGGCGACCAAGCGACTGTTCGAGGTTCTGGGCAGTGCGGTACATCTGGCGGATGCGTTCCGTCATATGCAGCGGGATGCGAATTGTGCGCGTCTTCTGCGCCAGCGCGCGGGTGATCGCCTGACGAATCCACCACGTCGCGTATGTACTGAAGCGGTTGCCACGCTTGTAATCGTACTTGTCGACGGCACGCATCAGACCAACGTTGCCTTCCTGGATCAGATCAGGGAACGGCAGTCCTTGCCCCATATAGCGCTTGGCGATGCTCACAACGAGGCGCGTGTTTGCGCGACCGAGGTGTTCCCGCGCGGACTGACCTTCCACCACCATGCGTTCCATATGCCCCGACCAGGCCACGCCGTACATCTCAATCGCGCCGGGACGCGTCACACAGCGGCGGGCTTCTTTGCCCAGCTCGATGCGGCGGGCAAGTTCGATTTCTTCCTGGGCGGTCAGCAGCGGTTCTTGTGCCATCTGGCGGAAATAGAGGCCTACGGGGTCATCTGCGGAGACGGCGTTGATGTCGCCAATCGTGGGGTCGTGGGGTAGTTCTTCTGGCTCAAACTCAAAATCGGTCTCTTCGCCAAAGCTCATCAGAATGCGCGTCGGCGGTTCGCTCTCCTGGCGGATCTCAATCCCCAACTCGTCCAACTCGAATAGGACGCTCTCGATGGCGCTGACGTCATCGCCGTCTTCGTCAAGTACTTCAAGGACATCGTCGAAGGTGAGATAACCGCGTTGGTCGGCCCGTAACATGAGTTCCTGTATCAACTTGTTACCCTCTTACGTACTCGATGTATACTTTTGATTGACGAAGGCTACAGAGAGGCTGTAGTCGTCGCAACCACCTAAACACTGTCATTTTAGCATGGTTTTAGGGCGTTTGTGAATAAATGCTAAATAAGCAGATGCATAAGATTGCGGCCAAAATCCCAAATCAATTAAGGTTCGGTAATGTTACGGTTAGAAGTACGAAAAATTACCGAAGATTTCACAAAGGTCGGATTTTTACAATTGCGCAGATTCGCGGCGTGAATATCATAAAGAGAGAACCAGTTTAAGGACGTTCAATGGCTACTCGACGTTTCACGGGTGATTTGCCACCTGATCCCAACGATGCTCCAGAAGAACCTGCCGCGCCACCGCGCCCTGTTCAGCCTGTGCAGCGCCCACAGATGCCAACACCTGCCCAGTCGCCAGCCCCGCAGCCCGCACAACCGCGACCGGCATCCAGCCCCAGCGGTGGCGTTACCAGCCCCCGCAGCGGCGCACACCTGCCGCGCACGCTGACACAGGTGCTGAGCGAGGCTAACGACCGTGTCATCCAGGGCGATCTGGTCGATTATGTGCCCATGTCCACTGGGTTCGACCCGTTGGATGGCTACATCGGCGGCGGTCTGCGCAAAACCGAACTCATTCTGCTCGGCGGCGCGCAAGGTATTGGCAAGACCATTGCCACCTTGCAGATCGCGCGCAATGTCGCTATGCGACCCGACCAGTATGCGTTCTACCTGTCCTATGAACACACCGAAACGCATCTGATGCACCGTCTGCTGTGTATGGAAAGCATCAATCCGCCGGAGGTTGACCTCAGCCGCGGCATCAAACTGCGCGATCTGTATCAGATCATCGTGGCCGAGCGCGCAAAGGGCTTCATGGGTCGCGACAGTGGCGGCGCGGGTTCCCTGCAAGCAATTCTGAAGGATAACCCCAAGACCGCACCCGGTCTCGCTCGCATGGCGCGTTACGCCGACCGCATGATCCTGGTCAAGGCCAGCCCGGCGGTGACGACGCTCAAAGCGATCAAGGAAATGACGGCTCGTCTCTGCGATGCAACAGGCGGCAACGTCACGGTGTTTGTCGATTACCTGCAGAAGATCGCCGTTTACCCGGAACGCCCGCGCGACGAAAACGACAAAGTGACGATCATCGTCGAGGGGTTAAAAGACATCGCGCTCTCGCTGGATGTCCCCGTGTGGTCGATTGTCGCCGCCGACCGTGAAGGGCTGAAGAGTAAACGCATTCACCTCTTCCATCTGCGCGGCAGCAGCGCGTTGGACTACGAGTCCGACATCGCCATCATCATGAACAACAAGTATCACATCCTTTCGAAGGATCATGTGGCCTTCAACCCGTATACGGCCAAGCAATTCCGCGATTGGGTTGTCTTCACGGTCGAGAAGAACCGCGCCGGTCGCGCTATGCAGGACATGGAGTTTCAACTGCACGGCCAGCACTTCGCCTTCGATCCACGCGGCCAGAAGGTGCAGCAGCAGCTCATCGATGACAAGGTGATCGAGAGCTAACAGCCACAATCATAACATCGATCTTCAGGACGGCGCATTCGAGTGATGCGCCATTTTGATTCTAGGTTCTGTTGACGTTTTGCGTTTACAGGTCAGCGGACGCGATGTATCGCGTCCCTACGAATGGTATATGAACGTGTAGGGACGGCATACATGCCGTCCGCCTGACGAAAAATTCGACATGAGGTCAAATGTCAACACAACCTAGCTGCCGGG
>JAEUQX010000233.1 GCA_016788625.1 Anaerolineae bacterium
ACATGAATTTTCTTGCCCTGTTCAAAGGCTGCGCGCACCACGCCCAGCGCCGTCCCGTAATCGACGGTTGCCAGCGCGCCAGTGTTGCAGTGGTGCAAAATTGTGTCGCCATCCTTGATCAGCGCCGCGCCGTTCGCGCCCATACGTTGGTTGATGGCGACATCTTCATCAGCGATACGCTGCGCCTCGGTCAGCAGGTAAACCCGCAGCTCGTCCGGTGTCGTGACCTGTTGTCCGCGCGCCAGCCCCATCAGCCGATCAACCGCCCACGCCAGATTGACCGCCGTCGGGCGCGCCGCTTTCAGGTAGCTTGCAGCAACATCCAGATCTGCCCACAGAGCGTTAACCGTGTTGGCTGCGCTTTGCTTTGCTGCAAGCGCCAGCCCAAACCCCGCCGCTGCACCAATCGCGGGCGCGCCGCGCACGGTCATATCCGTGATGGCCGCCGCGACTGCCTGATAATCCGGCAGGTCAACTTGCACCAATTCCCAGGGGATGACCTTCTGGTCGATCATCCGTACCATACCGTTCGCCCATTCAACTGTCCTCATGATGGTTGCCTTTGTGTGAAAGATTTATGCTGTAATTTCCGTGACCACTTCGATGCCGTTGAGCATCATGTGATACAGGAATACCAGGTGCAGGAATTCTGCGTCATGTGCGGGGATGCCCAATTCCCGCGCGCGTGCGACGGGCATGTCATAGGTGTCTACGCCGTTGACGGGCAAGACCACGCGCACGCCCCGGCGCTGCTGCTGGTTGGCGGAGAGACGCATATGCATCGCCAGTTGATGCGTACACAGGTCGGTGCAGTCACCCACGATGATCCATGTCCTGATCTGCGGGCGTGCGTTCACCCAGTCAGCAAAGCCTGGCGCGAGGCCGCTGTTGATGCTGTTCTTGGGGATGATGGTGAGCTGATCAAAGAAGGGCAGCGCCTTAAACGCTGCGACCGTCTCCGATTCGGGTGTGTCGCGTATGCAGTGCGGGGCATACTGTGCGAACTCCACCGCATCCGCCGGGTGCGTGTCCTGGGGCAGTGCGATATCGCGCACACCACGTTCCCAGGCCAGGGTGAACAGGCGTGTAATCGGCTCCACAATCGTGTTCACGCGCGGCGACGACAGCGGGCCAATGGTGCAGAATCCTTCGATGACATCGACCGAGATGATTCCCACACTGCCCGGTTCACCTTCGTCCATCAGGCTGGTGAGCGGAATGGGTTTCAGGCCTGCTTTCCAGTTCAGCATCCATTCGATGAATGGTCGGCTCTGCTCGACAAACGCTTGCGTATCCATTGTTCAGATCCCTCGCACACAAGATGCCACAATTGTAAACCGCACATCCTGGCTCGCCAAACAAAACAGGCCTATCCATTGCGATAGACCTGTCATGTCTAGATCGTGTTTTCAGCGTGACTAAGGCCCCGTAAACGAGAGAATCTGATCCTCAGCTCGATATGATGAGCACCTATTGTGACATCGAGCCGCGCTGATCATCTCTCATCATTGGTAGCGCATCACTCTTCACTGACTCTACTGCGATTGATTCACCAGCGCGGCCAGGGTTTCGTAGGCCAGCCCGCCACGATTGAAGGTTGTACCATTCATGGTGATCCATTGCAGCGGCCCGTTGTTGAAACGTACCATGATCGCGGGAGTACCCTGCACGCCAGAATTGCTGCCCAGGTTGGAGTCCGTGATGAACTGACGGGCTTCGGCTGTACATTGCAGCAGTTCGCCATAGGGAACACCAATCTTTTCCGCGATGTCCTGGCCGATGTTGTCGTACAACCCGGCGCTGGAGAGTTCGAACAGGCGGTCATGAACTGTCCAGAAGCTGCCCGGCTTCAATGTCTCCGAACACTCGGCAATCTGTGCTACGAAATCGCCATATGGGCTGCGTGTTGAGCGCAGCATCCGGTACTCGAAGCGCGCCTTACCTGTCACCACAAATTCCTGGATGAAGCGCTTGGAGGTGCTGTGGTAATCCTGGCAGTGCGGGCAGGTGAAATCTGCGAATTCAACGATGGTCACCGGGGCATCGGGGTCGCCCAGGACGAAACCACCATCATCCTGACGGCCTTGAGGCACTGAGGCGAAGTCGATATCAGCGGACAGATCTACGCGGTTGCTGGAAAGGAAGATGAAGGCAGCCGCAGCGATGACCGCGACGCCAATCAACGCGCCGATGAACAGCATGTTGCGCTGCTGCGAAGCCGAACCCTGCGCCCCTTTGGGGGCTGTTGCTGTTTTGTCCATTGCTATGTTCCTGTAATTCTAATCACAACATCGCGATTCTATTCAATCTGCCGAAGGCTTAACAAGTGCCAAATCATGAGAAGCTTAGTTACGAAGCCGCAATCCCGGTATCAGCCAGGGTACGCGCTGTCGATATGCAACGTAGTTTTCGCCAAACGCCGCGACCAAACGCCGCTCTTCATAGAGCGAGCCGACGACAAAATAGAGCGTGGCCGCGATGTTGAAAGCCAGCAGGCTGTCGGTCATGGTCGCCATCGGCCACATTGCCATGAGTGAAAAGAGATACAGCGGATGGCGCACAAGGCCATATAAACCGCCCGTTTGCAGTGGTTCTTCTGGCAGCGGCAGGGCTGCGCCGCTGAAGTAGGCCAGCGTCTGCCGCAGCCCGGCGAAACGCATCCAGTCGATTTGCAGCAGCGAGACCACCAACCCAATAACGCCAGCCGCTTGTATGAGCAGCAGCGCGCCAACCGCTAACCCCTCGATGCGCCAGATTACCTCTCCTCGCAGGATGATGAGGATCAGTGGGGGCAGCAGGGTAACAGCGGCCAGGATGTTGTAACCCAGGCGATAAAAACCGTGATAAGCTCGCTCGCCAATTGCGCGCTTGACCTTGCTCTTGATGTCTTGTCCAGCCAGCCAACTGTGGATCAGGCCGAAGATGACAACGAGCACGATGATCTCTAACATGGCGCAGCCCTCTTTGAAATGATCGTCACAGCTTAGACGCCTCTGATCGCGCGCGCTTACCTTGCCAGGGCAAGTTTTCCCTCATCATCGTACTGATAGGTGTAGATCGGCGCATCTGCCCAATAGCCGCCGCTGAAACGAATCGTTCCATTCAACCCCGTGTACTCAATCTGTTCCAGTGCTGCCGCAACATTGCCGCTTTGCATCGCCCGCAGCGCCAGCGCGACGGCATCGTAGCTCAAGGTTGCGAGCAGGGTAGGTTCGGGCACATACAGGCCGCTGTTCAGGAAACGGTCGTGGAATACAGCATCCGCTTGGATTGCGCTGGAGACAATCTCAATGCCCGTCAGATCGGCGCGCAGCTCGCGGAATTGTTCCAATGCCAGCACTTCACCGCCAACCAAGGGTGCGTTACTTTCTGCTGCGTCAATCACGTCACGCGGGGCGGTTATG
>JAEUQX010000236.1 GCA_016788625.1 Anaerolineae bacterium
ATCGGCAGCCAGCATCTTCAGGCGACCATCAGCCGTCTGCGTCATACACAGGATTGTGACCGGTCCCTGGCGCACCTTGAATTCAACCGATAGGCCATAGCCGCGTTTGCCATGGAAGAGACCCAGTCCACGCAGGACGGGTTTGCGCGCGCTGATGGCGACATGTCCAGGGCCGTCATGCCCCATCAGGATGAAGTCCTCATTAAAATCCATCGCGTAGAACTCGGTATACGAACCACCTGCCCCCAGGCGATCCATGATGAACATCGCCAGACAGGTCTTCAGGTCACCTTCGCCGGAAGCCGGAATGCCGCGCGCCGTGAGCAGCGAGCTACCAACGATCAGACTGGAGCCGAGTTCTTCGTTCTCGTTCCCATCCAGGCCACGATAGTAATAGGTCAAGCCGCTGAGGTCGAAGTCCCGCACCAATCGGTCTAAACCGCAGGCCACCTGGGCAGACCATTGCAGCGCTTCGGGCGTCACATCCTGCGAGATGGAGTCCTTGCCTTTGCCCACCAGGTCGAAGGTCTCATGAATCTCGGCAATTTTCTGCGTGATCTCAGCCTGCGTGACAGCACGTACTCGCTGGTGAAGATCGTCCATTTCCAGTACTTCGACATGCGCACCCAATTGCCCATGCAGCGCCGTGAAGTCGGAATACATATCCAGCATTCCAGGATAAGTATGCCCCAGGAAACCGATGCGGCTGTAGCTCAGTTCGCGGGCAATGGCGGCTGCCTGCACCCACTCGCTGATCTCAGCCCAGGCACGTTCGTAGTACAGGTTGGCGTGCCCCGGCGCTGGATACAACATCCCTGTGACAACATTGAACTGGATGCGGCTGCGCGTAAAAGCGTTGGAGATTTCTGGTACGCAGCAGGCGCAGCAGCTTTCCAACCATTTTCCCGTATCCGTATTGGGATAATCCAGCGCTGGGCCGGGCTGCAAATTGAGAATCAACACCGGGGCTTTGCGCCGCTGAACCGCTGGCAGCACCTGTGATGAGGTCGCATACGTACCCACATAGCAGATCATCAGATCTACGTTCTCACGCGCGAACAGGTCACCAGCGGCCTGCGCGGCAGGTGCTGTATCGACCAACCCGGCGGATACGACCTGGCTGCCCATCGAACTCAGGCGCTGCTCGATCTCGCGCTGATAACCTTCGAGCTTTTCTTTCAGCCCTGCAAACTGAGGCCAGTACGCCGCCAGACCAATGCCAAAAACACCTATTTTTGCCTGCCGCTGATTCATGAATTCTCCCCCTGCCCTCTCTATAGTTAACTGCGAACATCCGGGTTCGGGAGCATGAATGTTTCCCGGATGAAAGCCATCAGATCGTGACTGGCACTGATGAAACTACGCAGCGTCCGCACCGTCGCGCCATACGTATCGAATTCAGCAATGCTCAAGCCATCTTCATCATAAGCCCGGCGGAAGTCAGGGATATGCGCGTAGAGATCATCGAGGATAGCCGGAGCAACCGGGTCGTTGATACGTTCCGACACCATGACATCGGACGCATTGAAGCGCACCTGCCATTCATACGGGATAGTCAGGATCAGATCGCCACCGATGAATTCTGACCAATGCAGATGATGACGGTAGGCCGCCGCCAACAACCGTGTGCGATAGCCGCGCTCCTGATACAAGTGATAGGCACGTTTCATGGCAGCAACGCCCGCCCAATGTGGCGCTGCTGGGTTCGTCGTCAGATTATCGCGCGTGATAAGAACCTGCATCCAGTCATCCAGCCGTCCTATCATCATGGCACACGCCGGGTACAAACCATCACTGTTCAAGCCGCGTGCTGCACGCCGGGAAAGTCCGCGTTCAACCGCTTCGGCCACCGCGACAGCCTGCGCCACCGTGAAACACACGGTCGCCGTGATATTGATACCCGCCGCAATACCTTCTTCGATAGCTTCGATGCCGGCAGCCGTAACGGGCATCTTGACCTGCAAGTTGGGAGCAAGAGATTGGAAGTGCAGCGCCTGCTCGACCATCGCGCTGCTGCTGCGGTAGTTGGCCGGGTTGGTCTGGATAGAAAGCCACCCCTTGCGGCCTTGCTCGCGCTCAAAGACAGGCAGGAGCATCCGAGAGCCGTGCAGCGCGACCGCTTCGTAGATTTGCCAGGCGATCTCGACTTCCGACGCCGAAGGAGATTCAACAATCAACTGCTGGATACGCTCTCTCCACAGAGGCAGTTCTTTTTTGAGGGTATTCAGGACGATGACCGGATTGCTCGTCGCGCCGACTGCGCCATGTTCCAGCGCGTAATTCAGTTCCGCTACGGCGCAGGAGTCATTCCAGAAGTCGGTGATGGTCGTCGAGGCCATCTGGTGCAGCGGGCTTTTGTAGGTCGAATTCACGGGCATGATCAGGTTTCCTCCAGGTCATTACTGGGTAGCCGTTATGCCCCCATCCACGTACAAAATCTGACCCGTGATGAAATCAGAGGCGGGCGCGACCAGAAACAACACCGCCTGCATGATCTCGTCCGGTTCTGCCACACGTCCCAGGGGTATGCGCGCGGTCAATGCGCTGTAAAACTGTTCATCCGCCAGCATGGCCGCCACCTGCTCGGTACGAACGAAGGTCGGCGCGACGACGTTGACATTGATCTTGTGCGGGGCATACTCGGCGGCAAGCTGTTTGCACATCGTGCCTAGGCCGCCTTTAGCCGCGCAGTATGCAGCGTAGCCTCGCCCACGCAGCGCCAATTGCGTGCGCACAGACCCCAGGTGCACCTGCTTGCCACCCTGCCCCTGACGAACCATATGCCGGGCAGCCGACTGCGCCAAAAACAGCGCCGATTTCAGATTAGCGGTATACACTTCGTCGAACTTCGCTTCGGTAATCTCGCCTGCTTTTTCTTCGCGATTGAGTCCCACACAGTTGACCAGAATGTCCAGCCGACCGAAATGGGAGCCAGCTTCATCTACCAGCGCCTCAATCTGCTTCACAGAACTGGCATCAAAACCCAGGCCATGCGTAGAATATCCGTCTGCCTGGAGCGACGCCGCAATAGCCTGTGCCTTCTTGCTGCTGCGACCCGCCACAATCACCTTTGCGCCGACAGCCGCCAACCCTCGGCAGACGGCCTCACCGATACCGCCATAACCGCCTGGTACGAGCGCGACCTTGCCATCCAGCCGAAACAATCTATCCAGTAAATCAGCCATATGTCCTCTTATTGCGGCAGTGTTTTAAAGGCAGGCGCAACTTGTTCCATGAAAAGGCGCATCCCAGCGCTCTCAGGTGCATCCATGAACCAGAGCATAAAGTGGCAGACACCCAGTTTGATGTACGCCTGCATTTGCGCGATGACCTCAGCAGGTGTGCCCACCAACCAGGCATCGGTCAGATAGCGGGGATAGCTGTCACTCTCGCCCCTGACAAATGCCGTAAAATCGGCATCCGACGGGATCGTTTCGCCGGGCGGCGTCAGTGCCAGCATCGCGCGGAGCTGATCGCGCACGGCTTCATGGTCAGGCGCAATCAGGATCTGCGTCTCGTAACTGATCTCGATCTCATCAACCGCCCGCCCGGCCTGCTGGCAGGCAACTCTCAGGGCAGCGATGCGCTGCTCCATCTGCGCCAGGCCAACAGGAACGCTGTTCCACCCTTGCCCGTAGCGCGCCACCGCCTCGAATGTGAGCGGGTGGGCTTCGCCAAACCAGATGGGTGGATGCGGCTGCTGAAGAGGCGGCGGCTGGCAGATCGCATCTTTAACGTGGTAATACTCACCGCCAAAGGTCAATGGTCGCTCAGGGCTGGACTGCCATAGTGCCAACGTCAGTTCCAGCCCCTCCAGGAAATCAGCCATCCTAGCGTCGATATCAGCGGGGTAGTTCAGACCATAGGCATGATGTTCGCCTGCGCGCGTGCCCGTATCGGCAAAGTAGATGAAGCGTCCGCCAGAAAGCTGATCAAGTGTGGCGATCATTTTGGTGGTGACAGCTGGGTGACGGAAGAAATGCGCCTGATGGATGATGCCCAGTTTGGCGCGCATCGTTGCCCCGGCAATGGCTGCCAGGGTCGTCCAACCTTCTAGAATGGCCTGATCTTTACCCAGCATGAGATGATCAGCTACCCAGATTGAATCGTAGCCAAGTTCATCTGCCAGTCGCGCCGTCTCTATGGCAACAGACGGCTGCAAAACGGGGATATTCGGCGTGCGGAACAGACCACCGCCCGGCCAGGCAAAGATCGGCACGCAATAACCAAACTGAAGTGGATACATCGTCAATTCATCCCACCTGATACTTGAGCGGTTCGCCACGCAGCATCGCCAGCACATTCATCCAGATGTTGAGCGAATCATGCACCCAGGTCCAGGGACCCTGCCAGGCCGAATGCGAGGTCAGGTTGACGTTGAAACTCAGGTCTTCGTGCAGAGCGTGCAGTGGGTCATCGACAGGCAGCGGTTCTTCGTACATGACATCCAGCGCCGCGCCGCCGATTCGCCGCTGTTGCAGCGCCTCGACCAACGCGGGTTGATCGACCAGCTTGCCGCGCGCCGTATTGATGAAAATCGCGTCTGGTTTCATCAGCCCAATTTCACGCGCGCCGATGATCTTTTCCGTCTCCGGCTTGATCGGGATGTGAACACTTAAGGCATCCGACCGCCTGAATAACTCATCCCATTCCACATATTCCAGGTGATATTGCGCCTCCAGTTCCGGAAAGCGCACAACATCCCAATAAATAATGGGCATCCCAAAAGCATGAGCATAACGTGCCATCGGGCGGGCGATCTCGCCGAAGCCAAGCAGACCCAACGTGCGCCCCTCGACGATATACACCCCTGGTATAGTCGCGCCCCACCCGCGTTCCACGTACCCCCGGTTCAGCATATGCAGGCGCTGCGCGTGCATCTTTTTGTAGTGGATGAGCAGCATCCCCCAGGCATGTTCCGCCACAACGATGTAGTTGATCAAGGGAGTCGCGCAGACGGGCACACCCATCGCGCGCGCTGTTTCCAGCGGCACGCCGCGATGATCGAGTCCCAGATGTTGAATCAGACGCAGCTTCTTGCCCCGCGCCAGCACCTCCGGGGGTACATGCTCCTTATGCACCACCAGGAAATCCAGATCAGCGATGACCGCTTCCAGCTCTGCCAGCGTCTTCAGCTCGTGCAGTTGGGTCTCGTAATCCGCAAAGAGTTCTTCATAGACCGGAGCTGACGCCAGGGCGGCAGGGTCATCCGGCTTCAGGTACTTGAGCCATTCATTGCCGTACTGAGTTCGCAGCCGGACACCTAGCAGAACGTTGCCAATGTTATCCCACACCCCAATCTGAATCATGATGCACGTACCTGTGCCCACGCGCGCATGAAGGTGCGCTTGCCATTCGCCAACACCGCCGCCGGGTCATCCTCGCCGGGCACAGGGCGCAGTTCCATCGAGAGGATCGGCGTCCGCCCCAAACGTGCCCTTGCCCGCGCCCAGTAGTCGACTGCATCAAGCTGGCGCAGGAAATCAATCACTTCTGGCAGGTCGTTGCGCCCCAGTGGGTGCCCAAAGCGCGGGTGAAAGTCGCCGTACAGGGGGCTGTCAGGATGGTCAATAACACAACTACCAATATGGGCGTGAATCAGGTGCGGCGCCGCAGCCTGGAGCGCGTCCGCCGATGACTCGCCGAGCAGCGGCAAGTGACTGAGGTCAATTGTCAAACCAAAGTTCGGGCGATCCACCGCAGCTGCCAGGGCAGCAGCTTCGCGGGTCGGGCCGATCAGGCGCTTCTTCTCTACATCACGGTCAAAGTTTTCGAAGGTGATGAACAGCAGCTTTTCTCGCGAACGCGCCGCTGCATAATCACACAGGCTTTGCAGGTCTTCAATCAGCCGTTCGGTCGCCGCCACGCGCTCCCCTGCCCCTGGGTCAAGCGGCCCCTGTACCATTGCCATCCCTGCGCCAAAGTCAATGGCCTCGTCGATCAATCCTTTCAGTCGGTCGAGCGCTGCCCGCCGCATGGCTACATCAGCGCTGCCCGGTTCCAGCTTCTCCAGGATGACCGGCAGAATCGGCAGGTAGACGACCTGAAGCGCAGACTCGGCCAGCAGGTGTTTGGCCTTCTGGCGTACTTCCGGGTTTTTGATCGGCGCGATCTCGATGGCTCCAAAAGTTACATCATTGATGATGACGGGCAGCGTCTCCAGGATCGGCCCCTCACCGCCGCGACATTCAAGGTAGATCAGCGGGTGAACAACGCCGAAGTCCAATTCGTTTGTCCAGATGGTCATGGCTGCGAACCTTTCAGAATATCCATCTCGTAGGGCAAATCGCGCCGCCTGAGAACCGCGTCCAGTGTTATGACCTGTCCCAAACGCTCGGCTTCCAACAGGCCAAATACCAACGCCAGCGAGCGCAGTCCCATCTCGCCTGTCACTTCAGGCTGTCGCCCCTGGATGATGGCGTCAACGAAATCGGCCTGCTCTATCGCCAGCAAATTTGCATCAATATCTGCCCAGGCCAGATCATACGTCGTCAGCCGCTCACTTCCGAACAGCGCCGCTGTCGTCGCATCCAGGCAAAAATCGGGCAGGAGGCGCAGCAGCTCATCTTGCGGAATTTCAACATCCTTGCCCGCCTGACGCTGCACCAGGCGAATAGGCTTACCTGTCCGGTCGCCCGGTATGGCAATCGAGCCATTTGTCCCGTAGATCACACGACTGAAGAACGACTCGCCACGTCCGGCCATACTGAGCAGCCAATTGACTAAAGCGCCGCTGCGAAAACGCATGACGCCAACCGAGAGGTCTTCCGCATCTGCTGGATGCAGCTTGCCGTCGGCGTCCTTGCGTTCCGCATCAACAATGGCGCTCATGCCAAAAACACTATCAATCGGCCCCAGATAGAACTCCAGAATGTCGGTGTAATGTACACCCATGTCAATCACAATGCCGCCGCGATCTTTGCGATGCCGCCAAGGCGTGATGATGACGAATTCACCCGCACTGGATGATGCCTGCGTTGCCAGAAAGGGCCGCCCTACCATGCCGTTGTCAACCAACGCCTTGCCCAGACGATTGATCGGGTCACGGCGGTAATTTTCTGCGACAGCCAGCGTGCGCCCGGCATGACGCGCCGCATCTACCAGTCCCACCCCTTCCGCTACGGTGAGCGTGATCGGTTTTTCAATCATCACGTCCAGCCCAGAGGCGAACGCCTGGAACGCAACGTTGATGTGTGTTTCTGGCGTCGTGGTGACGAGCAGCCCATCGAGCTTCACAGCACGCAGCATCGCGGCCAGGTCAGTGTAGACATCGGGGCGCTTGCCGAGCAAATCCCGCGCCTGATCTGCCAGGCGTTCGCCATTAGCAGGCAGCACGTCGCAGACGGCAGCCAGTTCAAAACGCATCTGCCCGGCTGCGAGCAGCTTGCTCATACCCAAGACATGACGACGCCCCATGCCGCCACAGCCAACCAATCCCAATGCAAATGTCATGAAGCTGCTCCCGGTACTACGTTCAGCTTGTAGCCAAGCTGTTTCAGATAGTCCGCGTTGATTTGCGCGCTGTGGGCAGGCGATACGTCGCTGATGCTCTGCTCGATCACCACCCACCCGGAGAAGCTTTGCGCCTGCAATTCACGCAGGATGGCGGAGAAATCCAATCCTATCGTCCCGCGCCCCATCTCTACAAACTTGCCTGCTGCCCAGTCTTTCAGGTGAATATACCCGGTTCGAGATTGGTACTTTCGCAGTTGCGTCACAGGATCTTCGCCGACCAACCCAATATGCGATGCATCGAGGCAAAGCTGAGTATATTGCGTCTCATGCAGCAGAATATCGATTTCGGCTTCGGTTTCAATGGTGCAGCCAACATGGGGATGGTAAGCCACACCTATGCCCTTGTCTGCCGCATAACGTGCCAATTCTTCGCAGGCTTGTGCCAAATTGTTGTAATCGCCTGCCGTGGGCGGGCGCATTCGTAACCGCGAGCCGCCGACCAGTCCGTACATAGTCGCACCAAACAGCGCCGCATAGTCAATGCGCCGTTTGTGAATGGTCAGTTGCTCGGCGCTCACGGGTACTTCGACGCCGCCGAACGAAGTCGCCACCCGCAAACCGCCCAGAACGTTCCGCAGGTAGTCCGGCGTGCCCAGCCAATCCAACGAATGATCGAACAGTTCGACCGCGCCCCACCCCGCCTCGCGGATTGTCATGAACGCGGAGGCCAGGTCCGGCTTTGTCCCCCAGTTGATGGTGCTGTAGGCAAAATTGAGTGCAGGCGTATTGTGTTGTTCAGCCATGATTCACTAGAAGTCCTTCAGAACAGGCGACGTGTACGCCTGAATAAACCGCGAATTATTTCAAACCGCTGGTGACGAAACCTTGTACAATATAACGCTGCGCCAACAAAAACATCACGACCATTGGCAAGATCATCAACGTCGAGATCGCCATCATGTAATCTGTGCGAGTGACGAACAGCCCCTGGAACATGTTCAGCCCCAATGCCAGCGTATAGTTTTCGGGCGAAGTCAAATAGATCAGTGGCCCGAAAAAGTCGTTCCAGATACCTAGCACGGTCAGCAGGGCAACTGATACCAACGCCGGGCGTGAAAGCGGCACATAGATGCGCCACCAGATCATCAAATGACTGGCACCATCAATGATAGCGGCTTCATCCAGTTCGCGTGGTATCTGCATATAGAACTGCCGCAGCAGAAAGATGTTCAGCGCGCCGCCGCCAAACCAGGCGGGCACGATCAACGGCAGAAACGTGTTCAGCCAGCCCAGGCGGAAGAACAGAATGTACAGTGGGATAAGCGTCACCTGTGGCGGAAGCATAATCGAAGCCAGCACCAGCATAAACCACAACCGCCGCCCCGGAAATCTGAGCCGCGCAAAACCATATGCACACAACGACGACGAGATGACAACACCAGGCAGAGTCGCGGCCACAATCAGCAGCGTGTTAGCCGTCCAGCGCGGGAAATCGGTGTTCTGGTAATTCCAGGCATCGGGATAATTATTGGGCAGCCACTCTTTGGGCAGGAAGGTTGGCGGATAGCTGTTGATCTCGCTGAACGACTTAAACGATGTGCTGACCATGATGATCAGCGGCAGCATGAACAGCAGCGATCCCGCGATTAACAGCGCGTAAACCGTACCCATGCCCACCTGTTTCCGGCGACGGTGTGCCGTATCCGAGCGATACGTGACAGAGGACTGTCGGGCGGTTGCGGCGTTCATGACTGAGCCTCCCCATCATAATAGACCCACAGCGGCGAACTGCGGAAAATAAACAGCGTGAGTACCAGGATGATGATGAAGAGTACCCAGGCCATGGCCGAAGCATAGCCCATCTCCAGCCATTTGAAGGCCTTTTCGTACAGGTTCAGGTTATAGAAGTAGGTTGACTTAACCGGCCCACCATCGGTCATCACGAACGCAGGGACGAAGAACTGGAACGAGCCGATGAAACCAGTCACCACGTTGAAGAAAATAGTGGGCGAGAGCATTGGAATCGTCACCGAGAAAAAGCGCTGCACACCGCTCGCGCCATCAATCTTGGCAGCATCGTACAATTCATCCGGCACATGCTGCAAACCTGCAACATAGATGATCGTCGTCACAGCGCCCGTCCAGACGCTCATGATGACCATCGAGAACAGCGCGGATTCTGGCGAACCTAACCAGTTGATGGCGGGCAGTCCAAGCCCCTGGAGGACAGCATTGATTGGACCAAAGTCTTTGTTGAGCAGATAGCGCCACAAGACCGCAGATGCGACGTAGGGAACGATGATGGGCAGGTAAAAAAAGGTGCGAAAGATGCCCAGGCCACGTACCCGCTGCGTGAGCAACAGGGCAATCATCAGGCTGACCACCTGACCGATCACCATATACATGATGGCATAACGCACCGTCACGCTCAACGATTGGCCGAACAGACGATCTCGCGTGAACAATTCAACGTAGTTCTTGAAGCCAACGAAAACCGGCTCGCCTACGATCTTGTAATCCGTCAGGCTGTAGTAGGCCGACGCGAGCATCGGCCCAAACGTCCAGATGATCAGCCCCAGGACGACAGGCAGGATGAAGAGATAACCGCGCAGGGTATCGCGCCAGAAGTGCGGATTGCGTTTGGGGGGCGTTCGAGACAAAGCCAGATCTGTCATGGATCTACTCGTTCAAGCCTATTTGTAGAGATGACTGACCTGCCTTGCAGAAGGGTCGGCAAAGCAGATCAATCATCAGCGGAATGTGTGAGGTGATTTAACCAGCAGATTCGTTCAGGCAGGCCTGAATGTTCTCATTGGCGGCGTTGAACGCATCTTCAACCGACGAAACCCCCAGGATCGCCGCTTCCAGGGCGTCCTTGATCTCCTGGCTGATTTGTCCGGCATACAGACTGCCGCATTCGCCAGGGAAGTAGGTAGGCAGGATACCGTTCTCACCATTCTCGATGAAGGCCGTGATGTTCTCCGGCGGCGCGGCCAGGTCAACGATAGCAGGGTCTTCACGCAGCGATCGCAGGAGTGGTGTGCCTGCGTAGTTGGCAGCAATCGCGCGTTGAGCGTCGGCAGAAGCCAGGTGCTTCACGAATTCCCAAGCCAGTTCGGGGCTTTGCGCGTTGGCGGAAACCGCGTAACCATATGTCCCCATGCCTGTGAATTTACCTTGCGGGTGGCTCGGTACAACCTGTACATCCCACTCAAACGGCTGCGGTTCCAGCGCGCGCAGCGCAGACATCAAGCCGGGGATGAAGAAGGCTGTCGCACATTTGCCAACCAGGAAACAGTTACCACCCGCGTCAAAATCGAGCGGCTGAGCAATTCCATCCGTCGTCCACATATCGACGTAAGCCTGGAATCCTGCCAGAGACTCCGGCGAGTTCACCGTCACGGTGGTGCCATCTTCGGCCAGTAGTGAGCCACCATGCCCGCTGACAAACGGTACCACCCATGCCCACCACTCAAAGGTCGGCAGGCCGCCACCATTGGCAAAGCAGTAGTTTCCGGTCGCTTCCAGGATGGTCTTGCACGCTGCGGTGTAATCTGCCCAGGTCCATTCGGCGGTCGGCAGCGGCGCACCAGCGGCTTCGAACATGCTTTTGTTGTAGTACATGGTCACGACATCATACGAGGACGGCACCATATACAGCCCTTCCCCATTGACCCGGCTGAGACCAAGCAGGTTGTCATAAATGTCGCTCAGGTCAAAGTTGGCATCTGCTTCTGCGAGTGGCTCCATATCAAAGACAATGTTGCTCTGGGCAAAGGGAACCACAAACAGGTCTGCCAGCCAGATGACATCCGGCAGCGTGCCTGCGGCGGCCTGTGTGGTATAGGTCGATACCAGGTCTGCGCCGGGAATGTATTCGACGTTGACTTCAATGTCAGGATGGAGGCTCTTGAAGTTTTCGACCAGGAGTTGGTTCACCCGTTCAACTGCGGGGTCATTGATGGTGCCAAAGCGGATGGATGTTACATCCTGCGCACTGGCAATACCAACGGTCAGCACAAGTACGCTCAGGGTCAACAGGATAAGGAATTTTGGCTTTAACATGAGAGTCTCCTTTAACAAGTGTCTACGAATCGATTTGTCCGGTCAGGACGATGCACCTTTACGGCAAGCAGTTGTGTCGAGATCGTTTCTCCCTCCTTGCTAAAAACAGATCGTGACGAGTCGGAAAGAATGACCTTCCCTCCCCCATTCAGGGCTGTAAGTAACGCTGCTGTCAGTTGTGGTGTTACAGGAGTTGCTCTTGAACCCTCGTCATTAGATAATAGGGAGATCTGTTTTCAAACGAGCATTTTTGCATTAGAATTCTAAAAGCGACAATCGAAAGTATAAATTCGAATTTCGAGATTGTCAAACCAGACATCACGATTTCGATTTCTTGTGCTCACGTCTAGGATTGCCAATCATGACAAACTCGTTTGCCCCAATTGAAGAAACCCGTCGCACCCTCGCCGCACAGGTTGAGGAGCGCATCCGCGAGGCAATTCTGAAACGGCAGCTCAGACCCGGAGAACGGATTGACCAGAACAAACTGGCGGACGAACTTCAGGTGAGCATGGCACCTATCCGCGAAGCGCTAAAGGGGTTGGAAGCCGAAGGGCTGGTTAAAATCCAACCTCGCCGGGGTGTATTTGTCGTGGAACTGTCAGTCAGCGACATGGACGAGTTGTACTTCACGCGGCAGTTGATCGAAGGCGAAGCCATCTATCACGCTGTGCCCCATCTGACTGAAACCGACTTTGCGGCCCTTGAGCGCATGATCACCGCGATGCGCCAGGCGACCGATGCGGGCGACATACCAGGCTATATCGCGCTTAACCGTCAGTTTCATCTGCGCCTATACAGCAGCCTGGCAAACAATCACCTGCTTCAAGTTATTCAGATGCTCTGGGATCGGAGCGAGCTGTACCGCTATCGCTACATGTTCATGACGCGCGACACCGATCGCATCCATCAGGAACACGAGGGAATTCTGGATGCCTGCCGCCAAGGCGATCAAGAGCTTGCGAAAGACCGCGCGCGCCAGCACATCTTTCTGACACAGCGCGAGCTTGACCGCCAATTGACCGGAGATTTGTCCAGCCACCGCCAGGACAATGTGTAGTTTGTTGGTGATACAGATGCGAAACGGCTTTAAGGGTGAGTCATCCGATCGCGTTTGAGCAGTTTACGCCCATACCTGACGATGAACTTGATCGTGCCGCTGACATGTTGGAGAATTTCCCGAAGCATTGGGACGCCTGCAAAGGAGACATCGAGGCGCAGCCTCGCTTGATTTTGCTGATTGTAGAACGGGTCTATGTGCAAGATGGGAATGTGGCGGCAATGACGCTCAAAGCGGACTATCATGTTATGCTAGGTGATAAAACAAAAGAGCCAGATATGGTATCTGACTCTTTAGTGTACACGAGCGGGGATGACGGGATTCGAACCCGCGGTCTTTGCCTTGACAGGGCAATATGTTAGGCCGCTACACCACACCCCCTATTTGATTATGGCAGCAGTTTATCAGCGCCGAGCGAGCCTGTCAATATCGAAATGAGACACATCTTGAGACAGGCGTCAGGCATTCTTAGTCACCTACCCCGCTGCCATAAGCAGTCTAGACAAACCAGTCCTGTGTGGCGGCAATCGGACTATAGAACTCTGTCCAGGGGCGTGCCGCCGCAGAAGCAATCGTGTTCAAACGGTCAATCCGTTCCGCCGCTTTGCCGGCCAGGAAGGCCTGACGGTCTGCTGGCGACATCGTTACAGACTCTTTCCAGATTGCTCGCCCCGCCAACCAACCACTGGCGCCCGATTCGCAAGCGATGCGCGTCTGTTCCTCAAAGGTGCTGAAGTCCACACCCGCGCTCAGCAGCACCCAAGGCACGCTGCTCGCCGCACTCACCGCTTCGCAGGCTGTGCGCCAACCCGCATGGTCGGTATCAAACGCTGCGTCTATCGGAAACTCCAGCTTTAACACATCCGGTTTCAGGCGGCTTAGGCGCTCGGCCGTATCCTTCACGATCTGCGGACGCTGTTTGGCAAACTCGGCACTTTCTTTGGCAATATTGGCATCCAGGCTGTAGGACATCGGCTCCAGGAACAGCGGCAGGTCGTGACGATGACATTCGTCACAAACCGCGCTGATGACGCCCTCGATTTCCTCGGCCAATGCGCCAGAGTGTGGGTGATAATACGCCAGCAGTTTGACCGCCGACGCGCCCATCCGCTTGATCTTCTCCGCAGTCCACTGTTCGTTGAAGATCAGCTTACGGTATGTTGCATCGCCGCTGTAGCCGCTCTCCTCCAAAGACATCATCACCCCGCTGCCACCATTCATATCCAATACGGCCGGCAGCCCATACTGATTGTCCAGCAGCACGGCACTGACATGAAACGAGAGCGCCACAACAACCTCGCGCTTGATGGCGACGGCCTCATCGTAGCTCGTGCTGGCCGGGAGCATCTTGCGATAGCTGCCACGCTGATCAAAGGCCAGGATCGAGAAAATGTTGTTCCGCATACTGGTGGACTTGAGGCCGCGCCAGCGACCGGGCGTCAAAACGTGTGTCACGAGTTCTTCCTTTGCTTACCAATCAATAATCCGGGGATACGTTCAGGTCGCAGCGGCCACCCACCAGCGAGGCGTTCGCGCGTGGCATCCCAACTGCGAATACCACTGGTCGCGTCCGGTGCTTCAACGTTACAAGCGCCCACCGCACAAGCCATTTGCAGCGCCGCTTCAGGATCAACCGCGTGCAGCAGCGCCGCTAAAAAGCCCGCAAAAGCCGAGTCACCTGCACCCGTCGTACCTACAACTTCAACCTGAAAAGCAGGCTGCCACAGCTCTACAGCACTCCAGGCCGCACGGTCAATCATGACACTTTTGAAACGCTGTTCCGGCAGGGACGCAGCCGTTTTCAGATACATGCCAAGCTCACCGAGCTTAAAACCCACGACCGGGCTGCCCATCGCCAACAGTTCATCGGCCAACGCGCTCAACAGATCGCCATTCAGATGCTCTCGCAGAGTACCGCGCCAGGCGTCATACTCTGCCCGCCGCAGACAGAATAGTATCTCTTCAATGCTGGGGATGAAAATATCCACGTAGGGCAGAACGCGGCGGAATATAGCGCGCCAGTCAACTTGACCGCTGAAGGCGTTCGGGTCAGGCAGGGCCATATCCATCGATGTAACTACACCCGTCATGCTCGCCCGACGGAAGGTGGTCTCCAGTTCACGACCGCCGTTATCGATCATATGCGGCAGCAGCGCCGGATAACCGAGATGGAACATCCGCACGCGCTCCAGGACGGTGTAATCAAGGTCATCCGCGCCCAGGGTAGCATTCGTGCCCGTGCAGTGCAGGAAGATACGGTCAACCTTCTGTGGCGACAGCACAATTGTATACGAACTCGGTTGACCAACACGGCGGGTCACGAATTCGCTCAGCCCGACACCATAGCGCTCGACAACATCAATGATCGCCCGCCCGATGAAATCATCACCCACGCCCGACATCAGCCGCACCTTGACACCCAACTGATGCAGCGCCAATCCGGTGTTGGATACCGAACCACCCGTCGAAATCGTCAGCGGCCCTGTCTCAAACAGGCGCCCCGGCGTAGCGAGCGCAGCCAGCGGCAGCGATGTGGTTTCCGGGAAGATGTCCAGGCACATGTGCCCGGCTGCGATGACATCAATCGCGCTCAACGGCTGCCGCTCCTATGATCCATAATCGTCCAGGTGACAGGCCGCGATCGGCTGCCCATCACGCTGCGTACTCAGGATACCATCCTTGTGCGCCTTCACCGAATCGCTGCCGTCAAGCACGTCCATCGCCACATAGGTCTCGACGGACTCGCCTGGTTGGAGCAATTGCAAGCGGTTGTTCTTACGCGCCGCGTTCTGCCCTTCGGGAATGCAGTTGCCCGGCTCGATACCAGAGACATAGATGCCCTGGCGCGTGTTTTTCCACTGCGTCAGGTAAGGCAGCGTGGCAGGATCCCAGGTCACTTTGAAGCCAAAGTCCTCCTGAGCATTCGTGAGGAGTACCTGCACATGAGCGTTTTCCTGACGCGAGGTCATCAATTTGTGGAAGAATACCTGCTCGGCGTAACCCGGCAAGGCCGCTTCGTAACGCGACCAGGTATCAAAGCCCGCGCGCGCCGCCGCGTCACGCGGATAAACGCGCTCATGCGGCGTGACCAACTGCGCGCCTGCCTGTACCAGCGGATACCCCACATTGATGTGATACAACAGCATCAGCGGCGCGGGTTGATCGCCGATGTTCGTGACAACATCCCGGATACCAATGTCAGGTTGGTGCATAGAGAGCCAATACTTACGCTGCACCTTGTATTGATAGCCAAAGAGAGACGACTCATAGATCGTTGCATTCAGTTCCAACTCATAACGACGATGTGTATCGTGATCTTCAGTAATCCAGTGGCCGGAAAGTTTGGTATCAACATACACATCCTGAGCTCGCAGCCGGGTATAGTTGCCATGCAGGTCACGCCGCGCCCCAGTCGCCTCATCAACCTCCGGCGGGCCGACATGCGCCAGGCCGCAAGTTGTCAGCAGGCCACCGTTGAACTGCTGCAACCAGGCCTGTCCGTAGTCCGGCGGGTGTGGCGAACCAGGGCTGAGCCAGGTTAACGGGATGCCTTTGTAATGCGCCGACCAGATGTCCAACCCACGATCAGGCAGCAGGGTGAACGAGAGGCCGCTGGCACTGCGAGCATCAATGATTCGCATCCCATTCGGCAGCGTTGACTCGCGGTATTCGATGAACTGCCGCAGGTCGAGCGTATGCCGTTGGATTTCACTTTCCGTCCACTGCTGCGGATCAATTGGCATCATACGCCTCCATGAAAGCCTGCACCTCGGATAAGTGCTTCGCCCCCGCCATCGGCCCCATCGCCGTGACAGCCAGCGCGCCACAGGCATTGGCAAAGCGCGCCGCTTTGACGGGATGATCACCTGCCAACCAGCGCACCAGGAAACCCGCGTCGAAACAGTCCCCTGCCCCCGTCGGGTCAACCTCTTCGACCGTGAAACCCGGAACATCAGAGACTTCAGAATGCCAGACGGTGCAGCCGTCCGCCCCTTTTGTCATCACGATCAGTTTATCGGGGTTGGCGCGGCGCAGCAGGTCAACCGCCTGCGCAGTGTCCGAGACTCCCACCAGAAACTGGAGTTCCTGCTCCGTCGGCATCAGCACGTCAGCGGCGGCGA
>JAEUQX010000258.1 GCA_016788625.1 Anaerolineae bacterium
CTGTCAGTTGTGTACCATCTTCGAGAGTGGTTTCGCGGACGGTGGAATGAGCGATTTCCGGGTAGGAACGCTGCAAAATCGCCTTCACCTCGTCGAGGTCGCGCCCGGCAAGCGAGGCATCCTCGACAATGCGGGTTGCGCCGATTTTGAAGATGCGGGGTTGGGCGTTGTTCTGGTCAGACATGATGTTGTTTTCCTTTCAATAGAATAGATGGATTTGAAATGGGCTGAGGGAATGGAACGGGTATTACTCGTCGGCAGCGTGGTCCGGGTGATGTCCGTTGGTGCTGAAGGTCTTGCCGTTGAGGGATGGGATGGTCGTCATCAGCAGCGGTTCGGTTTCGATGTCGTCGTCCTCCCCTTCGACAGCATCCTGTTCAACATCCGCAGCAGCTTCCGGCACATCCGTCGTGCCGCCGACCTGCACGAAATCTTCCAGCGTGAACAGGCTCATCTCACGCTCGGACAGGTGCTTCATCTTCTTCATCGTGACGTACACATCGTCGATGCGAATGGGCGATGTGCCATCCCACAGCTTGCCATCAATGAGCTTCCCGGCAATCAGCACTGCCTGACGATAAGCCGCCGCATCGGTTTCGCCGCCGACAAGCTTGAGGTGGCTGATCCTGACCGCCAGCGTCCCTTTCTTGAGAGGGATGTCGATGGTCGGTTCTTCTTCGACGACAGCAGGTTCCGCTGCCACTTTCCCTTTCGCCTTCGCTTTCGGTTCAGATTTCGGCGCAGCTTTGGGCGCTTCGGGGATAACTGGCGGTTCGGCCTCGACAGCCGCCAGCGCAAGGTATGCCTCCTTGATCGCCGTCGTCATATCTTCCATCACGACGTAGGTGAACTGCCGGACATGCGCCAGGTCGCCGCGCTGAATCAGCAGGGTCGCGGTGGCACGTTCCAATGGAATACCGCCTTCCGATGGTGTGGGTAGCGTCAGCGTGATGATGGTCGGTGGTGGTTCCTGTTTGCTGCTTTGTTTCTTGTCAGACATGGTTGAATTTCCTTTCGCTTTAGCGATACACGCCGCCGTAACTGGCAGCGTCGATACCCAGAACAGAACACAGATCGGTCAGCCGCAACGTGCCATGTCGTCCGTGACAGCGCCCGCAGCCGATGATGGGATTGAAGAAGAAATGTGCGCCCGGTGAATCATGGGCATGACCGCAAGGACACAATGCCGCTAGCCAGTCACTCCGCCGCTGCTCCCGCGCCGCGTAGTCGCGGTACAGGACGGTCGTGATGGCATGGATCAACTCGACATTGAGCGTTCGACTGCCTGTGGGATGAGTAGGAGTTTGTGTAGTGGATCGTCGCGTTATCCGACTCGGTGTTGGCAGAACAAAGGGCTGGAAGTCAGACAGGGGGTAGTGATGAGCAGAGCATTCGACCAGGTGACACATCGCGCCGCCGCGTTCAGGCTTGTGATTCACGGTTCCCGGCAGCCGGAGCGACTGTGCTGGAGATAAGCCATCCCCGCCAAAGGTTCGGGCAAGTCCCTGTAAGACCTGCCGCGCCATATGCAGATCACTCGTTGGCTCGTCCAGCAGCCAGTAGGCATGATAGCCCCCGCCGGAATGGACAATCACCGATGGGGGCAGCCGAGCGCCGCGCAGCTTCATGAGTGTGGCATCCGTCGGATCGTCGATGTCGGTGTAAAACGCAGGCAGCGCGACCACTTCCGCCGCGCCGCCGCGTTTCCAGCGGGGCAACCCCGGCTTGCGAAGTCCTACCGCGAAGTACGCGCCCCAGCCCATCCGGTTGGTGTCAGACAGCCGTTGCAGCGTATCGAGCAGGGCAGCGCGGTTATCCAGCGGGATGTGCCGTGAGGGTGTAGGGTGGTGACTGTCGGGATGAATAACGGTGCAGGTGAGGCGGGTTAACGAACGAAGCGATGAGCAGCGCTGAAAGAGAACATCCAGAAACGCCAGCGTATCAGGGTGCATGGGCGCACCCCCTCAGAACAACGCCAGTTGCAGCGGCGCGGTTTCATCCAACTGTTCGTGGCGCAAGCGTTTAGACTGTACTTCTTCAATTTCATCCGGCACAGCGAACAGATTCGGCTGGCGTTTACGCGCTTTAGAGGTGGCAGGTTTTCTCGACTTTGTGTTGACCATGACCGGGTGCAGATCCACAATATCGGTGGGGCTGCTGTTCAATTCCTGCTTCGCCAGCCGCGTGATATGAACTGCTACTTCCACCTCACAGCCGGGGAAGACCACACGGTTATCCCGCAGCCATTCTTGCAAACCTGGTGAACCCGCTTGCAGCAAGGTGAGCAGTTCCGCCCTCAGCGTAGACAGTTTCTGGTCGTCGGTGATGATGTGAACCGTGTCGAGATAGTCGAAAATCATTTGCGCGAACGGCTCCGATGCAGAGTCGAACAGCATGACTGCTGCGTTCCGTTCAGGCAGTTCGATTTCAGTGACTACCCCGCCGAGCCGGATGGCTTCCTGAAGGAGGGGATCATTTTCCAACGCGGGTTGAAATTCAATCTGCATGATCGGTGCGGCGTACTCAGCCGCCAGCGGTTCAGCACCCGGTTCGGGCAGTTCGACGTTCCAGTAGGCGGCATCCTCACTGTCAATCTCGCCCTGCGCTTCCGACTTCTTGAACAGTTCAGATGGATCAAGGAGCGCCTCGTCGCGCCCGATGGCTTCGAGTAAAGCCTCCTCAAACCCACCCTCGCCTTCGGTCAGTGCGTCCAACCCGGTCAGCCCGATGTCCCCGGTCAATAGCTTGGCGGCACGCTGTTTGCGGCTCATGAGCTGCACGGCTGTCTGCTCCATCGTGCCTTCGGCAAACAGGTAATATGTTTTGCAATGGGTGTGGGTCTGATTGAGACGGTAAGACCGTCCGGCGGACTGCATCATCGTCCCCAAATTGAAAGTTATCTCATAGAAGATGAGCGTGGGGGCAAAGACGAGATCCAGCCCGGTTTTGACCAGTTCGGGGTTCGAGATGACGACATTCGTGCCCTTCGCCACTTCCGCCTCAATCACCGCCTCACGTCGCTCCGCATCAACGGTGTTCTTCAGGATGAAGGTTCGCGCCAGCGGCACATGCTGGCGGATGAGTGTTTCAATGCGCGGCTGGATGTCGCGGGTCGATGTCTGGCGGATGTAGATGACGCACGGACGGTTCTGTTCCAGCTCGGAGCGCACCAGGTCGATGAGTGCCTGCTCTTTAGCAAAGATGCGGTCTTCGCCGTAAGATGGGATGCTGGTGACGACGTGCGGCAGTTTCTCGCCAGTGATCGGATGTTTGAGATTGTGGATGACTTCATGCGGACGGTGTGCCGCGTTCACCCAGCCCATCGCCCATTGCAGGTATGCGCCGCGAAAGGTCGTGTCGCCTTCCCAGCGCCGAGC
>JAEUQX010000287.1 GCA_016788625.1 Anaerolineae bacterium
TGCTGATCACTGCACTGGTCGCCCTGGCTGCGCTGATCGTCGCTGTGCTGTGGGCGACGAACGTGTTCGGCTGGCGCGCCTACCGCCTGGCCGATGCCGAGGCATTCCTGGGCACACCGCTGCCCGCCAGCGCTGCGGATGTGCAGTTCGCCACGCAGGCCGAAAAGACGCGCATCATCTGGCTGCGCTTCAGCGTACCCGCCCGCGCTGACCTGGATGCATTTCTGGCGCAGCTTGGGCTGGCGGATGCGCTGCGCGAGGGCTTCACGCCGTTCCCTGCGCCCAACCCGCAAGAGGCAGCCATAGCGTGGTGGCAGCCGGGGAGCGCGACAGCCTACAGCGGCCTGTATGCCAACCGGGGTGACCGGGTTTTCGAGCTGCTGTTCGATGAGGGCGCACTGCCCGTTGTGACGGTCTACCTGCGTGCCTACGCGCTGGCGATGCCCTGAAGCATCACGGGTAAGGATACTGTCGCGGGGAGATGTCATGGGGGCGGTCGGGCGCGGCATCGCGTGCCCTATCAGCCCCACTCCTGCACCGGATTATCCGCCCTCGCCCTCGCCGACCGGTTCCTTGCCCGTCGTCACGCTCATCCATTCCGCGCGGTCGCCGCGCAGGTGGCCGTAGACGGGCTTCTCATTGCGGATCATGTCCACGAACGGGCCGATGTCGCGAATGTTCAGGTACATGTAGCCGCGCTTCTGCGGCACATCGTAGTACGGGCTGGGATACGGGCTGTCCTCGGCCAGAAAATACACGTCCATCGTGTACTCGCCGCCCGTGCAGCGCACCAGCGCGCGCACCTTCGCCGTCACGCCGCCCACGCTCATCAGTTCCAACTGCCGCCAGACGATCATGTATTCTTTGATTTCAAAGACCTTGACTTCCATTGATGTTCTCCTGGGTGCGGTCAAATCCGCTGTGAATGGGGAAAGGGCGCACAAGTCGCACGCCCCAATACATGCTCCGTAATGTCGGAGCGTATACCGATTTATCCATCCCCCCCTCCACGCGGAGAGGGGGACAGATGTGAGGCTTAGCTCGCGTCCTCGGCGTCGTCGATGCGGAAGCCGTCCAGCATCACCGTGAACACCTGACGGAAGCGCTCGCCAAATTCTGCCGTCGGCGCTTCGAACCACAGCACATAGGGGATGCCGTCCTTGACCGTCACGTATAGCCGTCCGGTGATAGCATCACCGCTCAGCCCGTCATGCGTGAAGAAGGCCACTTCCCAGTTGTTGTTCTCGCCATAGTAGGTCTCCGTGCCCGCCAGCGAGAAGCCCGGCTTGCCCGCGATCTCCTGGTCGAGCAGCGATTGCAGGATGTCGGCAGCGTCGCCGTCCATCGGGTTCAGCACCGTCACCGCTGCCACCGTGTCGCTCTCCGCCACGTTATCCGGCGTGTAGAACCACCACAGCCCGTTCTGCGCGCCGGGCATCCAGGTCTCCGGCACCGGGTAGCGGGTGATGTCCGTGTAGATGTCCGAGGTCCAGAAGCCGCTGTCCTGCGCTTCCACCTCTTCGGCGTTGAAGAATTCCAGCGAGCCGATCAGCGTTTCATAGTTGCGCTGCATTTCCTTGGCATCAATCGCTTCTGACGAGAACACCAGACCGAGGTCGAGGTAATCGACAAACACCGCGAATGCGCGTGAGGCAAACGTGCCGCTGTCATTGCTGTAGGTGAACTCGAATTCCAGTGCGTCCTGCCCGCCCGCCGTCGTCGGGGTGAAGCTGCCGTCCGCCGTCAGGCTGAAGCGTTCCAGCATCGCGTCGGCAATCGCCTGCAGATCGCCGTCCGACTCATACACCGGGTAGACGAACAGGTACTCGGTCGCGTCCAGGTTGCTGGTTTGCAGGAAATCGCTGTCCGGGAAGTAGCTCACGCTGAACCAGTCTGCCGGGCGCTGGAACACGAAGCCCCAGTCATCGTCGATGTAGCCGCGCAGGCCGGGATCAATGTCGTTGTTGTTGACGGTGATGGACGCAGAGTTGAAGCCCGTCGCGCCACCGAACGCCTCCACCAGGAATCCCAGGTTGTACTGGCCGGTTGGCGCAGGCGCGTAGTCCCAGGTCAACCCGCCTTCCGGCCAGGTGAAGATCGTGCCCAGCTCGGAGACCACGCGGCCATCTGGCGTCACGCGCGAACGGTACGCCTGGAAGGTGCCGCCCGTCTCGACCTGCACGGTCGCCAGCCCGGCGCTGTCGGCCAACTGCCCAACCACATCCGACGTGCCGCCTTCGTCGTCAAAGATCACGGTCACATCGACCCACTGGCTGCTGCCGGGGTACTGGTAGCGCCCGGCAATCGAGGACACATCGTCGCGCGTCACAACCAGTTCGAAGCTGCTGGTCTGGCCGTCGCTCACCTGCGGCAGTTCCACGTCCCAGGTGAAGTCGCTGTCGTCCACGCCCGGATGCCACAGGTTGATGTAATCGACCACGCCATCCTCGACGACCTCAGTGACGATGCGCGAGGTCTCCAGGCGGATCGCCGAGCCGTCCGGCTGAATCTGGTCAACCGTGAAGTCGCCATAGGAGATATTGCGTCCGGTGACTTCCATCGAGACCTTGATCGGGTACGCCACGCTCGTCACCGTCGGGAACACCAGCGTGATGTTCACCTGCGGCACCAGGCTCGGCGCTTCCGCGACGGGCGCGCCAGCAGGCGTTTCCGCCGTCACACCACGGAACGAGCGCGCGTTCGGGCTGATCGCGCCGAACAGCACGCGGATCATCTGCGCCCAGCTTTGCAGCGGCGACTGCTCGAAGTACTGCGGGTCGAGCGCGTCGATGCGCGGCGGGAAGTAGACGTTGTAGTACGAGGTGAAGCGCCGCACCTGGTCGCCCGCCGTACCGTACAGGTTCACCTGACTGAGCGCTTCCAGCACGTTCTGCGCGGCGCTGGTGAGCTGTGCATCAGCATTCGCGCCGATCACGTTCGCCATGAAGTGCCCCACATCGATGTTGCTGGCGGGGCCGGCCTGTTCTTCCGGAATGAAGAACGAGTAGGCATACGTGTTCGTCCGCACCTGCCCGATCAATGAGGCGTAACGCTGTGGATCATCGATGATGATGTCCGCGAAGGCATTCACCGCGTCCGTCACGATCTGGAAGTTACGCAGATCGGTGCCGGTTGCCGTCAGGACAGGCTGCATGTCGGGCGTATCGCGCGTCATGTCTGCCATATAGTCGTCGGCCACGATCTGTGTCAGCCGCGCCATATCGATATCCGGGTCGTTCCGCAGGGTCTCCAGGAACACCGTCATATCGAAGCCAGCGGCCATCGTGATTTCCGGCGAGCCGATGGCGTAGTCGAAGTATTTCGCCATCTCGGTGTATTGTTCAACATTGCTCATCAGGCAGGCGTCATTGACCAGCAGATCGAACTTCTCGATGCCGGTTGACTGCTGCACTGACGAGAATACCTGCGACATTTCCGGGATGGTCAGCAGTCCGTGTCCAGTGGTGTCGTCACCAACCGTCCCGTACCATGCGCCGCCATGATCGTTGAGGATGATGGCGTAGCGCTGCGCGGGGAAGCTCTGGATGCCCCACACCAGGAAGTCGGTCAGGTTCGGGCCGTGACTGGTGTCCAGTTCGCCCAGACCAACAATCGCGTTCGAGTCAATCGTCGCGGGGAAGGCGCGTCCCTGATCGCGGGTGCGATCTGCCGTCACTTCGAACAGCCGCGTCTCAGTCCAGTTGCCGTTCGAGCGGTCGAACTCGCCGGAACGGTCGAGCAGAGCCAGCACGCGGATGCTGCTGTCGCTGCCGCCCGCCACCTCGAACTCGTCCAGGTCGTTGACCAGGTTCGGTTCCAGGTTGTTATCCGCGCCCATGTAGACCAGCACCGTCCAGTCGGCCACGCTGGTCGTCGGCTGAATGGTCGGGTAGCCGCTGGCGACCGGGTTGACGTTGACCGCGCCGCCCGTGTTGGCGACCAGTCCGCCGCCGCCCGCGCTGACCTTGATCGAGAGTTCAAAGTCGCCGGTCGTCTGGCCTTCTTCGAAGCCGTAGCGCGTCACGACGACGGTGTAATCCCCGGCCTCGGCGCGTGGGTATTCGATCAGCGGGTTGATGTCGCCCTGATCGCGGTCATCGTTCTCGGCCACCACCTGGTCGCCCAGGAACAAGCCCAGGTACGGGTCGAGATCGCCAGCCGTAGCACGGGCGTCAATCGTGATGGTCTGGCCTTCCTGCACGCCGTCCAGCGGGAAGCTGATGAAGTATTCGCTGTCGCTGATCGAGCCTGTGAAGATCTCGCCATCGCCGCCGCCTGTGCTGACGACGGGCTGCGTGGGCGCGTCGCCGCCGCTGCCGCTCTCCAATGAAAGCGTGAACGGCCCGGACGAGTAACCGTAGACGCCGATCAGATAGGTGCCGTTGCCCGGCAGCACTGCCTCGATGTAGGCATTGAGGTTATCCTGGCTGATGTCGTCGTTCTCGGCCAGTGAGTTGCCGCTGTTGTCTGCCAGCACGAGGTAGGTATCCACCGTGTCACTGGCCGTGGTGATCACGACTGTCTCACCCGCGCGCCCCTCGAAGGTGAAGACGACCGGCGTTTCCAGGTCAACAGCCTCGCCGCTGGCTGTGTCGCCATAGCTCAGCGTGTTGCCGCCCGTCGTCGCGGGCTGCGCGGCGTTGTTGAGGGTCAGCGTGTAGCGCCCGGCCTCGTAAGCCAGCGCGGCGATCAGATAGTCACCGTCGTCGGGAAGCGTGAATTCCAGGCGTGCATCCAGGTTGCTGCTGCTGATGTCGTCGTTTTCGGCCAGGATTTCGCCCTGCGCGTTGCCCAGCCGCACATACACATCCAGTCCCTGGCCGTTGATCTCGATGACAATCTCGTCACCCGCGCGACCTGTGAACGAGTACAGGACCCCGTTTTCGGGATCGGTGATTTGCCCGGACACGCTGTCGCCGTACTCAAGCGGCGTGATGTCCTGGGCGCTTACTAGGGGTACGAATATGAAAAGCAATAAGAATGCTGCCAATATTATGCTGCGTCGTTTTTGCATCGGGTGCCTCCTCGGAAAGTGCTGCCTACACTATATATCAGAATCGCGAGATGCGACATTGACGACACCGCGCTTTGAGCGTGACCGTCAAAACTGATATCGAATGTCTACACCTTAAGCCCAGGTCGTAAACAAATCGTGAACGTCAAGACCTGTAGGCATCTCACCTGCTGTTTAACTTCGGTTCGATGTTTTCGGTTACGGAACGTTAACCCCTGGATTACAACGCAGAAATGACGTTCATGGAGCGCT
>JAEUQX010000325.1 GCA_016788625.1 Anaerolineae bacterium
AACGGTCTGGTCATCGACCTGTCGCCCATGAAGCATGTTCAGGTCTACCCCGAAACGCGGATTGCCAGCGTGCAGGGCGGCGCGACCTGGGGTGATGTCGACGCTGCAACCCAGCCGTATGGCTTGGCAGCGCCCGGCGGGCTGGTCTCGGAGACCGGTGTTGCCGGCTTGACGTTGGGCGGTGGGTTCGGCTGGCTGCGCAACAAGTATGGCTTGAGCTGCGATAACCTGGTGGCGGCAGAAGTCGTGACCGCCGATGGTCGGGTGATCTACGCCAACGAGCGCCAGAACCGCGAGCTGCTCTGGGGACTGCGCGGCGGCGGCGGCAATTTCGGCATCGTCACCAGCTTCGATTTCCGCCTGCACCCTGTGGGGCCGGACGTGATGTTCGTCTTCGCGTTCATGGACGGCGAAGGCGACAACATGAAACATGCCTTCCAGCACTACCGCGATTTCGTCGCGACCGCGCCGGACGAAGTCAGCTCGATTGCTGCATCCGGTATTGTCCCGGCAGTCGAACACTTTCCCGCCGAGATTCATGGGCGCAGCTTCGTCTTGTTTGGGGCGATGTATGCGGGCAGCCCCGAAAAAGGCAAGCTGGCGCTTCAACCCCTGCTGGACTTCGACACGCCTATCTTCGATATCAGCGGCGTGATGCCCTACGTCGAAGTGCAGAAGGTATTCGATGCCGATTATCCGCGCGGGATGCGCTACTACTGGAAATCGATCAACCTGAACCGCCTGGACGATGACGTCATCGACCGTCTGGTCGAACATGCCAAGCGGCAGCCATCGACGCACAACACAACGGACCTGTGGCATATTGGCGGTGCTGTCAAGCGGGGCAGTGCCGACGACAGCGCCTTCTCCGGACGGCAGGCAGCGTTTCTGCTCAATCCCGAAGCCAACTGGGAGCGCCCGGAAGATGACGCCGCAAATATCGCCTGGGTGCGCGATTTTGTCGCCGATATGGAAGCCTTCTCTGATGGCAGCCGCTACTTGAACTTCGCAGGCTTGCAGGAAGAAGGCGACACCATGATGCGCAATGCATTCGGTCAGCAGTATGAGCGGTTAGTCGCGCTGAAGAAGCAGTACGACCCGACCAATTTCTTCCACATGAATCAGAACATCAAGCCGTCAGCAGAATAAGCGCTGCTGGCAAACACGTTAGATAAAGGGGGGTAACCCATGAAACGCATAAAGCGCCTCGCTGTAGGCTGCCTGGTCTGGCTTATGATCGTGTTCGCTTCAGTGGTAGCCCCCCTGCCTGCAATGGCAGAGGGACTACCCGTATCAACGCTTAGTTCTGATGTCGCGCGCGATTGGTTCGCGCTTCAACTTCCCCTGGTGCGCCGAACCTGGGGGTTTTCGCCGCCGGTCGCCGCCCGCGCCTTTGGCTACCTGGGCGTGACCCTGTACGAATCAGTGGTTCCCGGAATGCCGGACTATCAATCGCTGTCGAACCAGCTCAACGAATTGAGCGAACTGCCGCAGCCGGAAACGGGCAGCAGCTACCATTGGGGCGTGGTCGCCAACAGCGCACTAGCAACCATGACCCGCAGCCTGTACCCAACTGCCCACGAGGCCAACCGCGCGGCGATTGATGCGCTCTATCAGACCTACGCCGCGCGTTTCCAGAACGAGGTCGATGCGGCGACGTTTGCCCGCTCGGTTGAGTATGGTCAGCGCGTGGCCGCGGCGGTTTTTGAATGGTCAACCACCGATGGCGGTCACGAGGGCTACAAACGCAACTTCCCTGCCAATTACCAACCGCCGACGGGCGCGGGCATGTGGGAGCCAACGCCGCGCGCCAAAGGTGAAGCGCAGCCCGCCATGCAGCCCACCTGGGGCGATAACCGACCGTTTGTCCTGGCATCTGGGATCGAATGTGCGCCGCCGCCGCCGCCGCCCTATTCGGAAGAACCTGACTCGGCGTTTTATGCCGAAGCACTGGAAGTCTATACGGTGACAAGTGAACTGACTGCTGAGCAGCGCGAAATCGCGCGCTTCTGGGCAGACGATCCCTTCCGAACAGCGACGCCCGCCGGACACTCGATTTCCATTCTGACGCAGGTGCTCGCGGAGCAGAACGCGACGCTGGACATCGCAGCAGAAGCATATGCCAGAATGGGCATTGGGCTTTCCGATGCGTTCATTAGCTGCTGGAGCGCTAAGTACCAGTACAACCTCGTGCGCCCGATCACCTATATCCAGAGCGTCATCGATTCGGAATGGACTTCACCGCTGGTGACACCGCCGTTCCCTGAATACCCCTCAGGGCATTCGGTCGAATCCAGCGCGGCGGCTGCTATTCTGACCGGCTTGTTCGGCGAGGATTACGCTTTCACTGACCACACGCATGACGAGTGGGGACTCCCTGCACGCAGTTTCGGCTCTTTCGAAGCGTTCGCTCAGGAAGCAGCGCTGTCACGAATCTATGGTGGCATTCACTATCGGGCTGCGGTCGAAAACGGGCTGGCACAGGGCGCATGTATCGCCGCGAAGGTGGAACAGATTGAGTTTCACGCCTGAGACAGCGTGGAATAGGAGGTCGATCAGCCTGTAGACTACCTCTGATTGGCCGAACGGGCGGGTTCGCTCCTCGACGCAGACTCGCAGGTCTGCCCCTACAGGCGGCCAGGAACCGCTGTTGGTCTACAGGCTGATGATGACGTGATAGCCCTGGATCGCACATCCAGGGCCTTCGCATCAGGAAGAAGCTGCGAGCGAGCAGGCGAACGAGGTTCATCAGCGCAGCAAAACCTATCCAGTGCGGAGAGTAGGGCAGCGTCACCAAAAGATGAAAATGCCCTGAGTTTGACTTGACCTGGGCACTGCTTTGGCATATGCTTCAACCAACAGTTAGGTTGAAAGCATGAGCGAGACACCGGATAACGAAACGCGCGCGCGTATCCTCGATGCAGCAGAGCATCTGTTTCATACACGCGGCTATGACGCGGTAAAACTGCGAGAAATCGCGGCAGCCGTCGGCATCCATCATGCGTCGCTGTACTACTATGTGCCAAAAGGCAAAGTGCAGCTTTACATCGAGGTCATGGAACGCAGCATCGCCCGGCATGAACAGGGGTTGAAACAGTCCATTGCGGGGGCGCAAAGCGATATTCGCGCACAGATGCGCGCTGCGGCGCAGTGGCTTGCTCTGCAGCCGCCAATGGACATCGCGCGAATGGCCGAATCTGATATGCGCGCTCTGGAGGCTGCCGAGGCCATGCGGCTGATGCAGTCGGCCTATGACGCGCTGCGGATGCCGCTCGTCACTGCGCTGGCAGTTGCTCAGGAAGCTGGCACGATACAGGAACGCGACCTGGATACGGCTGCGATGGCGCTGGTCAGTCTGGTGCAGTCCGTTCATGGCATACCCGGCCTGAAATCCGAGCGAGCACGGGTGCGGCTGGCGGAGAAACTGGTCGATATGCTGCTCGATGGGCTGTTGACACGCGGATAAAGGTGGCATCTGGCTCTTTTTTTAAGACGTGTTTCAACCAACTTGTTGGTGGGTATGGCAATTAATGGAAGTGATGAGGAGTGTACTGTAATGACGACGACACATGCCGTAGGTTTTCGACAGTATGGAGATACAAGCGTGCTTGAGAGCCTGGAACGGCCCTTGCCCGCCCTGGCATCAGACTCTGTGAAGATTCGCGTGATTGCTGCGGGGGTCAACCCGGCGGACTGGCGTATTCGGGCTGGACAGTTCAGACTGTTCATTCGTAATCTGCCATTCGTACCCGGTAACGATGCAGCCGGAATCGTAGAGGAGGTTGGCACGCAAGTGACCAGCTTTCGCCCCGGCGATGCCGTCTATGCAATGCTGCCCATCGCATTAGGCGGCGGTTATGCCCGGCACGCAGTCGTTCCCCAGTCGGCTGTGGCGCACAAACCTGCACCGCTCAGCTTCGCACAGGCCGCTGCCATTCCCCTGACGGCGCTGACCGCTTTCCAGGGGCTGCGGGACTACGCTGGCCTTCAAACAGGGATGCGTACCCTGATTTACGGAGCCTCCGGCGGCGTGGGAATGTTTGCCGTGCAGATCGCCCGTCAGATGGGCGCGAACGTCACGGCTGTGACGAGCGGGAAAAACGTCGAATGGGTGCGGCAGCTTGGCGCGGAGATGGTGCGCGACTATACGCGCGAGGATGTCACAACTGGCGACGAAGTGTATGACGTCATCTTTGACACAATCGGCGCTCACGGCATAAACCGCTGGCGGCGGGCACTGCGGCGCGGCGGCATCCTGGTCTCGATCGATCCGATTGGCGCGAATCCGTTGGCGCAACTCCAGGCAGCAACGGCGGGGCGGCGCATCACGGCATTTATCGTTCGGCCAAGCAGCACTGATCTTCGGCTGCTGAATGCATGGTTCACCGCCGGCAGCATCCGCCCGATGATCGACCGCTGCTATCCCCTGACCCCTGCTGGCGCGGCGGAAGCACAGACCTACAGCGCGAGCGGGCGAGTGCGGGGCAAACTGGTGCTGATCGCCGACGAAACCCACGCCAGCAATACGAACTGATGGAGGAAGATATGCTGATTTATCGCTCAATGGGCAGCGCCTTGATTGCAATCTCACAGCACTGGTGGGCCGTCATCCTTGTCGTCATAGCCAACTTCGCATCGTTTGGTATTCTGTTCTCGCTTGAAGATCGTTTCGAGTCCCTGAGCGGAGTTCCGACGTTCGACACACAAAACGATCTGACCGCGCAACGTCTGCTCGAACAATTGGCACTCTATAGCGGAGAGGCGCGCACAGCGTACTTCCAGTTCGCCGCGTTCGACTTCCTGTTTCCCTTGATTGCCGGGCTATTCGTAGCCGTGTTGTGGACGCTGCTGCTGCGTCTGAACCGCTGGAAGCCAGTCATGCGGCTGTATCAGGCGCGCTTGTTCCTTTTACCCCTGCTGACCACGCTCGCCGACTGGCTGGAGAACATCAGCCTGCTGAGCATTCTGAACACACCTACAGCACCGAACGAGGCATGGGTACAGGCAGCGTTGATCTTCAAGGCGCTCAAGCTGCTGCTGCTGAACGTGAGCTTAGCAGGTATCGTCATCCTGGCCGCGCTGCTGATCTACGATCGCTGGCTGCGCGCCAGGTGGACAGTGCAGCAAGCCAGATAATGGCGACGGTGGGGCGCCCGCGCGGGCAGATTTTGCCAGCGCAATGCGGCCTGTAGCGCTGTTGAAAGCCGAACAATATAATCCATCTACACACTGTGGGCGAAAGGGGAACTGGAGTTTTAGCATCAGATGGCTGAAGTGCTCGGACTGATCACCCACGTATATGGCTTGCTGAATCGGGAGGATTCGAATGGATGAGTTGCATCGGCATAATAAGGCACGATGGGAAGCGCTGGCCGCCGCCAATGTCGCTTATTCGCTTCCGCTGCTGAATCTCGATTTGGCAGCAGCGCGCCGAGTACTCGATCCACACGGCGTCATGGGCGCGGTAGACGGCAAAGAGGTGTTGTGCCTCGCAGCAGGTGGCGGCCAGCAATCCGCCGCTTTTGCGCTGCTGGGTGCGCGCACGACCGTGATCGATTTTTCCGAGACGCAGCTTGCCCGTGACCGCCAGGCGCTCGCCCACTACGGCCTTGAAGCACAGCTTGAACAAGGCGACATGCGTGATCTCTCGCGTTTTGCGCCAGCGGCCTTTGACATCGTTTGGCACGCTTACTCGGTCAATTTCGTCCCGGACGCAGGTGAGGTATTTGATCAGGTTAAGCGCGTTCTGCGGCCTGGCGGCCTGTATCGCCTCCAATGGCACAACCCGTTTACCACAACGGTTGAGGAATCAGGCTGGGATGGTCGGGGCTATCGTGTGATCGCGCCTTATGTCGGGGGAGAGGCCACATTTCGTTCCACCGATTGGGATGTGGAGGATGCAGACGGCGTGACCCGCAAGGTTGAGGGTCCCCGTGAATTCAACCATCGCCTGAGTGATGTGATCAACGGATTGATTGGACGAGGCTTCGTCATTCTGGGGCTGTGGGAGGATTGGCTGGGCGATCCCACTGCTGAGCCGGGCAGTTGGGAGCACTTTCTCTCCTTCGCGCCGCAGCTCCTGGAATTATGGGCGCGCTATGAACCCCGGTCGTGATCGGGCACTACTCAGCGTCCGGCCAGGATTATGAGTCAGCAGCGCCGTTTCGCAAGGCTGCGGGACGGCAAGCATTCAATGTGACCAGAGCAAAAGGATATAATCGGAATGTTCAATTCGCCAGTTTATGGAGGCGCTATGCGTGCAATGAGGCTGCTGCTTATGATGATCGTGGTGAGTTCGCTGGCCGCCACCTATGCCCAGGAAGACCTGCCCGGCATTGACCCGGCGACCGTCGTCAACCTCACGCCAATCATCGGCCAGCAGGCGCGCGTCAACACCAGCGCGGGCGACTCACTGCGGTTGCGCCAGACGCCAGGTGGTGACCTGCTGCTCTCGATGGACGCCGGGTTGATCGTCGAGGTGATCGGTGGGCCAGAAGAACTGGATGGGCGGACGTGGTGGCAGGTGCAAACACCGGACGGCACGGTCGGCTGGACGGTGGGTGAGTTCATCGACGACGAGGAGATGAGCTACACGCGCACGCTCGCGCCGCTATGCCCATTCAGTGAGGGGCGCATCGCCTACATTGATGCCCAGCCTGTCGATCTGTTCGGCGGTTCTTTATTGATTGACGACATTTACACCAGCGCGCCAGATGGCAGCGACAAATGTAACCTGACGCATTCCGGCTGGCAGTTGCAGCGCGATGGCGAGCAGTTGAACGCCGCGACAGGGGTCAACTCGTTCGAGAGCCTGACGTGGTCGCCGGATGGCAGCAAGCTGGCCTTCACGGCGTTCGAGCGATTTGCCGAGGGTGGAATTCGTTACCTGAACCCTGTATATACGATCAACGCCGATGGCAGCGGCCTGACCGTACTGACGCCGCCAGACGCCTGGTATCCTGAAGTTGTCTGGTCGCCAGATGGCACGCGCATCGCTTACCTGCGCCGACCAGAAGGCCGCGATTTCGAACAGGTGTGGCTGATGAACAGCGACGGCAGTAATCCGCGCCCGCTGACCAGCGAGGATTCTAGCAAGCGTATGCTCACCTGGTTGACTACTGATGAGATTATCTTCTCGGTGATCTATCAGGATGACGATCCGGCTAATGACGGCATCTTTCGCATCGGCTCGGATGGAAGCAGTACGGAGCTTATTCTCCCGGATATTGGCGCGATTCCCCATTTGAATTGGTCGCCAGATGGCAGCAAGGTGGCGATAAGCGATCTGCTGAACGGTAACGACATTACCATTTATGGGGCAGATGGCACATTGCTGCACGACATTGAAAACGCCCAGGGCGACAGTACGGCATTCGATGCGCCAGCCTGGGCGCCGGATGGGCAGCGTCTGGCATTCTGGCACTGGTATTCCAGCGCGGATGGCAGTCGCTTGATTTACGATCTCTTGATGGTCACACCGGGCGAAGGTGAGCCGCAGGTGCTGGTTGCGGATGTGGCCTACCCAATTGGTGACATCAATACGCCAACCAAGCC
>JAEUQX010000340.1 GCA_016788625.1 Anaerolineae bacterium
GATATACGGGGCGCAAACTGGTGCTGCCGAATTATCCCTTTGAGCGTCGCCGTTTCTGGATTGGCTCGGAATCGTGGCGCAAGCAGGGCAGTAGTTCGCTGGGAGCGGCGCTGCACCCGCTGCTCGGCGCGCAGCTTCGTACCGCCGCGCATGAGATGATCTTCGAGCAGCACCTGAACAGCGAGGCGCTGCCGTTTCTTGCTGATCATGCAGTCAGCACGTCGGTCGTGCTTCCAGCAACGGCTTACATTGAACTGGCGCTGGCGGCAGGCAGCGCTGTTTGGGGCGATGTACCCACCCTGGAAGACCTGCTCATTCGTGAACCACTGGTACTGCCCGCCGAGGGACGCACCGTACAGACCACCCTCGCGCCGGACGGCAAGTTCCAGGTCTTCAGTCTGGAGGGTGATAGCTGGCGGCTGCACGCTTCCGGTAGGTTGCGCGCGGAAACCCACTCCGTACCAGATCGTGCGGATCTCGCAGCGCTGCAAGCACCTTTGGCACAAAGCATCAGCGCTGAGCAGCATTATGCCAGCGTCGCGGAACGTGGGATGCGCTTCGGCGCGTCGTTCCAGGGTGTGCAGCGCATCTGGCTCGGCACGGTCTCGGCGTTGGGGCAGATCACCCTGCCGGATGGCGTGAATACTGCTGGCTATCATTTGCATCCGGCGCTGCTGGATGCCTGCTTGCAGGTTGCTGGCAGTGTGCTGCCCGATGATGGCGGCACGTATCTGCCGCTGAGCATCGACTCGCTGCGCGTCTATCGCCAGCCGGAACGCGAAGTGTGGAGTTCGGTCGTGGTTCGTCCGGGCGGGCAGGGTATTCTCACTGCCGACATCGCCGTGCTGGATGTTGACGGCGAGACTATAGCGCAGGTCACGGGCATTGCTTTCAAGCGACTGGCAGCGACTCAGACAGTACCGGTAGATGAATGGCTTTATGAAGTTACCTGGCGGGCGGCCGCGAAGGGCGAACCCGTCACCAAGTCGGAGACGCCTGGGCGCTGGCTGCTGCTGACTGAATCGAGCGGTATCGGGCACGCGCTGGTCGAACAGTTACAACGGCGCGGTGAGGATTTCGTACAGGTCTGGCCGGGTGATGAATTTGATGATCATTCCGGGCAGTCCTTCACGGTCAATCCGGCGCAGCCGCAAGATTTTGAACGCCTGCTGCGCGCCGCCCTGGCTGATGGTCGCCCTCTGCGCGGCGTGCTGTTCCTGTGGGCATTTGACCAGCCTGGGAAAGGCAGTTACGGCGGCAGCCAGAGTGCCCTGCATCTGACTCAGGCGCTGGTCAAAGCCGGGTTGGATACGCGGTTGTGGTTTATCACGTGCGGTGCGCAGCCTGTCGCGGGCAGCCCTGTCGCTGCCTCGCAGTCGCCGTTGTGGGGCCTGGGCAAATCGATTGCCCTGGAACATCCTGAACTGCGCTGCGTGTGCCTCGATCTCGACCCGACTATCGCGCCGCAGCAGCAGATGGATGCTGTGCTGAATGAATTGTTCGCTCCTGACGGCGAAGAGCAGATCGCGCTGCGCGAAGATGGGCGTTATGTCGCGCGGCTTGCCCCCTTGCAGCGCCCCGCACAGACTGTCATCCTCGACGGGCAGCCTTTCCGGCTGAGCGCGCCTACGCCTGGCGTGCTGGATAATCTGCAATTCACGTCGTTGGAACGCCGCGCGCCCGGCCCTGGCGAGATCGAGATTCGCGTGCGTGCAACGGGGCTGGGCTTCCGCGATGTGTTGGGGGCGTTGGGCATGTACCCCGGTGAAATTCCCGCGTTGGGCAGCGAGTGCGTCGGTGTCGTTGCGTCGGTTGGCGAGGGCGTCACGCGCTTCCAGGTCGGCGACGCGGTGATCGCGCTGGCGCTGGGCAGCTTTGCCTCGCACGTCATCACACACGAAGCTTTTGCCGTGCATAAGCCGTCGCGCCTGAGCTTTGAAGAAGCGGCCACAATACCGTCGCCCTTCCTTACAGCCTACTATGGGCTGTGGCATCTGGCGCGACTACAGCCCGGCGACCGTGTGCTGATTCATGCGGCAGCTGGCGGCGTAGGCCTGGCGGCGGTGCAGATCGCCCTGCGTGCCGGGGCGGAGGTCTTCGGCACGGCGGGCAGCGATGAGAAACGCGCGTTCCTCAGGGCGCTCGGCGTGCAGCATGTCCTCAACTCCCGCACGCTCGACTTCGCTGACGAGATCATGATGATCACGGCGGGGCGCGGTGTGGATATTGTGCTGAACTCGCTCGCCGCCGATTTCATCGCGCGCAGCGTGGGCATCCTGGCGGAGAATGGGCGCTTCGTCGAAATCGGCAAGCGCGACATCTGGACGCCGGAACAAATGGCGCTGGTGCGCCCGGATGTGGCCTACCACATCATCGATCCGGTCTTCATCATGGAGCAGCCCACGCTGACCAACGGCGTCCTGCGCGAATTGGCTGACTTGTTTGAAGCGGGTGATTTGCAGCCGATTCCGTTTGAGGTTTTCCCCATCGACAAGGCGATTGATGCCTTCCGCCACATGGCGCAGGCGCGGCACATCGGGCGTATTGTCGTCACGCAGCAGGATGATGCGCTGCCCGTGCGCGCGGATGCGACCTATCTGGTGACGGGTGGTCTACGCGGGCTGGGGCTGGCCGTCGCGGAATGGCTGGCGCAGCAGGGGGCGCGGCATCTGGCGCTGCTCGGTCGCAGCAGTCCGTCGCCGGAAGCACAGTCTGTTGTTGCGGCGCTGCGCGAGGTGGGTGTGCAGGTTGCCCTCCTCCAGGCCGATGTGTCGCAGTCGGAACAGCTCGCTGGGGCGTTGGAGGCCATTCGGGCCAGTATGCCGCCGCTGCGGGGTGTCATTCACTGCGCTGCCGTGTACGACGATGGCGTGCTGCTCCAGCAGGAGTGGCCGCGCTTCGAATCTGTTTATGCGCCGAAGGTTGCCGGAAGCTGGCATCTGCATCAGCAGACACAGGATGACGCGCTCGATTTCTTCGTGCTGTTTTCGGCGGGCGCGGTGCTGGTGGGTTCGGCGGGGCAGGGTAACTACATCGCCGCGAATGCCTATCAGGATGCCCTGGCGCACGAACGGCGCGCGGCAGGTCTGCCCGCGCTGAGCATCAATTGGGGGCCTTGGGCGGAAGTCGGCGCGGCGACAGGCGCGAAGTATGAAGAACGCCTGCTGCAACAGGGTTTCCGTCCGTTCAAGCCGCATGAAGGGCTGGCCGCGTTGGGTGGGCTGCTGCGACGGGGTGATCTGCCGCCGCAGGTGGGTGTGCTGCGCGTGGACTGGAAGCGCTTCGGAGCACAGAGCAAGAGCAGTCGTGCGTTCTTCGCAGAACTGGCCGCTGCCGCTCCCGCACCGGAGTCCGCGACGATCCAGGCGAGCGAGTGGCTGACGCGCTTGCAGGAAGCCGCGCCGAGTATCCGCAAAGGGCTGCTGTTGGAATACATCCGTGTGCAGGCGGTGCGCGCGCTGGGGCTGGACAGCAGTTTCGCCATTGACCCGCGCCAGCCGCTGCAAACACTCGGCCTGGACTCACTGATGGCGGTCGAACTGCGTAATTTGCTTGGCGGCGGTTTGCAGTTGAAGCGTTCACTGCCTGCCACGCTGGTTTTCGACTATCCCACCGGTGAGGCTTTGGCTGGTTATCTGGAAAAAGAACTGTTCGCGGTTGAAGCACAGGCCGCCGCGCAGCAGGCAGCAGAACAGGAACAGCGGGCCGCGCTGGAAGAAGTCGCCTCCATGAGTGAGGAAGATGCCGAAGCAGCGCTCCTGGAAGAACTCAAGTTGTTGAGCAGCAAGAAGAAAAAATAGGACGTGCAATGACCCACGAGGAACTCTCGCCCCTCAAGCGGGCGCTGCTGGAACTGCGCGAGATGCGCGCCCGCCTGGATGAACTCGAAGGCGAGCGCAGCGAACCCATCGCGGTCATCGGCCTGGGAATGCGTTTCCCCGGCGGCGTGGACTCGCCGGAAAGCTATTGGGAACTGCTGCGGAACGGCATTGACGCCATCCGCGATGTGCCGCCTGACCGCTGGTCGCTGGATGAGTATTACGACGCCGACCCGCAAGCACCCGGCAAGATGTACACGCGTGGCGGCGGTTTCATCGACGACATCGACCAGTTCGACCCGGCCTTCTTCGGCATCTCCCCGCGTGAGGCCGTGAGCATGGACCCGCAGCAGCGCCTGCTCCTGCAAACCGCATGGGAGGCGCTGGAACGCGGCGGGCAAGCGCCGGACAAGCTGCTTGGCAGCAAGACGGGCGTGTTCGTGGGTATCGGCAACAGCGATTATGGTCGCATGGTCTGGGCGGACACCGAAAACATTGATGTCTATGTGGCGACGGGCAATGTCTTCAGTGTCGCGTCTGGTCGCATCTCCTATCTCTTGGGTCTGCAAGGGCCGAGCGTCTCGATTGATACGGCCTGTTCGTCGTCGCTCGTGGCCGTGCATCTGGCTGTGCAAAGCCTGCGCTCGCGCGAGAGCGATCTGGCGCTGGCGGGTGGCGTTAACCTGATCATCGCGCCGGAAGGTAATATCAACTTCTCGAAGGCGCAGATGATGGCCTTCGACGATCACTGCAAGACGTTCGACGCAGACGCCGATGGCTATGTGCGCGGCGAGGGGTGCGGCATGGTCGTGCTCAAACGCCTCTCGGACGCGTTGGCCGCAGGTGACCCGGTGCAGGCGGTCATTCTGGGCAGCGCCGTCAACCAGGATGGGCGCAGCAGCGGGCTGACCGCGCCCAATGGCCCGTCGCAGGAAGCGGTGCTGCGAACCGCGCTGGAGAACGCCGGAGTCGAGCCGGGCATGGTGAGTTATGTTGAGGCACACGGCACAGGCACGCCGCTGGGCGATCCCATCGAGGTTGGCGCGCTGGCTGCCGCGCTCAGTGACGGGCACAGCAAAGCACAGCCGCTGCTGATCGGTTCGGTCAAAACGAACCTCGGCCACCTTGAATCGGCGGCGGGTATCGCCGGGTTGATGAAGCTCGTGTTGATGCTCCAACACGGTGAAATCCCGGCACATCTGCATCTGAACAAGCTCAATCCGTATATTCCCTGGGGCGAAATCCCGCTGGCTGTGCCGACCACGCTGATGCCTTTCCCGGCCTATCAGGAGCGGCGCATCGCGGGCGTGAGTTCATTTGGCTTCAGCGGCACGAACGCGCATGTCATTCTGGAAGCCGCGCCGGAAGTTGAAGAAGTGACTAGCGAACTTGAGCGTCCGCTGCACCTGCTCACGCTCTCGGCGCGCGACGGTGACTCGCTGGCGCGACTGGTGGCGGGGGCAGCGCGGCATATTGGGGAATCAGGCACGGCGCTGGCCGATCTGGCTTTCACGGCTAACACAGGGCGGGCGCACATGACGCACCGGCTGGCGCTCATAGCCAGCAGCGCGGATGATGCGCGCAGCCGTCTGGAAGACCTGAGTGCCGATCACCCTGATGTCTTTCGCAATGTGTGGAGTGGCGCGCAGCCTCCTGCTCTGGCCTTCCTCTTCACCGGGCACGGCGCGCAGTATGTGGGTATGGGGCGGCAGCTCTACGAGACGCAGCCCGTTTTTCGCGCTGCGCTGGACGAATGTGCCGAAGTGCTGCGCGGGCAGCTTGAATACACACTTTACGATGTGCTGTTCCCGCAGGATGAGTCGCTCAAACTGATGGATCAGATGATCTACGCGCAGCCAGCGTTGTTTTCCTTGGAATATGCGCTGGCACAGCTCTGGATGTCGTGGGGTTTGCGTCCCGCAGTGGTGATGGGACACAGCGTCGGCGAGTATGCGGCGGCTTGCATCGCCGGGTTGTTCAGCCTCGCGGACGGCCTCAAATTGGTCATGACGCGCGGGCGGCTGATGGACTCGCTGGCGGAAGCCGGGCAGATGGTAGCTGTTTTCGCGGATGAAGCCACCGTCGCGGCGGCGATACAGCCTTATGCTGACAAGGTTTCGATTGCGGCGATCAACGGCCCTAGCAACATCGTCATCTCCGGCGCGAGCAGCGCGGTCGAGACCGTGTTGGCCTCGCTGAAGGGGCAGGGCATCAAAGCGCGTAAGCTCGATGTGCCGCAGGCTTCGCACTCGCCGCTGCTTGACCCGATACTGGACGAGTTTGAGCGTGTGGCCGGAGAAGTCGCCTATCACCCGCCGCAGATCAGCCTGGTTTCTGGCGTTACTGGTGCGCTGGCGACTTTCGCCGAGGTGGGCAATGCGGCCTACTGGCGGCGGCATCTGCGCCAGCCAGTGCGCTTCCAGCCCGTAATGGAGACCTTGCAACGTGAAGGTTACAGCACCTTCGTCGAGATCGGCCCGAACCCGGTCTTGATCAACATGGGCGAACGCTGCCTGCCGAACTACGGCGTCTGGTTCGCCTCGCTGCGCAGCGGGCGCGACGATTGGTCACAAATTCTGGAAAGCCTCGCGGCGCTGTATGTTCAGGGCGCGGAGATCGACTGGCAGGCCTTCGATGCGCCTTATGCGCGTCGTAAGGTCACGTTCCCCACGTACCCCTGGAACAACCAGCGCTACTGGTTCGAATCAGCGGCGGAAAGGCAGCCCGCGCGCAAGACCGACCCGCTGGCGCTCTGGCAAGGTGTGGCCGAAGCAGGCGCGGGACAAGCCGCGCAAGCGCCGCTCGATCTGGCGCTTGGCAGCTACACAGCCAAGTGGGGTGCGCTGGAACGCCTCACCGGGGAGTACATCCTCGATACGCTGCGGCACTTGAACGTGTTCCAGGCGGCGGGCGAGGCGTTCACCATCCCCGACCTGATGACGCGCGCGGGCATCCAGGCGGGCTACCGCAGCCTGCTCATGCGCTGGCTCGATCATCTTGTCGAACGCCGCCTGCTGACCCGCGACGGCGACATGTATCGCAGCGCGCAGCCGCTGCCCGCTCCGGCGCTCGATGCAGCCTGGGCGGAGGTGCGTGCGGCGCTGGCCGATATTCCGCAGTTGATGGATTATATCCAGCGCTGCGGCGATCACCTGCCCGCGATTCTGTTGGGTAAGTACAGCCCGCTGGAGACCTTGTTCCCCGGCGGTTCCTACGCCACGACTGAGTTCTTCTATAACACCTGGTCGCTGGTGCGCTACTACAACCATATCGTTCGGGCACTCCTGGGCGCGGCGCTCAGCCGCATGACAGGGGTGCTGCGCGTGATTGAGATCGGCGCGGGCACGGGCGGAACCTCCACCGCCGTGCTGCCTGTGTTCCCGGGGGAGCGCACAACGTATTTCTATACCGATGTCTCCGATTTCTTCCTCGGTCGTGCGCAGGAGAAGTTCAGCGCTTACCCGTTCGTGCAATACGGCCTGCTGAATATCGAGAATGACCCGGCAGAGCAGGGATACACGCTCGGCAGCTTTGACATCGTAATCGCCGCCAACGCGCTGCACGCCACGCGCGATCTGGGCGAGACGCTCGACCATGCCCGCGCGCTGCTCGCGCCGAACGGTCTGCTCGTGCTGTACGAGGCTACGTCGCATCTGACCTGGTTCGATATCACGACGGGACTGATTGAAGGCTGGGGACGCTTTGAGGATGATGTGCGTGGCGACAACCCGCTGCTGACGCCCGATGATTGGCGCGATTTGCTGCTGGCACACGGTTTTGAGCGTTTCGCGTCATACCCGGATGCAGGCGCGCCGACGGAAATTCTCGGCCAGCACATCATCCTCGCGCAGGCCAGCGGCACAGGTCAGCGCGCCCAGGCGAACATCAGCATTCAGCACGCCGACTACACCCGTACAGACGCCAGCACTGCCAGTACGACGAGCGCCGAAGACTATGTGGCCGGACTAAAGGCTATGCTGCCTGATGACCGCGCCGAAGCCCTGACGACATATGTGCGTGAGCGTGTTGCCCGCACGCTGCGCCTGTCCGCCAGCCACGCCATTGACCCGCGCAGCCGCCTGATGGACATTGGCGTCGATTCGCTGATGGCTGTCGAACTGCGTAACAAACTGGAAGGCGGCCTGGGGCTGACGGGTACGCTGCCCGCTACGCTGATCTTCGACTACCCGACCATCAAGGCGATTGTCGGGTATCTGGAAGGAGTGCTGCTGACGAGCGAGTCTCTCGATGAACCTGTGCCGCCCACCCCAGCGCCCGCCGCGCCGAGCGAACCCTCGTTGGGCGCGGATGAACTCGAAGGTCTTTCGGATGACGAGGTCGCGGCGCTATTGCTGCGGAAGTTAGGCGACCTTTAGGGCAGCGCCGCTATTCTAAGTCAATGGTCTTTAGTCGTTGGTTAATAGTTTTGAGCCGCCCAGTGAGCACGAGTGCCCGACCAATGGCAGTCTCGCATTCTGCTATCGACTGAAGACTAAGAACTAAAGACTATCAACTGCCAACTGAGATAGAATGAACCTATATAACCCGCGCCTGATGCGTTGAGAGGGATTCCACATGGGGCAAGAAGCCAATCCGCAGCAGCTTTCGCCGCTCAAACAAGCCTATCTGGCACTGGAGAAGATGCAGGCGAAGCTGGAGGCGGTCGAACGGGCGAAGCGCGAGCCCATCGCCATCATCGGCATGGGCTGCCGTTTTCCGGGCGGGGCGGATAACCCGGAATTGTTCTGGGAACTGCTGCGCGAAGGCATTGATGCGGTGAGCGATATCCCCGGCGACCGTTGGGATGTGCCTACCTATTTTGACCCGGACCCCAATACGGCGGGCAAGATGTCCGCCCAGCACGGCGCGTTCATCCGCCAACCCGTTGACCAGTTCGACCCGCAGTTCTTCGGCATCGCCCCGCGCGAGGCCGGGAGCATGGATCCGCAGCAGCGCCTGCTGCTCGAAGTCGCCTGGGAAGCGCTGGAAGATGCCGGGCAGCCCGCCGACCAACTGAATGGCAGCCGCACCGGAGTATACGTCGCCATGACCAGCGGCGACTACGCCCAGATGTTCCTCAAGACCAACGACCTGACGCTGCTCGACGCTTACTATGCGTCCGGCATCGCCCACAGCATTGCTTCCGGGCGTCTTTCCTACATCCTCGGCTTACAAGGCCCGAGCCTCACGGTCGATACGGCCTGTTCGTCGTCGCTCGTCACCGTGCATCTGGCAGTGCAGAGCCTGCGCAGCGGCGAGTGCCGCATGGCGCTGGCGGGCGGCGTTAACCTGATCCTCTCGCCGGAAAATTACGTCGCGCTCTCAAAATACGGGATGCTCGCGCCGGATGGCCGCTGCAAGACTTTCGACGCGGCGGCAGACGGCTTTGTGCGCGGCGAGGGCTGCGGCGTGATCGTCCTCAAGCGCCTTTCGGACGCGCTGGCCGATGGCGATCGTGTGCTGGCCGTCATTCGCGGGTCGGCGCTTAACCAGGACGGCGCGAGCAGTGGTCTGACCGCGCCCAATGGCCCGGCACAGGAAGCGGTCATCCGTGACGCGCTGCTGAACGGTGGCGTCGATCCGGCACAGGTGAGTTACGTTGAGGCACATGGCACGGGCACTTCATTGGGTGATCCCATCGAGGTGCAGGCGCTGGCGCGGGCACTGCGCGGCGGCGCGCTGACGACTCAGCCGCTGACTATCGGCTCGGTTAAGACCAACATCGGCCATCTCGAAGCCTCAGCAGGCATCGCTGGTCTGATCAAACTCGTGCTGATGCTGCAACACCGCGAAATTCCCGCGCATTTGCATCTGAATACGCCCAACCCATTCATCAACTGGGAACGGCTGCCGATGGTCATTCCGACGATCCGCCAGGGCTGGGAAGGTGTCGGTGGCCGCTGGATTGGCGGCGTGAGTTCGTTCGGTTTCAGCGGCACGAACGCGCATGTTATTCTGGAAGCCGCGCCCGACCCCGACGTTCAATCTGCCGAATTCGAGCGCCCGCTGCATCTGTTGGCGCTTTCCGCGCGTGACGAAAACGCGCTGCGCCAGTTAGCTCGCACGCTGGCCGCGCATCTGACCAGTCATCCCGAACAGTCGCCGCCGGATGTGTGTTTCAGCGCCAATGCCGGGCGCGCGCACCTCGGCCAGCGCATCGCCGTCATTGGCCAGTCGGCGCATGAACTGCACGACAAACTCAGCGCGTTCGCTGTCGGCCAGGCTGCTGAGGTGATCGCTGGTGCGCAGACAGGTGCTGATGCCCCGCGCGTGGCATTCCTGTTCACCGGGCAGGGGTCGCAGTATGCCGGGATGGGACGTCAGCTTTACGAGACGCAGCCCGTCTTTCGCGCTGCGCTCGACCAGTGCGCCGCGCTGCTCGCCCCGCACCTTGACCAGCCACTGCTCAGCGTGCTGTTCCCGGCAGAAGGCGCGCCGAACCTGATCGACCAGACCACCTACACGCAGCCTGCGCTGTTCGCGCTGGAATATGCCCTGGCGCAGATGTGGCGCGCGTGGGGCGTTGAGCCGTCAATGGTGATGGGGCACAGTGTCGGCGAATACGTCGCGGCCTGTATCGCCGGGGTCTTCAGCCTGGAAGATGGGCTGAAGCTGATCGCGGCGCGGGGACGGCTGATGGGTGCGCTGCCTGCTGGTGGCGCGATGGCAGCGGTCTTCGCGGATGAAGCACGGGTGCGCGCTGCTGTTGAGCCGTACCGGGATACGCTCTCTGTTGCCGCGCTGAATGGCCCGGAGAATATCGTCGTTTCGGGCGACGGTGAACGTCTGCAAGCGCTGCTCGATCAGCTTAAGGCTGAGGGCGTGAAGTC
>JAEUQX010000357.1 GCA_016788625.1 Anaerolineae bacterium
GGCAGCAGTGCGCCGTGCCAGCAAGCGCCGCAGCAGGACAACATAGCCCGACCACGCGCGCGGTGCGACGGCACGTCCAGCAGCGAAGGCCTCCGCTCGGTCGAGTGCGTCCTCGATCAGCGCGTCATGCAGTGGCCGAAACACCAGCGGCCACGTCAGCAGCGCCGGACCTTCCAGCCGCATCTCCAGCGTGTGCCGCAGCAGCGTGTATCCATCGCCAGCCGCCTCGACTGTGCAACCGTGCCAACCGATGAACCCGCGCGGCGCGCTGAAGCGGAAGCGTATCATTCGCTCTGGCTCATACGCCTCTACTGTATAGCGAATCGGCCCATGCCCGCCAACCGCCCCCACCTGAAGCGGGCGGTCGAAGCGCATCGCAGGCCAGCGGTCGCGCGGCCACAACCGGTCATTGGCCGACGCTAATGTATCCAGCAGTTCGCCTATCCGCGTCACTGGAGCATTCAGCAGCCGTTCATGCACATTCCGCACCATCACGCCTTACAACCCACCCGCAACTTCCAGCACCTGCCCCGACACGTAGTTCGAGAGTTCGCTGGCGAAGAACAGCAGCGGTCCGGCAGCCTCGTCCGGCGTACCTGCGCGCCCTGCCGGGATCATCATGAAAGCCATCTGACGCATCTGGTCGGGGATGCCCAGCTTGATGCGCTTGCCCTCGCGTTCGGTGAACGCCCCTTCCTCATCGGCCCGCGTCAGCCGTGTATCGATGAAACCAAATGCCACCGCGTTGACCTGAATATTGAACGCGCCCCATTCCTTCGCCAGCGTCTTGGTCAGGCCGATGATGCCCGCTTTACCCGCCGCGTAATTGACCTGCCCCATATTGCCGCGCGTCCCGGTGGTGCTGCTGATGTTGATGATCTTGCGCGCTCTGGCCGCCCCGTGCTGTTCCTTCTCCTGTTTGGCCGCCTCGCGCATGTACGGCGCGGCTGCGCGGATGATGCGGAACGGCGCGGTCAGGTGGATGGCAAGCATGGCCTCCCACTGCTGATCGCTCATCTTGTGCGCCATGCCGTCCCAGGTGTAACCCGCGTTGTTCACCAGGATATCGATGCCGCCGAAGACATTGACCGTCTGCCCGATCAGTTCTTCAATCCCGCCGCTGTCGGTCACATCAGCAGCCACTGCCACTGCCGAGCCGCCCGCCGCCTTGATCAGCGCGACAGTCTCTTCCGCCGGAGCGGGGTCAATATCGCTGACGACGACATGCGCACCGTGCAGCGCGAATAACTGCGCCGCCGACGCGCCGATGCCGCGCCCCGCACCCGTAATAATCGCCACTTTTTGATCTAAAAGCTTCATAAAAACCGTCCTTGGTGTACTACTGCGTTCATTTATTCGGCGGGGCTGCCAACCCTCAAGAGGGTTCACGGGCTGTGCGCGATGTGTACGCGCCGGGCTGTGTGCCCCTACAAAACCGTGCGCTCTGTTCTGCTCTGCATCTGCCCTGAAAAACTCACCTGTGTATGTCATGTCTGCAGGAGGATATACGCGCTTCGCGCTAATCCTCCCCTACAACACAAACCAACATTGTCTTCTTCTGCTTCTGTCTGTACCTCTGCGGTGAATGAGTCTTCCCTCATTACTCATCACTCGTTACTCATCCCTCATTCCGCAGCGCCCGCAAGAATGAATCCGCCATCATCGCCGCGATCTCCTCGCCGGACAGGCGTCCGTTCGGGCGATACCACACGCCCACCCAGTTATGCGCCCCCAGCAGCGTCTTGGTGAAGATGCCCACATCCGTCTGGCGGAAGCAGCCGTTGGCGATGCCCTCGCGAATCACGAAGCGGAACAGTTCCTCGAAGGCGTCACGATGCGCGAAGAAGCGGTTGCGCCGCGCGATGAAGTCGTGGTACGCGCGCTGGTCGGCCTCGCTGGCCGTCTCCGACAGCGGCTTGACATCCATCAGCGAGCGAATCTCGAAGACCATCGTCGCGCCAACAGCCGTGTTGTGCGTCACGCCGACGACGTGCGCGCAAATCATCTGGCGCAGCTTCTCGTCGCTCGACAGCGCAGAGTGGACAATCGGTTCAATCTGGTTGATGATGTGGTCCAGCCCTGCTTCCAGCACAGCCAGAAGCAGCGCGTCTTTGTTACGGAAGTGGTGATACAGGCTCGCCGCCGTCAGCTTGACCGCCCCGGCGATGTCCTTCATCGTGGTGGCTTCAAAGCCCTTGCGCTGCAACACTTCCGCCGCCGCCAGGAGAATATCCTCTCGATTTACAGACTGATCAGCAGGTTTGCGCGCCAAAAGAAATGCTCCAACAAAAATAATCTAATCGCCATTAGATTATCGAGTATCCACCAAACGTTGTCAAGTTGCCCGAACGTGGAAAACGCTCTATAGTGGGCGGCATGAAACCGACGCGCGCGCAAACAATCATCAGCCTGATCACCGCCACCCTCGCGGCAATAGGTGGTCTGTTGTTCCTGCGCCGCCGCGCCCCCGCGCGTACCAACCCGGCAGCCGCGCCCGCCGTCCCACCGCTGGATGTATCCGATGAACCAGCGCTACAGCCCACCCCCAGAAAGCAAATTGCCACCCCTATCCCATTAGAAAAGGAGTTGGCGGGTGAAGTTCTCTCCCGCAACCCTAACCGGGCGCTGCTCACAGTCGGGCTGCTGTTCTTCGCGGCGGCCAGCCTGCTGCTCATTCAGGTCGGCGCACCCGGACTGCTGTTCGTCTTCTGCTGGCTGATGGCGATCATCCTGGCAAGTGTTCTGCTGCTTGCGCCCCTGCCCATCGCTCGCCCAGGGCTGCGTGAAACCCTGGCGCAGCACGCCTGGGAAGTGCCGCCGCTGCTCGTGCTGGTCATCCTCGCGGCGGGGATGCAGTCCGCCACGCTCGTACCACGCACCGCGCTGCCGGAACACGAACACATCATCGCGCTGACCCGCCTGACCGCGCCCACTGACGAGACGGGCGTGTTCTACTACGCGGCCAGCCTGCCCGATTTGCAGCGCCTCAGTGCAGCGCTGGCTGTGCTGGGCATCCTGACGGTGTATGCCTTCGCTCGGCGGTTGGGCGGGCCATATGTCGCGCTCTTCGCGGCGGGGTTCGCGGCAGCATCCGGCTGGACGCTGGCATTGGGCAAAAGTGGGCTGGCCTATCCGGCGCTGACGGTCTTCGGCGGACTGCTGGGGCTGACGCTGCTGCACGCCTGGCAAACAGGCAGCCGCCGCGCTTACGGATGGGCGGGGCTGATCGTCGGCCTCGGCTGGCTGTTCACGCCGCTGATGCTGTGGCTGGCGCTGTTCATCCCACTCACCGCGCTGCTGAGCGCCATCGAGAGTCG
>JAEUQX010000359.1 GCA_016788625.1 Anaerolineae bacterium
CGGAACAGATGCTAGGCGAGGGCGATCATGCCCATTGAGAAGGTGAATCTGCGCGAGAAGCTGGGGCTGTTCAGCGATCACTGGAGTCCCAAGATCGTCGGTCATGTGAATGATGCGGCTGTCAAGCTGGTCAAGCTGCAGGGCGAGTTCGTCTGGCATCATCACGATAACGAGGATGAGCTGTTTCTGGTCGTTCATGGCCGCCTGCTGATGAAGCTGCGTGATGGCGATGTCTGGGTCGAGCCGGGCGAATTCATCATCATTCCGAAAGGCGTTGAGCATATGCCCGTCGCGCCGGAAGAATGCCATGTGCTGCTGTTCGAGCCAAGCACCACGCTCAATACCGGCAACGTGCAGAACGAGCGCACCGTCGCTGATTTGCAGGAAATCTAAGGCAATAGGCCACTCACAATCAAGGATACTTCGAGCATGAAAGCAACAATCGCAGTTTTGCCGGGAGATGGCATCGGCCCGGAAGTGACTTCACAGGCGGTGGCCGTGCTGGAGAAAGTAGCAGGTCTATCCGGGCATAGTTTCAGCTTTAACGAAGCCATGATGGGCGGGATTGCCATCGACATGATGGGCGACTCCGCGCCGCCGGAAACGATTCGCACCTGCGAACAGTCCGACGCCATCCTGCTTGGCGCGGTCGGCGGGCCGAAGTGGTCAGACCCCACTGCATCCGTGCGCCCGGAGCAGGGGCTGCTGCGCGTCCGCAAACACTTCGATCTGTTCGCTAACTTGCGCCCTGTGAAATCGTATCCAGCGCTGGCACATCATGCTCCGCTGCGCCCCGACTTGCTGGAGGGCGTGGATATGCTCTTCGTGCGCGAACTCACTGGCGGTATTTACTTTGGCCCGCGCCAGGAACAGGGTGATGGCGACTCGGCTTATGACACCGAACTTTACAGTGTGCCAGAAGTGTCGCGCGTGGCGCATGTGGCCTTCCGTGCCGCACAAGGGCGGCGCAAGAAGTTGGCTTCGGTAGATAAGGCCAATGTGATGGCTTCGATGCGCTTGTGGCGGCGATCCGTGATGCAGGTGCACGAAGACTACCAGGACGTGGAACTCGAACATGTCCTGGTGGATGCCTGCGCCATGTATCTGATGACCCGCCCGGCCAGCTTTGACGTGCTGCTGGCGGGTAATATGTTTGGCGATATTCTGAGCGATGAAGCCTCGGTGTTGGCCGGGTCGTTGGGAATGCTGCCCTCGGCGTCGCTGGGCAGCGGTACATTTGGCCTTTATGAACCCATTCATGGCTCTGCGCCCGATATTGCCGGACAAGGCAAAGCGAACCCGACCGCGACCATCCTGAGTGCGGCGCTGCTGCTGCGCTACAGCCTGGGGTTGGAAGCCGAGGCGCGCATGGTCGAACGCGCCGTAGAAGTGGCACTTGAATCAGGCGCGCGTACAGCAGACATCGTGCGGCGGGGCGAAAGCTATATCAGCACGACGGAATTCACACAGACCGTACTCGGCGCGCTCAGCGCTTAGGGAATCGGCTCTTTAGGTGTGGGTGGCGGTTCGTCTGGGTCAACCGGCTTGCTCAGTTCGGTAGACTCAGGCGGTGCTGGCTCTATTGCCTGTAACAGCAGCAGCTTCTCATCTTCACCTAACGCCCGCTCCGGCGTTTCTTGCGGTTCGGGATTGAGCGGGGCAGTGGCGGGCAGCGCTGCTCTTGACCCCGTGCCTGACCCGGATGATGTCAACCGACTGCCATCGCCTGATACCGGTGTGGGCAGGTGGTCGGTCAATTCACCTTCGTCAATGGGTGGGGTATGTGAAGGAGTGTTCAGATACTTGCGGTTCAGTTCCAGCAGCGCGAGGCCAGCAACCATGAACATCAGTCGTCGCCCGCCCAAGGACATCGAATCCCAGGTGACAGCACGGAGTGCGCACAGCGTCAGCGCAACAAAGTATTCGTACCAGTTGTCTTTCGTGGTCAGGCATTCGTGCACGACTTCCCGCACCGCCGTAATCGAGGCGATAGCCGTGAAGACTTCATCGTTCATGGACGGCATGGGTAGATCGCTGTTGAGCCATATCAGGCTGTCCAACACCTCCTCAACCGTCTTCCATTCGTCACCCAAGCTGGGCATCAGCGCGTCTCCCAGCAGGCTGATTTCCAGGTTTGCCCAATCGAAGAGCGTGTGACCGTCGCGCGTATTGCCGAAGTCGATCAGCCAGATGCGGTTATTCGGGCCGATCAGAATGTTGCCCAGATGTAAGTCACCGTGGATGCGGCTCATCGACCCATTCAGATGACGGTCGAGCAGGTCTTCATAGGCCAGGAGCGGGTTGGGTAGCCGGTGTTCACCGAGCGTCACCCAGCGTGTGCGCGGGTCGAAGGGCGGTTGCAGATCGCGCACAGCCTGCAGCAACACGTCATTGCGAGTTCTCATCACTCTGCCGATGATGCGCTCGATCACCTCACCGCGATAGAATGACGAGCGCGCCAGATGCACACCCCGCACATCCATGCGATAGGCGCGTTTATCCGCCTCGCTGCCATAGCCGATGCCCAGCTTGAGCAGGTCCTGCTGGCGATCAACTTTCTGAACTGTGAAGTTTTCCAGTACTACAATGTCACCGAACTGGATCTCGTCTTTCAAGCGGCTCTTGAGCTTGGGGCGATTGAAGGGAATCTTGATATGGTGTGCGTTCGGCGGTGGTTCGCGGTCGGGCACGTAGTCCAGCGTCAGGATTGGTGGCAGCAGCCAGTCATATTCCTTCCACACCTGAAAACGATAGGCGCGTTTTTGCTGCCACCACGTCTTGCGGAACTGTTCATAGAGTTCGTGCTGGAGCAGGCGACCTAACCCTGTTGTGCCGTGCGTCCGGGTGCGCTGACGCAAGTCCTGGGGAATATCGCCGACATTGGCGACCAGGCTGTACTTTACACCCGCAAGCTCAGATGCATCCGGTACTGTCGGGTTTTCTTCCAGGCGTGCCGTCTGCAGTGGCAGGATCGATCGTACATAAGTCTCGTAGCGTTGCACTTCATCCAGAATCGAGTCCTTCTGGTCGATTTTGGCAACAACGGGCGCATCTTCTCGGTTATCAGCCTGTATCGGCGTCACCACCACGATTAACGCTTCGCGCCGGAAACCCGTCAGATTGCGTTCAATACGAATGCTGGCGTGCGAGGCGAACATCTTTCGCAGTACAAACAGGTGCTCTCGCGGGATATTGGCGTTGCGGTCGAAGGCCTCTCCAAACGTGATCGCGGTGCTCGACAGAATGGCCTCATTCGAAGGCGTCAGCGTGAGTACCGCTTCCTTCAAAGCGACGAGATTGGCCTTCATGCTCTGGAAAACACGAATGGGCAGGCTGTCGTGTTCGATGAAGATCGCGTGCAGCAGGTCACGCTCTGTGACTTCATCGTTGCCGTTGTCCAGCATGACATCATTGGCAATGTCCAACACCACTTCCGCGCGCGGAGTGTAAGGGATGCCGACCCACAAACGCTGCGACGAGCCTCGTTCCATCTTGCGGCGCAGCGTGTCGGCCACATACTCGGCGCTCAGGCCGTTCTTTTCCAGGATCAGGCTGAGTAGTCCACCCTGGATTTGCAGCAGCGCCAGAAACAGATGCTCCACGCCGATGTAATGGTGGCGCATCTGCACGGATTCTTGTCGGGCGATGATCAGTATGTCGCGCAGTGGGATGTTGGGCATAACTTACTCAGTGACTGGCTGGATACGCATCCAGGTGTGGCCAATGCGGAAGAGATCGCCAGGGTTGATTGGGATGGTTCCCTGCACACGCGCGTCCAGGTCTCCGTTGGCGACATAGGTGCCGTTGGTGCTGTTGTTATCCTCCAGCCACCAGCGCTCTCGTTCCCAGATGATGTAAGCGTGAACGCGCGAGACGAAGGTGTCGTTGCGCAGGCAGACATCACTGTCTTCGCGCCGTCCGATGCGAATGACCCAGCGCTGCCCTTCGTGCGTCAACTCGCCATCGCCATTCTCGATGGAGTAGTTGAGCGGTAGGCCGTCTTCCACGCCGCTCATGATCATGACTTCCAAAGTACCCTTCACCCTGATGCCTCCACGCGGTTGCAATTCATAATTATACTCCGAAAGGATATTTGCCCAACTTTCCCTGTGCCTAACGGCGCGCAGGGCAATTTGCTTGTTGCCCTCCGGCTCAAGCTGTGTTATCCTATCTGCCATTACCAATTTGATTGATGCAGGCTCTTATAGAGAGCGGTTGAGGGAACGGCCCTGTGAAACCGCGGCAACCCCCATGAGGCAAATGGGAAGGTGCCAAGTCCGTCAGCGTACAGGCTGGCAGATGAGAGCGATATCCAAACCATTATCTGGTGTGGAACGACCTCAAAAGACTTTAGCCAAAGTCTTTTTCATTTGTCGGCCTGGAATTTGAAGTCACTTTCAAATCCAGGTTTTTTGTTTTCTTGAGGAGAGATCAGCGTGACACTCCAGGAATTCCAGCACGGTCTTGATGCAATCGATGCTCCCCGCGCGGGGCAGGGCAGCAGCACACGCGCGGTGCATGGTGGGGCGCAGCGGCGCAAGGCGTTCAGCGCGCTGAACACACCTATTGTCCAGACGGCGACCTACACCTTCAGCGATACGCAGGAACTGATCGATTACATGGAGCGTAAGACCTGGGGCGATGGTGATGACCGCGAGGAATACGGGCGCTACGGCAATCCGACAGTATCGGCTGTCGAACGCAAGCTGGCGGCGCTGGATGGCGGCGAGGATGCCGTGCTGTACGCCTCTGGTATGTCGGCGGTCACTTCGCTGCTGCTCTCGGTGCTGCCTGCTGGCGCGCACATCGTCATGACCGATGACTGTTACCGCCGCACGCGCCAGTTCTGCCAGACATTCCTCAAACGCCTGGGCATTGAAACCAGCGTCGTGCCGATGGGCGATTATGCCGCACTGGAAGCGTCTATCATCCCCAAGAAGACGCGCTTCATCATCTCAGAAAGCCCGACGAATCCGTACCTGCGCGTAGCTGACCTGGAGCAGATCGCGGCAATTGGCAAGCGTAACCGCGTGCTGACCATGATTGACAGCACCTTTGCCACGCCCGTGAATCAGCGCCCGCTGGAGTGGGGTATTGATTTCGTCGTCCACAGCGCGACCAAATACCTGTCTGGTCACAACGATCTTCTGGCAGGTGTCGTGGTGGGGCGCGCCGATCGTATCCAGGCACTGCGTGATGCGCGCGGCGTGCTTGGGGGCGTCGTGGATCCACAGAATGCCTATCTGCTAGATCGGGGCATCAAGACCTTGGGTGTGCGTGTGCGTCAGCAGAACAGCAGCGCATTGGCCGTCGCTCAATTCCTGGAATCGCACTCGGCCATCGAGCGTGTCTGGTATCCTGGCCTCGCCTCGCACCCTGATCATGCGGTTGCGTCCGCGCAGATGGCGGGTTATGGCGGCGTGGTCAGCTTCGAATTCGCGGGCGGCCTGAAAGAGACCAGCAGGTTCATCGACCGCCTGAAGATTCCGTATATTGCGCCCAGTCTGGGCGGGGTGGAAAGCCTGATCGAGCAGCCTGCGTTGATGAGCTACTACGAAAAGACCAGCGAGGAACGCCTGGCGCTGGGCATCAAGGACAATCTCGTGCGCTTTGCCATCGGCATTGAAGACAGCGCCGACCTGCTGGCTGATCTCGAACAGGCGTTGGCCTAACTGATCAAGCGGGCTGCGGTTCCAGGATGGTGCGCAGCGATTGAATGTCGGCAGTTGACTGATGCAGCCGATTGGGATACGCCGCCTGAATGCCGTCCAGGGTGTTTTGATGGTAACCAATCACGGCGTCGGCGTCCTTGAGGACGTGCCCCGTCAACACGCCTACGACAGTTTCGTGTGGCTTGATGATGCCCTTGCTGACCAGCTTTTGCACGCCCATTAAGGAGCAAGCAGAGGCAGGTTCGCAGCCGATGCCCTGGCGGTCAATCATCGCCTTCGCATCCATGATCTCCTGGTCGCTGACTTGTTCGACGACACCATTTGTCCAGCGCAGCGCGCGCACGGCTTTGGCGTAGCTGACGGGGTTGCCGATCTTGATCGCGGTAGCAATCGTCTCTGCATGGACAGGACGCAGCGCGTCGAAACCGTGCTGGTAACTCTGGTACAGCGGGTTCGCACCTTCCGCCTGTATGATCGCCAGACGCGGCAGACGGTCGATCAGTCCGAGTTCGTACAGTTCGTGCAGCGCCTTTCCAAACGCTGAACTGTTGCCCAGGTTGCCGCCGGGGCAGACGATCCAGTCGGGTACCTGCCAACGCAACTGCTGGATGATTTCGATGACGATGCTTTTCTGGCCTTCCAACCGGAAGGGGTTGACTGAGTTCAGCACGTAAATGTCCAGTGCTTCCGCCACCTCACGCACCAGTTCCAGATTACGGTCAAAGTCAGCGTCGATCTGAATTCCCGTCGCGCCATAGGCGATGGCCTGCGCCAGCTTGCCGAGCGCGATCTGTTTGTTTTGAAAGAAGACGATGCCTTCAATGCCTGCCCAGGCTGCGTATGCTGCCAGCGATGCTGAGGTGTTGCCCGTTGACGCACAGGCCACGCGTGAGACACCCAGCACGCGCGCCTGCGTCACGCCGCCTGTCATTCCACGATCTTTAAATGAGCCGGTCGGGTTTTCGCCTTCGTGCTTCAGGTAAAGTTTCTTGACGCCTGCCCACTGCGCCAGCCGGGGGGTATTGTAGAGATTTGTGTTACCTTCCGGTCGGCTGACAATCAGGTCGTCGGCTACATCCGGGTTGATCATCTCTTTGTAACGCCACACGCCGCTGTTATAGGGCGCATCCAGGCTGCCCAGTCGCGAGTCGAATAACTCGCGAGAGACAGTTTCTCGCAGTCTGTCGGGGTCGTGTGTCACATCGAGTAAACCGCCACATGCATCGCAGTTGTAAATGATCTGGTCAATTGGGTATTGTCGGCTGCAATCCATGCATTGTAGTATGCTCTGCATGTTTCTTACTCACTGTGGGATATTTCACGAAGTCTCGCAAGGATAACAACATCTTATGGTGAATTCCAGTGCGGAGGCCTTCGCGCCCGCGACTGTCGCGAACCTCGGCGTGGGTTTTGATATTCTTGGGCTGGCACTCTCCGAGCCTGGTGATGTTGTGCGTGTCGAGCCGCTGGAGCAGACTGGCGCGCACATTTTGGATATTCAGGGTGACGGCGGCAAACTCCCGCGCGAAAGTCATAAGAACACGGCGTGCGTGGCCGCCAACAGCGTGCTCGAACTCCTTGGATCATCGCATGGGGTTGGTATTCACCTGGAAAAGCGGCTGCCTTTGGCGAGCGGCCTGGGCAGCAGCGCCGCCAGCGCGGTGGCCGCGGCGGTGGCCGTCAATGCTTTGTTTGGTACGCCGCTTTCGCTGATCGAACTGCTGCCTGCCTGCCTGGATGGCGAAGCAGCCGTCAGCGGCTATCATGCTGATAACGTCGCCCCGTGCCTCTTCGGTGGCATCACGCTTTCGGCGGGCGTGAGCGCGGAGCAGATTTATCCCATTCCGATACCGGATCGCTTACATCTATCCTTGGTTACGCCCGACGTGGAAGTGCCGACGGCCACCGCGCGTGCGGTGCTGCCCCACAGCGTTACGCTGCGGCAAATGGTGGCGCAGACTGCCGCTGTTGCCCGTGTGATGAACGCGCTGTATCGTGGCGACATCGAGGCGTTAGGGGCGGCGATGGAGGCAGATGGAGTCGTCGAACCCGCGCGCGCACACCTGATGCCTCTGCTAAAAGAAGTCCGTACTGCGGCGAAACAGAATGGGGCCTTTGGCCTCGTGATCAGCGGTGCAGGGCCGACTTTGCTGGCCGTTTGTGATGAGGAAGTAACCGCGCAAAAGATAGCAAGCGCCATGCAGATGGTCTACAATGATGCGGGGATCGCGTGTATAGCACGTCATGCCCGCGTTGCCAGCAGCGGCGCGCGCATCCTGCACGTGACGAGTTAAAGGCAATATGAGGACGCGCTGCGTTTAATTGACTTGCCTTTCGTTTCTGTGTACACTAGATTTAATTAGTTCTGAACGTAACAAACAGGGATGCCTCATGACGAGTCCAATGGCGATGCAAGCGGTCGAAAACGTCATGTTGAACGTGATCAACAGCGATGTGAAAACGCTCCGCGACGCCAGCCACCATATTCTGGAAGCGGGTGGCAAGCGTGTTCGTCCGCGCCTGCTCATGGCGGCGTATGAGGCTCTTGGGGGCACGGATATTGAGTACGCGGCTCCGGTCGCGGGCGCGGTCGAGCTGGTTCATACGGCCAGCGTTGTCCACGATGACATTAACGATCATGGCGTCGTGCGACGCGGGCGTCCTTCGGTCAACGCCATCTGGGGGCGTACCTTTGCGCTGCTCACGGGTGACTTTCTGTTCACTAAAGTCTATGAGTTGATGGCTCCGTATAAGGACCTGAACATCGTCCTGGCGGAGGCAACTGTTGCCCTGGTTGAAGGCGAGACGCTCCAGGCCAGCGCTGTGAAAGAGAAGAACTTCACCCGTCAGGTTTACTACGAAATCATCGCCCGCAAGACCGCTGCGCTGTTCAAGGCCGCGGGTATTCTGGGTGCACGTCTGGCGAACGCGGAGGAGAAGGTCGTCGAAGCGCTCGGCAACTTCGGTTTTAACGTCGGGCTGGCCTTCCAGATTGTTGATGATGTCCTTGATCTGACGGCTGACTCGGTGCAGCTTGGCAAGACCTCCGGCATTGATCTGGCGCAGGGGCGCGGTTACGCTGCGGCATATGCGACGAATGGTGAGGCTAACGGCGGTCTTGCGGTGGCGGAAGCTGTTGAAGTTGAAGATGACCCGATGAAGACCATTAAGCAGAAACTGCTCAAAGGCGACGCGATTGCCGAAGCCCATCTTCAGGCCGAGCAGCTTGTGGCATCGGCTGTGGCCTATCTTGATGTGCTGCCTGAGTCCGAAGGCAAGCGGCAGTTGATCGAACTGGCGAATTTGGTTGTCAACCGCGACCACTAAGCCTGATTGCCTGCTGCATCAATCTATAGATGATCACAACGACATCCAGCACAATCAGCGTGACTGGATGTTTTAATTGGGGACATGAATATGATCAGGATTGCCTCGGTCGAACAGGTGCGCCAGATTGAAGCGGCAGTCGATGCGAGTGGCGTGATGCGCTACGCCGACATGATGGAAGCCGCAGGTCGCGCCACCGCAGCGCAAGTCGCGTCCGTGCTGGCAAACCGCGCTGATGCTCGTGTCACGGTGCTGGTGGGGGCGGGCAACAACGGCGGCGATGGACTGGTGGCGGCGCGCGTGCTGGCACAGGAGGCGCGGGCTACGGTAAAAGTCCACCTGTTCGCACAACGCGATGCTGCTGACCCGCACCTACAGGCGGTACGTGGGGCAGGGGTTTTCGTCGCTCAGGCAGAGTATGACCGCGATGGCCGCGTGCTGCGCAACATGGTCGCGAGCAGTGAAGTGATCGTTGATGCTGTGCTGGGCATTGGGGCGCGTCTGCCTCTGCGTCCTGAGACAGCCAGGCTGCTGCGATATGTGCGCCAGGGATTGAGCGACGATGAGGGGCCAGCAGCCACCGATAGTATGTTGATTACGCCCAATCTGCCGCAGCCGACCCCGCGCGCACGACCTTACGTCATCGCTGTAGACTGCCCCAGTGGATTGGACTGTGACACGGGCGCCATTGACCCTGCGGCGCTATATGCTGATGAAACTGTGACGTTCATCGCTGTCAAGCCGGGACTGGTCACATTCCCCGGTGCGGCGGCGGTGGGCATTTTGCGCGTTGCGACACTCGGCATTCCCGATGACATCGACGTACTGCAAGCGCAGCCTTCGTTCCTTGTGGGTGCACAAGTCGTGCGGGAATGGCTGCCGGAGCGTACACTCGATAGCAACAAGGGTTCATTCGGTAAGGTGCTGGTCGTGGCGGGGTCTGAGTCCTATGTTGGCGCAGCCGGGCTGGCGTCTTTGGCGGCTTACCGATCCGGCGCGGGGTTAGTCGCAGTTGCTGCGCCAGGTGCGGTTGTCTCGTCGCTGCAGGGGCGCGTGTTTGAGCCAATCTGGTTGAGGCTGCCGGATACTGACGTTAGCCTCGATGTCTCGGCAGTTGATGTGCTGCAAGCAGAGAGCAAGCGTTATGATGCGCTGCTGATTGGGCCGGGGTGGGGGCAGCGCGACGGGACACGGGAGTTTCTCCTCAAGCTGCTCAGGCACTATGATGCCGCGACCTGGCCGCCGCTCGTGATTGATGCCGATGCGCTGAATCTGCTCAGCGCTGTTGACGACTGGTATAAGCTGCTGCCGCCCAGCACGGTGATCACGCCGCATCCGGGCGAAATGGCGCGCCTGGCTGGTGTCGATACCCGGACTGTGCAGTCCGATCGGTGGCGTTTCGCGATGGAGAAATCGCGTGAATGGGGGGTGGTCGTGCTGCTCAAGGGAGCGCATACGCTGATTGCCGATCCCAATGGGCGCGTTGCAGCATTACCCTTCAAGACTGACGCGCTGGCGACGGCTGGAACGGGCGATGTGCTGGCGGGGTTGATTACTGGGCTGCGCGCGCAAGGGCTTGGCTCGTTTGAGTCGGCGGTGGTTGGTGGCTATTTGCACGGGCTGGCAGGCGAACAGGCAGCGCGGCGCCAAGGCACTACGCGCAGCGTGATCGCCAGCGATGTGCTCGATGCTGTTGGGGATGCCTTCGCACTGCTGCAAGCTTAACGCTGTATCCCTAGTTCCGCGCGGCGGCGGCGTGCGGCGGCCTTGCCTTCTTCCAAGCTTTGTGTCAGTGGGTCGACAGGCTTGATCGCCTCCAGCTTGTCGCGCAGCATTTCAGTCGATTCGCTCAGGCGTGGACGCAGGCGCGTACCGCTGAACAACGCTGTCACGATGCCAACCATCAGTCCGATCACGAAACCACCCATCAGCAGCCCATTATCCAGACTGGCTGTTTCCGTTTGCATTTCTGTTGTCATGCTTCGCTCCATTTGGACTGCGCCGGATAGCCCGCCGGATGCCCCCCACATCACGCAGGAAGACACGCGCACCTGCCATGAACGCGCTGGCCTGCACGATAGGCTGCGTCACGTTGGCGCTGACGAACTGCGTGGTCGCTTTCGCAGTGTTGACCGCTTCCTGGGCGTTGGTCAGGACGGGTTTGGTCTGTGTTTTCAACAGGTTGATCAACCGGGCGACCTGGATAACCAGTACACTTAGGGCGACGATGATCAACAAGCCTTGCAGCGTGATCAGGATCATGAAGACGTCGCGCACGATCTGGAAGCGCGCTGCAGTCACGATTGGCTCTGCAAATATGGCGAACAGCAGCCCGATGACAAAAAGTGCCGCCAACAGTCCGCCCAGCCCGCCAGCGATGACGACTGCAATCCGCTGCATCGTCCATGCGCTTTCTTTGGTGGGAGGTGGTGGGGCAGGGGTTTGCTCTGGTACTTGTGACATGGCCTTTCCTTAACGCAGCGAACGCTTTCGCATCCGGTTGTTGGTCAGAATGTGCGCCACCAACAGGGCGATCAGCGCGCCAACCACTGCGGGTAAGATACGTAGAGTGCCGATGCTCAACAGGTTGATCTCAAGGATTGCGCCCAGGATTTGCCCCAGCCCGAAGCCTAGCCAGCCTGCCAGCAGGAATAATGCCAACCGCCGCGCATCGCCTCCCATCACCAGGTGGAAGGCTGCGCCAAGCAGTGTCGCGACGATGAAGCCGAAGAGTGTGGTTGGGCCGGGCACTGGGTGTTTTCCCTCAAGCCGCCTGGTTTGTGGGCGAAGTTACCCTATGGTAAAATCTGTCTGCGTGAGTGTAACATGTTTTTGTAGCGGGCAAAAGTTAGAGCTGATACGGAATGTCCCAACTCGATCACCGAATCCTGATCCCAAAGTCCTCCGAAGCAGTCTGGCAATATCTCAGTGACTTTGCCAATAATCCTGCCTGGCAGACCGATTGCAAGACTCTCTCTTTCCTGACTTCTAAGCGTAACAGCGCTGGGATGCGCTGGCGTTATACGACCGCTTCTGGTCGCGAGTATGTCGCCGAGACCACCGCCTGGTATGATGGGCTGGGCTACGAATACACCTTTGTCGATGGCACGCCCTTCCGCGAATCAAAAGGTCGTCTGCGTTTGCAGGAGATCGCCGAGGGTACGGTGGTGCAGTGGACGTTCAGCTATGAGCTGGGCGGCGTCCTGGGCGGCCTCATGAACGCGGTCAGCGCGCGGCGGCAGATTGAAAGCGCAATGATTGACAGTCTGCGCCTGTTGTGGAAGGAAATGCAGAAAGTATCGGCGGAACAACCTTTTGAGGCCAAGTCGCTGATGCGCGATGCGCTTGACTATGAGGCGCGCGCCCAATATAAACCCCGTCACACTCCTGTAAAACCGCCTGCTGGCGAAGTCATTACCCAGGATGCGCCTGCCACTATTCCCGAACCACCAATTACTGAAGAAGACACTCGTCCACGACAACCTGTCAAGCTCGTGACAGACATACATGAACCGGTGTTTCTCTCATCGCTGGCAGCAACAGGCGAACATGCCCCCGTTACCCCGGTTGCTGAGC
>JAEUQX010000362.1 GCA_016788625.1 Anaerolineae bacterium
CTGCCGGGCGAGGGCGGCGGCCTGCCATTAGAAGCGATAATCGGGCTGCTTCTGCTGCTCCTGCTGCTGTTCTATATCGTGCTGTACTGGCGGGGTTTGGCGGCCATCGATCGTTATGCGAATGGCTTCGTCATTGACAGATGTCCGGTCTGCGGTCAAGGACACCTGAGCGTTGAAACGCGGCATGAACGGTTCCTGGGTATCCCGCGCCCGCGCCGCATCGTGCGCTGCGATAACTGCCGCTCCGTGCTGCGCGAAACAGGCTACCGCCGTTGGCGCTATGCCGTTGACCCGCTCGATAATCCTGAACTGTACCGCCGCTGGAATGGTCAGGAAATCGATGAAGCTGCCCTGATCGACTTTCTGCAAAAAGGACGTTCTGCCGGCACGCCCGCGCCTCGCCCGCCTGCCCAGCCACCTGATTTCACGGATGAAGAAGAAAGCTAGTTCAACTGAGCATGACCATTCTCGTTAAGCTGCGCTATATGCTGTTTGTATTGCTGCTTGCCGCTTGCCAGCAGCCCTCTGCGACGCCTTTCGCCGCCACTATTCCGGTTTCGACCAATAGTGTGAGTGTTGTGGCAACGGCTGTTCCGACGGCTAACCCGGTCTCCAGCCGCACGCCGACGCTGCCGCCGACCGCTACCTGGACGCCCAGTCCGACGCCGACGAACACGCTGACGCCAACGGTAACCTTTACACCGTCGGCAACTTTCACGCCGACGAATACCCTGACACCAACCACCAGCCCGACGCCTGTGCCTATCGCTTCGGCCACGCCGACCGACCCGGCCAACGACCCTAATGCCACCAAAGCGCCGACCTGGACGCCGCCGCCTGCCGATCCTGGCGTGCAGATTGCTGATCACTATGTTTTCCGCCGCCCGATCAGCGACGATGGCGTCAATTACATCGCGCGAACGTATCCCTATGGCGGCACAGCGGGCGGTTCATTGCAGGTGCATCTTGGCGTCGATATGGAAAACCCGGGTGGCACGCCCATTCTCGCTGCGGGCGATGGCGTGGTGCTGTATGCGGGTAGTGATGCGGGGACACAGTTCGGCCCTTCGACCAGCTACTACGGCAACCTTGTTGTCATCCAACATGCGGTGAAATCGCCCGACGGCCAATCCGTCTTCACGCTCTATGGGCACATGCAGCGCGTGGATGTGCAGACCGGGCAGATGGTCAAGCAGGGTGATCAGTTGGGGCAGGTGGGGGCAACGGGTGTGGCATTTGGGCCGCATCTGCATTTTGAGGTGCGCGTTGGGGATGCCTATAACTATCGGGCGACGCGAAACCCTGATCTGTGGATATTCCCCTATCGCGGCTTCGGCACGCTGGTAGGGAAGGTCGTCGACTCGGCGGGCAACCTGCTATACGACGCGACAGTACAGGTCAAGGCCGTCGATGCGAACCTGATTCGCTACGCTTTCACCTACGCCGATACAACCGTTAATTCTGACCCTGTTTTTGGCGAGAACTTCACGCTCGGTGATCTGCCCGCCAACTACTATCAGGTTTACGTCAGCGAGAATGGCCGTGTCCGTTTTCAGCAGATCGTCTACATCTACCCCAACCGCAGCACCTGGCTGACCGTGCAGTTGAACTGACAATGATCAGCGCTGATCCGTCCTGATCTATACCCAAACCCCTCTCCACACGGAGAGGGGTAGGGCGAGGGCGTGAGGCTCCTTGCCTCAGTTCTGATAGACGATGAATGTGACCTTGAACTGGTTGCCGGGGATGTCGTCCACGCGGATCGCGCCCCGGTTGCCATCTGCCGTGATCACGCCGATGATCGTGCCCGCGTTCATCGCCAACCGCGAAATGCTGGTCTGGTTGACAATCGAGCTGTTGATCAAATCCCAGTGGATGTTTTCCAGTGTGACATTCGGGATGACGCCCACGCGCGCGGCGCCCAGAATATCGAGCTGCTGCCCATTCACATTCCAGTTGACATCGCCCTGCACGGCATTGCCTTCCAGATCGAGGGTTTCGCCCGGATTTAAGGTCTGCGCGCCACTGCGGAGGACGGGCTTGTTGATCCCATAGCTGAAGTTGAAGATATTGTTATTCTCGCCTGGACCCTCTGCCAACTGGTTGTTCAGGTCAGCGACGATGGCGACCGAGTAGAAACCCGTGTTGGTGAATGTGCCGCTTAGTGTGGCAATCGTGCTTTGTCCCGGCCCCAGGCTGGGGATAGTGACGGCGGAATAGATGTTGTTCGGCGGGAAGGTCGCCGCGATGGCGAACTGTCCGGCAGGCACGTTGCCCGCATTCCGTACCGATACGCTCACCGTAAAGACCTGATTGACGATGATTGGCGAGGGCACGACCGATGCGGCGTCAATCACCACATCCGCGACGGGCAGCGCTGTGCTGGTCGGCGGCGGGGTTGGCGTCGGCGGCGGGGTGATGATCGGCACGGTGTTCAGATCGCCGAACACCTCCAGCAGGTAGGTCGCCAGCCAGCCTTGCTGCCCCCGGTAATCAATCACGACCCACGCCAGATCGGTGGTCGCGCCGATGACCTGCGCCTGGTCGCCTTCGCTCAGCTGCCCAAGTACGGCGTAGTTTGTGCTGGGGCCGCTGCGCACGTTTTGCCGCGCCTGCGTGATGGTGATCACCACACCCGCGGGTGTCGCGGTAGGAGCTACCGTTGGTGTTGGGATGGGCTGCGTCACGTCGGTGAGTTTCTGGCCGCCCTCGTAACGCGACATGACCTGTGGCGCGCCGAAATCGCCGAGCTGTACGACGGCAACGTTTGTTCCCGTTTCACCACGAGTCAGCCGCGCTGGGCGCAGCACGCCCTGCACACCTTCGATGTTGTCTAGACTCGCCAGATTGTTCAGCAGTTCACCGGGCTGTCCAATCGCCGCCTCCAGAAGCTTAACCGCGTCGTAACTTGCTGCTTCCAACGCGCCGGGCACAGCGCCGTAAGCACGGATGAAGTTATCGCGGAACTCGTCGCTGGCGGCGTCTGCTGCCGTGAACGGCCACGTCGTTGTGGCGATGAT
>JAEUQX010000419.1 GCA_016788625.1 Anaerolineae bacterium
AACAGCGGCTTTGCTCAGAATGTCGATTGGAGTGCGGACGGGCGCAGCGTCCTGACGGCTTCGACTGATCTGAGCATCATCATCTGGGATGCCCAGACCGGGGAGATGATCCGCCGCCTGAGCAGTGCTGAACTGACCAACGACAGCGGACTTGCCACTGTGTTCGCGCGGTTTGCGCCGGATGGCAAGCACATCCTCTCAACCAATGGCAGCGGGCCGGGCGTTGACGGGCGGCCTTCTAAACTGCTGTGGTGGGATGTTGAAAGCGGCACGGTCATGCGCGTCCTGGAGGGGCATTCCTCCACCGCGTGCGGGATTGGCATCAGCCCAGACGGGACGAAAGCGCTGTCCGGTGCTGGACGCGGCGAGTTGATTCTATGGGATTTGGAGACCGGGCAGGTCCTACAGCGTTTTGGCGATGTGACCGACGACCCGCAGTTAGCACTGGCGCACTTCGTCGAATACGTCGAGTTCAGCCCGGATGGCCGCACTGCTCTGACGCGCGCCTTTGATGGCAAGACGACGCTGCTTTGGGATATGGAAACGTTTGCGCTGCTGCACCGCCTGGAAATTCCCGACTCGACGTGGAGCGGTGCGGGGCGTTCGACCTTCAGCGCGGACGGACGCTGGATTGCCGCCAGCGGGAGCAGCACGGTGATCTGGGATGCGGTGACGGGCGCGTTCGTCACGACGGTGAATCGCGACTCAACCAGTGTGGATTTTGGGCCGGACAGCGGTTCGCTGCTGATTGGCTCGGGAGAAATCGTGCTGTGGGACATTTACAACGGAGCCGAGCTTAAGCGTTACCCGATTCCGCCCGAAATCTGGTTCTACGACCTCAGCGCCGACGGGGCACGGTTGGTCTATGCGATAGGCTCGAATCAGGGTGAGGTCGATTCGATCTGTGAAATCGTCGCCGTGGATGTCGAGAGCGGGGAGCAGGTTTCACGCTTTCAGCACGGCACGATCAGCGGGGATGGACTGCACAAATGTTTCGTGCTGAATTTGCTGGTCAGCCCGGATGGCCGTACAGTGCTCATCGCGCGCGTGGATGGTCTGATTGAACTGTGGGATTTGAGCAGCGGGGAGCACCTGCGCACTTTCAATGCAGCGACGACTCATGTGTACAACCTGGCTTTCAGCCCGGATGGGCGCACGATAGCAGGTGCGGCGAGCGAGGTCATGCTCTGGGATGTGGCGACAGGGCAGGAGATCCGCCGTTTCGTTGGCTTGGAGAGCGAGATTAGTGCGCTGCGTTTCAGCCCTGATGGGCGGGGCTTGCTGGCTTGCACCAGTGAAGGCGAGATCGTGCTGTGGGATGTCCTGACGGGGCAGGAGCAGCGCCGTTATGAACACGCCCAAGGCAATATCACGGATGTGACCACGTTCGGGACTTCGGCTGCATTCAGCCACGATGGGCGCATGATCATGATCGGCAGTAGTGTCGGCACGTTCATCTGGGAGACAGCCAGCGGGCAACTGCTGTACAGGCTGCCCCGCAGTGAGTATGCCGCTTTTGCCGCCGATGATCGCAGCGTGTTTTCCAGTTCTTGGGCGGACGCGGAACAAGCGGTTGTTCAGCATGACCTTGCCAGCGGGGAAATCATCCGGCGCTATCCGCTGCCCAGCGAGGAAGCCATCATCCTGCACCCGGATGGCAAGAGTTTCTTCACGAAAGACCTGAGCGGCGCGATCTACCGCTGGCGCATCGACAGCCACGCCGCCTTGATCGCCTGGACGCTCAGCCACCGCGCTGTGCGTGAGCTGACGTGTGAGGAGCGCGTCACCTACCGTTTAGAGCCGCTGTGCGGCGTTGAAGGTATTGCCGCGACCCGCACGCCCTTTTTGACGCCTGTGCCAACCGGAGTAGTCGTGCAGCCCAGTGCGACAGTCCCGCCGACGACGCCCACGCCGACTGTGCCGCCGCGCGACGTGCGTACCGCGCAGGTGGGTGAGAATCGTGGAACGGTTAGCATGGGCGACTACCAGTCCTGGCAGTACGCCGGGCGCGCTGGTGAGGTGTTGACTTTGCGCGTCGAGGCCGATAAGCCCTGGTCGGCGTGCAGCGAGTCTGAACGGCAGTCAGCCGAAAGCGGCTGTCTCGATACGCTGCTCATCGTGACGCATCCCGACGGGATACACATGAACTTTGTCTTTCAGAATGGGGCGATTCTCAGTCCGGCAAGCAGCGATGACATCGACGTCGAAAACAGCGATTCGCTCATTGAGGGGGTGCTGCTGCCTGTCGATGGGATGTATACGCTGACGGTTTCCGGCGTGGCGTCACAATCGGGCGGCGCGTACCGTCTGCTGATCGAGTCTACGCCAGCGGGGTGAGTGTGCCGGGGATGCGGTACGCTGCATCCCCGTGTCTGTCCTGGTTTCTACCGGTCGAAGTACTTCTCGATGTAGCTGACCACATCGCGGAACGAGATGATGCTGATCGCCCGCCCCTGATCATCGATCATCGGTACATGGCGGTAGTGATGCACCGTCATCAGGTGCAGCGCGTGGGCGATCGGCACGTCGGCGCGCAGCACATCCGGGTTGGGCGTCATGAACTCGTCAATTGTGTGTTCGCGCAGTTCAGTTACCCGGGTGGCTACGCGGAACAGTACATCGCGCTCGGTGAAGATGCCCACCGGATGCCGTGCCGCGTCCACCACCAGCAGCGCCCCGATGTTCGAGTCCTGCATGATGGCGATGGCTTCGGCCAGCGTGGCGTCCGGCGTGACGGTGACGAGGTGCTTCCCGCTGTGCAGGTTGGCGAGCGGGTCTTGCGCCAAGCCCTGGTGCACCCCGGACTGCGCGGCGGCCAGCACCCCGGCCATCTCGCGTTCCATGTCGTCCAGGTATTCTTCGTCCATCGCAGCGCTGATGACCATCTCAGTCGTATCGGTCACGCGCACGCTGCGCATATCCGCTTCCACTGTCCAGGTGTAATCAGAGTGATACAGCGACTTCAGGTCGGTCTTGCCCTTCTGCTGTGCGCTGTGAACCTGTCCCATGAGCTGTGTTTCGTAGGTCGGCTTGTCCACCGCGTAAATCACGCCGAAGGGTACGGGGAAGCTGGGGTATTCCATCTGCGTGAGGATGTAGGCCAGGTTACGGTCGCTGGGGTCATGAAGCATCAGGTCGGCTTCACTCACACCGGCACCCAGCGTGACCACCTCGAGCCGCAGCCCATTCAGCCGCAGCCCCTTGTCGCGGTTCTTGCCGAAGATCATCGGCTTGTCTGCTTCCAGGAAGATGGCGTTATCGTCCTGCACATTCTTGTCGGAGACGTGCGTCCAGGCATTGTCATTGAAGATCACACAGTTCTGGAAGATTTCGACGAATGATGTGCCTTTGTGCGCGGCGGCCTGCTTGATCACCTCGTCCAGGTGTTTGTTGAGTGTGTCAATCGACCGCGCGACGAACGTGGCTTCCGCGCCCAGCGTCACCGAGAGCGGGTTGAAGGACTGTTCGATGCTGCCCATCGGCGAGGACTTGGTTTTGTGTCCGGGCAGCGAGGTGGGCGAATACTGCCCTTTGGTCAGGCCGTAGATGCGATTGTTGAACAGCAGGATGTTGACATCGACATTGCGGCGGCACATGTGCAGCAGGTGATTGCCGCCGATGCTCAGCCCGTCGCCGTCACCCGTGACAATCCAGATGCTCAGGTCGGGGCGGGCGACCTTCAACCCGGCTGCCAGCGTTGGCGCGCGCCCGTGAATGCTGTGGATGCCGTAGGTGTTCATGTAGTAGGGGAAGCGGCTGGAGCAGCCGATGCCGGAGATGAACACCGTATCTTCGCGCCGCACGCCCAGTTCGGGCAGGGCTTTCTGCACGGCTGCCAGAATAGCATAGTCACCGCAGCCGGGGCACCAGCGCACCGTCTGGTCAGACACGAAGTCCTTACGGGTATAGGTTGGGATCTCTTGAATTGGAATGTCGGTCAT
>JAEUQX010000421.1 GCA_016788625.1 Anaerolineae bacterium
GGCGATGCGCTGGTGCGCGACAGCCTGCGCCGCCTCGCCCGGCAGGTGGACTGTTCCGCGCAGCCCGGCACGCCGATCATCGCCTATAACCCGCTGGGCTGGGCGCGCAGCGAGGTGATCGAAGCCGAACTTGACCTGGAATTTGACGACGCGACGGCAGACGACTTGCAGATTGTGGATGCCGCCGGGCAGGTCATCCCGCATCAGGTGGTCAGCGATGAGCAGTTGTTCTGGATGGAGGTGTTGAAGGCCAACCGCAAACGCCGCGTCCGTGTCCTCTTCCCGGCACACGTGCCCGCCTGTGGTTACACCACGGCGTACCTCCAGCCACGCGCGGCACAGGCACCTGCGTCTGACCTGATCGTGACGGAACGCGGGGCAGAGAACCGCTACCTGGCCTTCGAGATCGCCCCCGACGGCGGCCTGACCGTCACCGACAAGGCGACCGGGCGCAGTTATGCGGGTCTCGGTCACCTGGTTGATGTGGCCGACGCAGGCGACGAATACACCTTCTGCCCGCTCAAGGATGATCAGCCTTTCACGACGGCAGGCAGCGCGGCGACAATCGTCCGCACAGAGGCCGGGCCATGCCGCGCCGCCTTCCGCATCACGCACAGTTTCCGCATTCCCGCGCGCTTGAACGACGACCGCCAGAGCCGCAGCGGCGACATGGTTGACCTGCCTGTCACATCCGATATTCATCTGTATGCAGGACAGCCGGGGCTGTACATCACCACGCGCGTCGTCAACCACGCCCACGATCACAAGCTCACCGTCAATTTCCCCACTGGAATCCGCGCGGCTCAGGCATCGGTAGACGAGGCGTTCATGGTCGCGGCGCGCGAACTGCGTCTGCCGGACTCGACGGGCTGGGTGGAAGACCCAACCGCGTTGATGCACCAGCGCACCTTCACCGATCTGAGCGATGGCGCTGGCGGGCTGGCTGTGCTCAATCGCGGCCTGCCCTCGGTCGAAGTCTACGAAGACGGCGAGATTGCGCTGACCTTGCTGCGCAGCATCGGCTGGCTCTCGCGCGATGATCTGTGGGTACGCCGCATCGCCGCTGGCCCGCTGGCTCCCGCGCCCGGCGCGCAGTGCCTCGGTGAATACACCTATGAGTACGCGGTACTGCCACACGCGGGTGATTGGGCGCAGGTCATCCAGCCTGCTCACAACTACAACGCCCCGGTCATGGCGCGCCGTGCCGATACGCACCCCGGCCTGGAACTGAAGGAGATGAACGTCACCAAGGACAACCCGGCGCTCGTCAAGAAGATTCCCTGGCCGCGCGCGGGCTGGCTGCCGCCGACGCTCAGCATCATTCAGGTTGAGCCGTCAGCGCTCGTCCTCAGCGCGGTGTATCGCAGCGGCGAGGCGCTGATCGTGCGCTGCTACAACCCGACTGCCGCAGCCGTCAGCGGGGCAATCATCTACGGGTTGCCGCTGAGCCGTGCTGAGCGTGTGCGCATGGATGAGACTCCGCTGGAAGACCTGGTAGTGGGTGAAGGCGGACGGTTGAGCGTGCAGGTTGGCGCAGGGGAGGTGTACACGCTGCGCCTGCATCCCGACCGCGCGGCACGGGTGCATGTCAAATGATGGTCAGCAGTCGCACATGATCACCATTCGGACACGGCTGTGACGTATCCCTACGGCAAAATGGGCAATTGTAGGTATACGACATGTCGTGTCCGCCTCTCGCGCCGAATTTGACAACCTATCTGATGTGATGTAGATTAAAAGGTATAGACCTGTTGTTCTGACATTGTACAAGTTGAGAGTTATGCCATTCCTGATTGACCGAAACCCGGATGCCCCACACCTGCATATCCAAGTCGCCGCCATCCTGAAAGAACGCATCCAGACAGGAATCTGGCCGAACGGCAGCACGATCCCTTCAGAAAAAGACCTGTGCGCCGAATTTGACGTCGCGCGCGGCACGGTGCGTCAGGCGCTGCAAACGCTGGAAGCCGAGGGCTATCTGCGCCGCGAGCAGGGACGCGGGACGTTTGTCCACTGGAACGAGTTCGCCGCCAACCGCAACCGTTCCAAACGCCTCGCTTTTGTCGTTCCTTACCTGCGCGATTCATCCGTGCCTACCATTCTGGTCGGCTTTCAGCAGGTCGCGGAACAGGCCAATTACTCCGTCATCTTCAACCACGTCAACAATGACCTGCAGCAGCAGGAGCGCGTCATCCTCAAGCTGATTGACGAGAATGTGGATGGCATCGCGCTGTATCCCATCAACTCGGAGAAGATCGCTCTGATCGAGCGGCTGGATAAATCCGGCTTCCCCATCGTGCTGATCGACCGCTACATGCGCACACTCTCCACCGACTATGTGATGACCGATCACTTCGGCGGGGCGATTCGCGGCACACACTACCTGTTCAACCAGGGTCATACGCGCGTCGGCTTCGCCACCTGGCTCTCGCCCGCCGTGAGCATGGAACACCGCCTGCTCGGTTTTACACAGGCGTGCAGCGAACGCGGCGTCCCGGTTGAAGATCGGCTGATCTGCCGCGTCGAGGGCTACCCGATGATCGACCTCACGCCGCTGCACCAGTATCTCTCGGGGCCGGATCGCCCGACGGCCGTCTTCGCAGCCAACGACCAGATCGCCATCGCGCTCTACCGCGCCGCCGCTAGTCTGGGTCTCTCGATTCCAGGCGATCTTTCGGTGCTGGGCTTCGATAATCTCGATGTCTCGGCGCATCTCGACCCGCCGCTGACCACGATGGCGCAGCCGTTTCTGCAAATCGGCCAGAACGCTGCCGATCTGCTGCTGCGACGTATTCATGGCGATCATGGTATCCGCGAGCAAATCGTCCTTCAGGCCTCTCTGATCATCCGCGAATCGTGCCAGTCGCGCATTTCGGACGAGTCGACGCTGGAGCCGCTGGCGGTCTGATCTTTTCTGCACATCCCCGCAGCGGGGATTGGGTATTGAGTATGGAGGTGCGGAGTCCTGACCGATCTTCGCGCCTGGATAGTCTAAAAAGTAATTCTTTTCACCAAAGGGGGAATCATGTCCCTGATTGAAGAACTCCGCGAAGCTGTCATCCAGGGTCAGGCGAACGTCGCCATCGAAAAAACCAAACAAGCGCTCGAAGCGGGCGAATCGCCAGAGGTCATCCTCAACCAGGGTATGATCAGCGCCATGCAGCGCGTCGGCGAATTGTTCGAGCAGGGCATCGCCTTCGTGCCGGAAATGCTGATTGCCGCCCGCGCGATGGACAAGGCGCTGCAAATCCTGCGGCCACATCTGGTCGCGCAGGGCGTCAAACCCATCGCCAAAGTCGCGGTGGGCACGGTCAAGGGCGACCTGCACGACATCGGCAAGAAGCTCGTGGCGATGATGCTGGAAGGCTCTGGCTTCGAGATCATGGACCTGGGCATTGATGTGCCGCCGGAGAAGTTCGTCGATGCCGTGCGCCAGGGCGCGCAGGTGGTCGCGCTTTCCGCGCTGCTGACCACCACCATGCCGAACATGAAGAATGTCGTGGACGCCATCCAGCAGGCCGGGCTGCGCGGCCAGACGCGCATCATCATCGGCGGTGCGCCCGTCAATCAGGCCTATGCTGAGCAGATTGGCGCGGATGGTTACGCGCCGGATGCATCCAGCGCCGTGCGAAAGGTGCGCGAACTGGTCGGCGTATGATCACCCAACTGGCCGTTGACCGCCCGGAACTGCTGGTCTTCGGGCGCGCACCGAACCCGCTGCGCCTGCCCGGTGGCCTGACGATTGGCGACGGCAGCGTCTACGCCGAAATCAACTTCACGCTGCCGCCGATGACGATTGCCGCCGATACCATGCCCGACGTGCGCGAGCAGTACCGCCAGATGATCGAAGGCGTCTGTACGCGCGCCGTAGAACTGCACATGCCCGGCCTCGTGGTCGAGTTTGAACTGCTGCCAGAGATGACGCGCACGCCGGAGTGGGGCGCGGAGATCACCGCGATTTTGCGCGACTGCCTGAACCGATTTACGCAGGAACACGGTCTGAAGAGTGCCCTGCGCGTCACGCCGAATGACATCCGCGAGTTCGAGCGCCCGCCGCGAATGCGCGAGGGGCCGCTCTGGGAACAAATGATGCGCAGCTTCGAACTGTGCGCGCAGGCTGGTGCTGACCTGCTCTCGATTGAATCGACGGGTGGCAAGGAGATTCACGACGAGGCGCTGCTCTACGCCGATCTGCCCGCTGCCGTCTTCGCGCTGGGCGTGCTGGGCAGCCGTGATATGGCCTACCTGTGGGACAATATCGCCGCCGTCGCCCAGCGCTGTGGCGTGATCGCAGCAGGCGACACGGCTTGCGGCTTCGGCAACACCGCGATGGTGCTGGCGGAGACGCGCTACATCCCGCGCGTGTGGGCGGCGCTGATCCGCGTCATGACCGTGCCGCGCAGCCTGGTGGCCTATGAACACGGCGCACGCGGCCCCAGCAAGGATTGTGCCTACGAAGGGCCGTATCTCAAAGCCATCACGGGCGTTCCGATTTCACTGGAAGGTGCGGAGGCCGCCTGTGCCCACACCTCGCCCGTCGGTAACATCGCCAAAGCGACCGCCGACCTGTGGAGCAACGAGTCGGTGCAGAACGTCAAGCTGCTCGGCGGCATGGCACCGACCGTCTCGCTGGAGCAGTTGGCCTATGCCGTGCGGCTGATGAACACCGC
>JAEUQX010000397.1 GCA_016788625.1 Anaerolineae bacterium
CAAGGGCTGCTGCAGGAAGGTCTGCGCTGGGTGTCGGGCGGACGCGAGTTCAAGGTCGACCTCTCGACCTGCATCGGCAAGGGCGACGACATCGGTCGCTATATCATCTACAAAGAGCCGATCGAATAATCCGCCTGAACACGGATTCGGCTGGTAATATACCCGGATGAATCGTCTTGATACAATGACTCGGAATTTTCTTCTGGGCAGCATGTACAAGCGAGAAACAACGGATGAATGTCGGGGTGCTGGCGCTGCAAGGCGCATTCATTGAACACGAGAAGAAACTGCGCGCGTTAGGCGCTGAGGTTGTCGAAGTTCGCCTGCCTGCCGACCTGTACGGGTTGGATGGGCTGATCATTCCTGGTGGCGAGAGTACGACCATCGGCAAGCTGGCGGTACAGTTCGGGCTGATCGAGCCGCTGCGCGAGTTCGCCCGGACGAAACCGACCTGGGGCACCTGCGCGGGCATGATTTTTCTGGCGAAGGACATTGGCATCGATCGTCAGCCAATCCTGGGTTTGATGGACATTCAGGTTAACCGCAACGCCTTTGGGCGACAGGTGGACAGCTTTGAGGTTGACCTGGCCATCCCAGATGTGGGAGAGGTACCGTTTCATGCGGTTTTCATCCGTGCTCCCGTCGTCACCGAGGCTCGGAAGGGCGTCCAGGTGCTGGCGCAGTTGGAGGACGGGCGCATTGTGGCGGTGCGGCAAGAACATCTGCTGGCAACAGCATTTCATCCTGAACTGACGGACGACGTGCGTTTTCACGCGTATTTCTTAAAGATGATTGCTGGTAAGTAAGGGGGAAACGGCGTTCACAAATTGCGAAGACATGATACAATGTCGCCCGCAAATCCGACCAGCAAGTTCCCACACGGGTGCAAGGACTATGTACGACGATCTGTTCTTAAACGAAATTGAGGCCGACGGCGAAGAAGAATTCATTGGAGACGATGAGATTGATCTGGAAGAAGACGATCTCGAAGATGTCGACTTTGAAGAAGAGGAAGAAGAAGTCGAGGCTGAACTCGAAGACGAAGACTTCATCGACGATGATGGCTACGACATCTCGGAATTCGAAGATGATGATGATTTCCTCTACGACGATGATGACGATGACTTCCTCGACGACGACGAGGACGAAGACTATTACGAGGATGACGACGACTACTAAGCCGTCACTCTTTCGTCCATAGTCGTTAGCCTAAAAGGGCAGCCTACACGGAAAGCTGGCGGCTATCATCTTCTCATGCATGGCAAAAAACTGAGTGCGCCTGTCGCGGGGGCATGGCATCGCTGTGCCCGCCTCAAGAGACAGGCGTATTGATTTTGGTTTACTCACAGCCGAGACCTGCTCATTCCCATACCCGGCGGATGTTGATGCGCACCGCATTGGGGATCGCCTCAGCGGCCACCAGAATCAGGTAGCCGCCACCGCCCGCGCCAGAGAGCTTCCAGCCTAGTGATCGTGCGCTGTATTGGGCGATCATGTCGTGGATGGCCTGGTTGACCATGTGCGGGAACATGGCGATCTGCGCCTCGAACGAGCGTCGCACAGCGGTTCCGAATGCCTGGATGTCGCGTGCCTGAACAGCCTGCCAGCACGCCTCGGCGGCCTGTGCCAGCGCTGCCGCATCAGCAGCGTTGACGCGGCGGTCAGCCAGTGGGTTATAGTCCGCCGCGCGCGGGTCGAGCGGGATGAGGTACAGCGCCTGTTCGATGAATTGCAGCGTTGGCTCGTCGGTCAGCGACTCGATGCCCGTCGGCCAGTAGCGCCCCTGATAGAACAGACGGTTCGCGCCTGGCAGCACGATGCCCAGCGCGTCCTGCGAGCCGGAGATTTCCTCGGTGCCCGGCGGGTTGTCGTAGCAGAACAGGATTTTGGCGAGCTTTTCCGGGTTTCCCGGCGGCAGCTTCAGCCCCCACAGGTCAATGGCCGCATTGCGAGTGCTGGTCGCCATACCGCTGCGTTCGTTAAAGGCGATGGTTGGCTCCAGTGAAATGGTGATGACCGGGCCAGGGACGTGCTGCGAGACAAACGGCTGATCGAGCCATCCACCCGCCAGATCAATGCGATATGGGATCTGGTCAACGCGGCGCAGGGCGGTGGTCGAACGCGCGGGCAGCCCCTCATGCGGCTGGCGTTGTAAGACGCGATATTCGATGCCCTCGCTCAGGCACAGCGCTTCTTTCTGCGGGATGTTGCCGTCGGCGTTGACGATGAACAGATCGGGCTTGATGCGCCGCAGTTCCGCCACGAAATCCAGCATCCCCGACCCACTGGAGACGAAAGCTTCTTTCACGACGCTGACGGCCTGCACCATATACAGGCGCTCGTCCTGGTTGTTGATCGGCAGCCTACCCTTGAGTTCGTAGACTGTTGCATCAGAGCCGAGCGCAACGTACAGATCGCCATACGTCGCCGCCTCCTGCAAGAAGGCCACATGGCCGCTGTGCAGCATATCGAAGCAGCCGCTGACGAACACTTTCCTGGGCATAGGCCAATATCCCTCCCGCGTGATGTCATGCGTGATTCTTAATCGTAAGCCTCACGCTAGATGTTCACGAGAATTTTTCGTTGAGATCAGCATTAACGGTCAGGACAATGACGCGCTCGCCTGTCTTGCTGCTCATATCGGTGTGCAGGCTGATGAGTGTGCAGCCGACGACCTCCTGCACAATCGTTTCCAGCAGGTGGCGCGAGCTTTCAAAGAGCTGGCGACGCGTCTCTTTGACGAGGGTCTTGCCTTCCGGACGTTCGGCCAGTTTGATTTCAGCCGGGGTGAGGATGCCGCGCAGTCGCACCAGGATCATGTCCTGTAGGAAGAAGGTGCGTGCATCCAGCGGGCCACGACCGAGGTAATCTTTCTCAAACTTGATGATCGCTCGTGTGAACTCTGCTTCGGCCTCGCCGCGTGTTTTGCGCTTCTGCATCATGGGTATCCTGATGGCATCATAATCAAGGCAGCATCGCATTATAACATCACGCGGTTTCCCATACACGCACGAATGGGCGGCTTGACCTGCTTCAATATTCGCGTGTAACCTTTAACGCGGCGCAAGTCGCTTTTGCGGATTAAAATAGACAATATCTTAACACCTGCATGGAACGAGGCACGATTTATGGCAAAGCTCACAATCAGCCTGGCGCAGATGAATATCGCGCTGGGTGATACGCGCAAGAATGTCGCGCTGATGGAGAAATGGACGGCGGAGGCGGCGCGGCGCGGCTCGCACATCGTCGTCTTCCCGGAGTTGTGGTCAACCGGTTACGCGCTCGATCAAAGCCGCGAGCTGGCAAGCGTGCTGAACAGCGGTGTCTTCAACGAGATGAGCGGGGCAGCCGCACAGAATAAAGTCTGTGTGGTTGGGTCGGTGCTGGAGAAACGCGGGCTAGAAGTTGCCAACAGCGCGGCGTTCTTCAAGCCCAACGGCCAGATGCTCGGCGTGTATCGCAAGATGCATCTGTTCCGGCTGATGGAAGAGGACAAGTGGTTGCAGCCGGGCGCGTCCCCGCTGGCGATGGATCTGCCCTGGGGTGGGACGGGGTTGGCGATCTGTTATGACCTGCGCTTCCCGGAGTTGTTCCGGCGCTACGCGGTGGACGGCGCGAAGATGATCATCATCCCGGCGGAGTGGCCGATTGAACGGGTCGAACACTGGCGCGCGCTGCTGGTGGCGCGGGCAATCGAGAATCAATGCTATATCGTCGCCTGTAACGCCGCCGGGCAGATCGGCACTGCGGTCTTCGGCGGGCACTCGATGATCGTTGATCCCTGGGGCAAAATTGTGGTGGAAGGTGGCGAAACGCCTCAGCTCCTCACCGCCGAGATCGAGATGGACGCGGTAGACGATATTCGCCGCCGCATCCCAGTATTCGAAGACCGCCGCACCGACATCTACGGCTGATCGCATCCGGGGGCGCGCAATGGCAAAGGTATTTGTCAGCTACAGCAGCCGTGACCGTGAGACTGTGCAGACGCTGGTCGATGATCTGCAAGCGCTTGGCCATCAGGTGTGGTTCGACAGCGAGACGCTGGAGGGCGGACAGATATGGTGGGATGAGATCCTCGAAGGCATCCGCGAATGCGATGTATTGCTGGCGATGCTCACGCCGCGTTACCTGGCCTCGCTGCCCTGCCGCCTCGAATATAGCTACGCCGACGCCTGCGGGCGCACCGTCATCCCGGTGAAAATCGACGCGAGCGTTGAGTTCGGCAGCCTGCCAAGCCTGTTGGTCAAGCGCCAGGTGGTGAACTGTATCGGCTTCGACAAAGCGGGACTGCTGCGCGTGGCGGGGGCGATTGCCAGCGCACCGCTCAACGTGCCCCTGCCTGACCCGCTTCCAGAACCGCCGCCCGTGCCGATTTCGCCGCTGCTCGAACTGCGCGAACAATTGGGACAACCGACACTTTCGGCAGATAATCAGGTGCTGCTGCTGCACAAGCTCAGGACGTATCGCGGACAGGAACAGTATCGAGGAGAGGCAGATGCACTGCTGCGATTGATGCGCGCACATGGTGACTTGCGCGCGCCTGTTGCGGCGGAAATTGATGCTCTGCTGGGTAGCCCCGCGCCTTTTATCGAGCCTGACGAACCCGCTGTGGCTGCGGCTGCGGAAGCGGACAGCAGCGAGACGGCTCAGCTTGTTTTCAAGCGCCCGCGTGAGTTTTTCGGCGGCGGCAATGATTTCGAGCTGCTGATCGATGGTACGAAACGGGGGCGTATCCCATCAAACAGCCAGACCATCTTCCACATTCAGCCCGGCTCACACACCATCCAGCTAACCTATCTCAATGTAATCACCAAGATCGTTCACCAAAGCGACACGATCACGCTGGATGTTGCGGCGGGGCAGACTGTACGGCTGAGCTGCAAGTTCGCCCGCTGGGATTCAACCGACCTGATCCTCAAACGAGAAACCTGATCTCATGCGGCGAGTGATGAGGGCAAACGCTGTTCATCACTCGCCGCATACCGCTCAACATTTCGTTAGCTGTCGTAAGCGCCGCTGCTGTAGACGTACACCGCCATGCCTGTGTCATTCGAGATGGTGTAGTCCAGTTCGCTCGCGCCCCAATCGAACAGCCACTTGGCATCCGTGATCGACAGGTTGACACAGCCATGACTGTGACGGTAGCCGAAGCCATCGTGCCAGTACGTGCCGTGCAGCGCGATGTCGCCGTCAAAGTACTGTGTCCAGGGTACCTCCTGCAGGAAGTAGAAGTCCGGTTCCTGGTACGCGCCGCTCATCGTAGTGCGGGCGAAGCGCAGGTAGACGTGGAACAGCCCTTCATTGGTCGGCCAATCCTTCAGCCCTGACGATACCAGTGTAGAGAACACGGGCGTGTCGCCTTCGTAGGCGATCAGCGTCTGCTCATACAGATCGACGCCAACCCACTTTTCGGTATCGATGTCCGCTGGGCGCTCAATCGGCGTCAGTTTGGCGACATCGAACTGATGCACCCATTGATTCTCGCCAATCTGATACCAGCGTTTGCCATCGATCTCGAGATAGGTATAGAGATTGACGCGCGTGTAGCGGTAGAGGAACGGGTTGTTGTCATCTTCCTCGCCGCCAGGGACGCTGGACGGGCGCAGATGACGCATCGTCCAGGCCATCGGGTAGGGCAGCGGCTCGTCCGGCAGCAGCACGCCGCCGAAGCGCGAGACCAGCACGTCATCGGTCAGCGCACTGCTCAACACCCATTGGCCGTCATCAATGCGCGTCCAATCGCCCTGTACCTCGTTAACGGTGATATAGCTGAAGCCCGGCCCCATCGTGTTGATGACCGTGCCGCCGGGCGCATCGTGAATGTTCACGCCGCCGTTGAGTTTGCGGTAGATGCGGTCGTAAATCAGCGAATCGTCGATGGGCAGTGGATTCACGTTCGGTTCGGCGTAGGCGGCCAACACCTCTGCTGGCAGGCCGATGTCAGAACAGACGGCCAGTTCGGCGCAGGGCTGCTGCGCGGCGGCAGTGAAGGGCAGCGCGAGCAGAATGAAGAACAGTATTCGCAGCAGGAATGTCTTGGTCATGGCGCAGATTCCATTTTCTCTGATGATCGTCATGTTTATCCCAGTATCTCGGATGTTGTCAAGAAACTCCATCCCGTATACCCTACGAATAACCGACGCATCCAGGACGACAGGTGTTCGGTCAGGAAGGAAAAGCGATGCGTATCCGACGGGCATTGTTGTTCATGCCGGGTGACGACCGGCGCAAGATCGAGAAGGGTGCCGGACTGGGCGCGGACTCGATCATCATGGATCTGGAAGATGGCGTGGCGCTGACCAACAAGGCCGCCGCGCGCCAGAGTATCCTCACGGCGCTGCACGAGGTCAACTTCGGGCGCAGCGAACGGCTGGTACGCTTGAACCCCGCCGCCAGCGAACTGGAGGCCGACGACCTGCACATCACACTGCCGGGGCGGCCAGATGGCTATGTGCTGCCCAAGGTCGAAGCGGCCTGGCAGGTGCAGGAAGTATCCGCTCGTATCGAGGATGCCGAACGCGAACACGGCTGGCCGGCCGGCGCTATTCGCCTGCTGGCACTGATCGAGACGGCCAAAGGCGTGGTCAACATCCGTGAGATCAGCGAGAGTGACCACCGCCTGGACGCGCTGATCTTCGGCGCGGAAGACCTGGCGGGCGACATCGGCGCGACGCGCACGCCGGAAGGCCGCGAGGTGTTTTATGCTCGCAGCGCGGTGGTCATTCACGCCAAAGCGCACGGCTTGCAGGCCATCGACACCGTGCATATCGGCCTGAATGACCTGGACGGGCTGGCGGCGCAGACCCGCGAAGCGCTGCATATGGGCTACACGGGCAAGCTGGCGATTCATCCCCGACAGGTAGAGATCATTCATCAGATCTTCACCCCCAGCCCGGAAGAAACTCAGCAGGCCATGCGTCTAATCAGGGCGCATGAAGAACATCAGGCCGCAGGCAGCGGCGCGTTTGAGCTGGACGGGCGTATGGTTGACATGCCGTTGGTTCGTGCTGCCGAGACAGTTCTGGCACGGGCGCGCGCTGCTGGGCTGGACGTATAAGCTCAAAGGAATCTAATATGACCTTTCAAGTTCCCGACTCGCATCGTGACTTGCTGGAGAAACCGCTGTGCGTTACCCTGGCAACGGTTTCGCCACAGGGTAAACCCTATACGGCTGTTGTGTGGCGCAAGTTCGACGGCCAACACTTCTGGATTGTCACCGACACCCACACGCGCAAGTACAAGAACCTGCTGGCGAACAAGGCTGTCTCTCTGGTGACTCTTGATCCTAATAATCCTTACCGCTACATTGAAGTGCGCGGCACGGTTGAGGCTATTGCCAGCGAACGAGCGCTCGAACTGCTCGATGAACTGACGCTGGCTTACATGGGCAAGCCGCACTACTTCGGCGACATCGAACCAGCGGAAGAAGCCGCAAAGTACCAGGGCGTGATTTTGAAGATCAAGCCCGAAACCAGTGTTCAATTTGGTTAACCCAGAAAGAAGTACATCGCAGATGACCATCCCTATCCCTGCATCGCATCAGGATCTGTTCACCCGACCGATCTACGCCGTCGTCACGACTGTCATGCCAGATGGTCAGCCGCAGTCCACCATCATCTGGATTAATCTGGAAGATGGGTACGTTTGCTTCAACACCGCACGCGGGCGGCAGAAGGATAAGAATCTGGAAATGAATCCGAGAGTCACCGTTGTGCTGCTTGACCCGGATGATCCGTTCCGCTGGCTGGAAGTGCGCGGGGTAGTTGACTCTGGCGACGAGGCGGACGGCGTGGCGCATATCGAGCGCCTTTCGCGCAAGTATACCGGGCGGGATTATTACGGCGATTTCAACACACGCACGACGCCGCAGTCGGAAACGCGCGTGAAGTATCGCATCAAGGCGACTCGCGTCAACGTCTTCGGGCACTAATCACGCACGGCTTCGGCTTCCACATATAACAGATGGCGGGCGGGTGGGGACTGCGCTTGTGCGCTGAGTTGCAGCGCCAGAGCCTCGCCCGCCGCCACATGTTGCTCAAGCGGCAGCACGCGGTAACCCGCCACATTCCCCGAGCTATCCAGCACCGTCAGCACGGCGCGCCGCACCCGCGCGGGATACGGATTCGTGTTCCGCAGCAGTGCTGCTACCGTGTAACGGTCGGCCTCGTGCCGCACATCCTCACGTTCCAGCAGCAGCACGACCCAATCATCCATTGTCATGACATCAGCGCTGCGCAAGACCACCCACGCTGCGCTGTAATCGCGCCACTGCGCCGCGAATTGGGCATGATAGGGCGCGCTGCTTTCTGCCGGAATGACTGCCTGCTCTAGACCTGTTTCGCCGTCCGCGAGCAGCGAGCCATCGGCACGCAGCAAGCGCACGCGCAGGTTGACGCGGCTTACGGGCTGCGTACTGCTGTTGTGCACCAGTCCCAGACAGAGCACCGTGTTGGTCGGAGTCGGATAGCAGGTGGGTTGGCCGAGCTGCAACCCGGTTGGTACTGCTGTCGCCAGTATGGGCTGCCCCGACGCATCGAAGGGCGGATCTGGAATCAGGATTAGTTGACCGACCGGCAGCGCCAACGGGTCGAGTTCAAGGGTGTCGTTCGCCACACGCAGCGCCTCCAGCCCCACTCCAAAGCGACGGGCAATGCCCAACAGGGTATCGCCGGGCGCGACGCTGTAATAGATGGGTGTCGAGATCGGCAGCGGGACATCGAGTGGGGGGACAAAAGGAGTAGACAGCGGCGCGCGGGTTGCGCTGTGAGTGATCAGGGGGATTAAGGGGGGAAGAGTGGGGAGGGCAGTAGGGGCACTGGGATGAGTGATGCTGCAACCGACCACCCAAACACTGACGAAGACGGTACAAAGCCGCCGCCAGCCCCAGTAGCCCATGCGTCCGGGTATCCCTCATTTTCCAACACGTAGGTGCATTATCTCCCACATTATAGCGCGGATGGGCGAAAGTCAGCACGGTACTTTCCGCCACAGCCAACGATTCTCCAACGCTCATCTAGGCTGGGCTGGTACAAGCCACCCCAAGTATCTATAATCCCCAACTATAAAGATGAGGTGGAGTAGTGCTGATGCGGTTCCGTGTGCTGGCAGTTCTGAGTGTTGCGCTGTTATTTCTGGCGGGAGCGATCTGGACGACAGCGCAGGAGGGTGCTGCCGTCAGCAGCGCGACTTGTGCGCCGGTATTGGAGACCATCTGGACGGCTGCCAGCGATGCCTGCATTAATGGCCCGCTGGGCTTCATCTGCAACGGCGGCGCCGCGCCCGCCGTCGCGCCCGGTGGTACGGTGGGCAACGCTCTCGCCCCGGTCGGCGCGCTGGTTGAACTCGGTCTGGTGGACGCGCTGCGGACGCCGCCGATTTCCGAAGTGACCGGCGCGGGCGTTTTGTGGATGCGCCATCCGGCACCTATCCAGTACACAGCGCTGCTGATTGGGGACGTGAATGTGACTGATGTAACGCCGCCAGACTTCCCGGCCTGGCAGTCTATCGTCGTCCAGACTGGGGTAGATGTTTCTACCTGCCCGGTCGCGCCGCATCACTCCTTCATGGCACAAACGCCCTTTAACCAACCTGTCAACATTGTCATCAATGGCGTCTCTGTGACGCTCAACGGCACGCTGCTGGTGCAGACCACGCCCAATCAAACGGTGTTCGCCGGGCTGTCTGGCGTGTCCACGCTGTTCGCGCTCGGCCAGTCACAAACGCTCCGTCCCGGCCAGGAAATCCTGGTCGGTTATGCAACCGGCAGCTATACCGCGCCGCAGACGCCGCCCGGATCACCGATACCACTCGATACGGCGCTCTCTGCTGGCCTGCCTGTCGCGCTGCTTGATCGCCCGATTATCCTGCCGCAGCCGGGGTATGTATCGACCGATGGCCCGGTCAATCTCCGCGTATCGCCCTCGACCGATGCAGGCGTGATTCTGCAGGTGCCTGCCGGGCAGGTGCTGAGCGTCCTGGGGCGCAGCACGGGGGGCGATTGGTATCATGTGCGGCTGGACAGCGGTGAGACGGGCTGGATGTTTGCCAACCTGCTGGTGCAGAACGTCGGCGATATTCAGTCGGTCTACGACGCAACCCCGCTTCCACCACAGCGCTACGGCGAGATGGGGCGCATCGCTACCGTTTTCGCTCCGGCAGGGGCGAACATGCGTGCCGCCCCGGATGTTACCTTCCCGCTGGTCATGTCCATCCCGGATGGTGCGCAGGTAACGCTGCTGGCACGCAGCCCGTACAGCCCCTGGATTAAGGTAGACTTCAACGGCGTGACAGGGTGGTTGGCGCTGATTACCCTGGAAACGGAAGCGGTGATCGAATCACTGCCGATTGACTACAACGTACCGCCGCCGCCGCCGCCTACGCGTGAGCCGGGTTCATTTGGCAACGCATTCCCCGACCCCAACGGATCAGGGAACTAACGTCGCAGCGGCCTATCCAACCTTATTCTTATTCCGGTGCAAGGTTTCTTTTGGCATACTGAAAGCGTGCCCCGGCAGGATGCTGTCATAATTCGTCCATGCCATTTAGCCAAATCTGTATCGCTCAGGACAGATTTTGGTTATAATCAGATCAGTTAGATGATCGATATACTATCGTCTATTGATCTTTGGCCAGTATAGTGAGCGATCCTTCTCGATGAGATCTCGCTAGAGGTGCTTGTTTATGCGCAAATCTTCGACCGGCTGGATGCTGCGGCTGACCCTTGTGTTGATTACCTTGCTGTTGGCGTTCAACAGCGTGGGGATCATGGCACAGGAAGCGACGCCGGAAGTGACCGATACGCCAACCGATCTTCCGACCGAATCCCCCACCGAGATTCCAACCGAAGTACCGCCGACGGATGTCCCCCCGGTCGAACCGACAGCGGTTCCTCCCGTAGAGGTCACCGCTGAGCCAACTGATCCACCTGTAGAGGTGACAGTCGAGCCGACGAGTGAAGTACCGACGGACGCTCCGCCTACTGATGTGCCTCCGACCGAGGTGACGCTCTCACCTGAGCCTGAGCTGAGCCTGCTGGTGCGCGACTTGTTCGACACGGCTGATGCCTCGCCCTGGCTGATCACCCCGAATTGGAGCTTCGTGCCCAGTGAAGCCGGGCAAGCCTTCCAGTCTACAAATCTGGATGCTGCCACGCTGCTCAAGGGGCAGTTCTATAACGTCGCCGTGCAGGCGCGTTTCCTGTTCAGCAGCGGCGCGGTACAAATCAGCGTGCGGCAAAGCGCGGCGGGCAATTACACGGCCTCGCTGAATGCCGATGGCACGCTTATTCTGTTCCGCGCGGGCACGCCGCTCAGCGCTGCTGTGCTGCCGCCCGCTCCGGCTGGCGCATGGCGCACGCTGCGGATTTCCGCGATCAACGATGTCATTCGCGTGGCCGTCGATAGCGTCGAGGTGATTGTCGCGAGTGACAGCGCCACGCTGCCCCCTGGCGATGTGACGCTCTCGCAGGTCTTCAGCCCGGTGGACGCCAATGGCGCACCTGTGACGAACACTGTGCTGGCTGACGACTTCTTCCTGTGGGTTCCGACCAGCGAATACAGCATGTATCCCGCGCCCACGCCCATTCCGACACTGCCCCCGGTGGAAACCACGCCGCCGCCGGCCGAGCCGCCTGTGGTGACGGTCGAGCCGACGGTTGAGCCGACTCAGGAAGTATCGCCTGAGCCGACTGCTGTCCCGACTGACGAGGTACTGCCCATCCCGCCGGATGTCGTTGGCAAAGATCTGACCCCGGTCGAGCCGCCCAGCCCGGAACGGCTGATCGGCATCAATGCGACGGGCAATGATGACTTCGCCAACCGCTTCGTTGTGACCGCGGGAACACCCTTCGCGCCCTACGTCGATGCAAGCGACTCGGCAGCCAACGATGCTGGTCGAGAAGCCAGTGAACCGCTGAGCACCTGCGGCTACAACATCAGCTATACCTTCTGGTACAGCTTCACCCCGGCGACGACAGCGACCTACAGCCTCTCGACGGCGGGCAGCAATTTCGACACGATCATCGCGATCTATACGGGCAATACCCTAGGCGGGCTGACACCTGTCACCAATGGTTGCAACGACGACGCCTCGGCGGTGCTGACCAGCTCGCGCGTGCAGTTGAGCCTGACCGCCGGGACGACCTACCAGATTCAGGTGGGCGGCTTCAACGGCGCTTACGGACTGTTCAACTTCCGCATTCAGCAGGAAGGTGTCGCCAACCCGCCCGTACCCGTGCTGACTTCCCCGGCCAACGCGGCCATCACACTGGACACCAGCGTCACGCTGAACTGGACGGGCGCAGGCACGAGCCACACGTTCGAGGTGCAGGTTGATACGACCAACACTTTCGTCCTGCCGCACAGCTACAGCACCATCGTCAACGCGCCGACGCTGACGACCACGACGACCGATCTCACGCCCGGTCTGTACTTCTGGCGCGTTCGTTCGTTCAACATCAATGGTGTAGCCAGCGCGTTCAGTGCGGTGCGGACGTTCACCATCAAGAACAACATCATGTCGCTGCCCGCCGATAACGCGGTCACGCCCGACACGACGCCGACGTTCAGTTGGACGGCGATCACGGGCGTGGCGGGCACGGTGCGCTACCGTTTGCAGGTGGATGACAACAACAATTTCAGCAGCCTGCTGCTCGATCAGGCAGGTCTGACGACGCTGAACTTTACGCCTGCGGCAGCACTGCTCGGTGGCTCCGGCTACGGGACGGTCTACTGGCGCGTGCTGGGCAGCACGGACAGCGGCACAACCTACCTGCCGCCAACAGCGCCAGCCCCGCCGTTCCGCACGCTGCGGATCAGCCCGGCAGCGCCTGCCGCTCCGGCGTTGACAGCGCCAGCGGCCAGCGCGGTAACGCTTGACCAGACGCCGACGTTCACCTGGAACGCTTCGACCAGCACGCTGGGCACGCCGTACACCTACCGCTTCCAGCTCTG
>JAEUQX010000472.1 GCA_016788625.1 Anaerolineae bacterium
TACATCCCACGTCATGCCGAGCGCGGCCATGATCAGCGTCCAGGCACGCTCGACAGTCAACGGCAGCGTGCGGCTGACGCCGATCTCCCAGCCTTGAGTCTTGGTCTTTCCTACGGGAGTCGATGCGCTCATCATCGTTAAAGCAGCTTTTCCTGCTTGGGTTTGCTCTTGTGCGGGCTGGGGTGTTTCTGGCGATATTCAGCCTTGAAGTCCTCGGCCTGCGCCAGGATGCCCTGCGCGCTCAGCTTGCCGCTCTCGCCCTGCGCGCCCAGCATTTCGGCCAGTTCGCCGATGCGCTGCGCCTCTTCTTCCAGCGTTATCACCTGCGTGGCGGTGCGCTCGCCGCTGACCTGCTTCTTGACGTGGTAGTGTTTGTCGCCGTAGCCCGCCAGCTGCGCCAGATGCGTGACCACCATCACCTGATGGTTGACCGAGAGTGACCACAGCTTCTCGCCCACGACGCTGCCCACGCGCCCGCCGATGCCCGTGTCGATTTCGTCGAAGATCAGCGTCGGTGTCTGGTCGGCCTGCGTCAGCACGCGCTTAAGAGCCAGCATGATGCGCGCCATTTCGCCGCCGGAGGCCACCTTCGCCATCGGGCGCAGCGGTTCGCCGGGGTTGGCGCTCATCACGAACTCGACCTGATCAACGCCCGTTGAGTCGAAGGCGAAGCGCCCATCACCGATGAAGCAGCCTTCCGGGTCGGGCTTGCGTTCGATGGCGACCTCGAAGCGCGCGCGCTCCATCCGCAGGTCGGCCAGTTCGGCCACGATGCGCTCGCCCATCTTCTTGCCCATCGTCTGGCGGAAGCTGCTGATGCGTTCGGCCACCTCGCCGATATGGCGCAGCAGTTTGTCCTCGTCGGCGCGGAGTTGTTTCAGCCGCTCATCGCTGTTTTCGATGCTCTCCAGTTCGGTGCGCGATTTTTCGGCATACTCCAAAATCGCTTCGATGCTGCTGCCATAGCGCCGGCGCAGACGGTTGATCAGCTCCAGCCGTTCTTCGACTTCTTCCAGGCGGTCTGGATTGAACTCCACTTTATCGGCATAGTGCCGCAGCGAAAGCGCCAGCTCCTCGGCCTGTGCGCTCAACCCGTTGGCGATTTCGGCATCCTCTTTCATATCCGGGTCGATGTTCGCCAGCTTGCCCAGCAGCACGGCCACCTGCATTAACTGGTCAACGGCGGAAAGCTGGTCGCCGCTCTCATCGCCGCCGTAGATCAGCGCGTAGGCCTCGGCGGTCATCGTCGCCAGCGCCTCGCTGTTGCCGATGCGCGTGCGTTCGGTGCGCAGTTCCTCTTCTTCGCCGGGACGCAGTCCTGCCGCGTCGATTTCTTCGACATCGCGCGCCAACTGTTCGGCGCGGCGTTTGAGCGCGGCCTCGTCGCTCGTCAGGCGGTTGATCTCGCGCCGTGTCGTGTTGACCCGTTCCACCAGCGAGGCCAGCGCCAGCCGCATCTCGACCAGTTCGGAGTAGCGGTCGAGCAAATCCAGGTGCGTGCGCGGATTGAGCAGCGAGAGGTGTTCGCTCTGCCCATGTACATCGACGAGCAGCGCGCCAATCTCGCGCAGGATGTCCTGACTGACGGCCACACCGTTGACGCGCGCCGACGAGCGCCCGTTGCTGCGGACTTCGCGCATCAGGGTGAGAAATTCGCCCTCGTCGGTGATTTCTTCGCGTTCTAGGATCGGCTTGAGCAGCGCCCCAGCCACGCCGTTCAGGATGAAAGTGCCCTCAATCGCTGCTTTTTCGGCGCCCGCGCGCACGAACGACGGGTCAGCCTTGCCACCCAGCAGCAGTTCCACGGCGTCGATGATGATCGACTTGCCCGCGCCCGTCTCTCCCGTGATGACGTTGAAACCCGCCGCGAATTTGAGTTCGAGGTGGTCGATGATGGCGAAATTCTGAATGTGTAACTCGTCCAGCATGAGGAGCTTTCAGCCTTCGATAATCCACAACATTTGCTTTGTCCTTATAACTTTAGCACGGCCTGCCCGCGCGGCAACCCTGACCTGCTTACGCCCCCAACCGAAACCGGCTGTAAACAAAATAGGCCGCCAGCCCGATGAAGATCAACAGGCCGATGTCGCTGAAGGTCGTCTGAACAATCAGATCGAACGGGATTGGAATGTCCGGCACCTGATCTGCCGGGAACTGCGCGGTTGCCTGGCGGAGCGCGCTGCTGACGGCACTGTAATTCTGTGCCAGCCCGCCGATGAACCCGCCAACGACCACCGCCGCCGCGCCGACCTGCCCGGAATAGCGCCCGCGCCGCCGCTGCACTGCCCGCAGCGCAACCTCCGCGATGAACCCGCCAACCGGAATCGACGCGATAACCACCAGGATGATGAACCCAACCAGGCTCGCCAGGAACCCGCCTACCACGCTCAACGCCACACAGATCGCCGCGACGATGACATAATCATTCTGCGTGGCGGTGAAGAAGCGGTCTTCATGCTGGCGCACGCACTGTTTGCAGCGGTAGCCCACGGGCGTGGACACCGCGCAGTCGGCGCACATCAACCGCCCGCACTTGTTGCAGCGCAGGCTGGTTTCCTTCGTGGGATGAACTTCGCAGTAGGTTACTTCATCTAGCGGCGGGCTTTGTTGTGACATCTCGCTTCCTCATATGGTTAATGATGAGTCATGGGTGATGAGTTATGAGCAAAAATACCGACGCATTTTGTCCTGTGTACTCCTGGTCTCATAAACTCAGCTCATGCTTAGAACGTGAGAACCTCCGCGCGGGCAAGCGGGCGAACAAGCTGTGCGCCGCCACAAACCCACCCCACAACAATCATCATCAATTTCCGCTGCGGTGAAATCTTCTCTTCCCTCATTACTCATCACCCGTTGCCTTCTAGCCGTCGCGCCGGGCGTGAGCGCAGCGGGATGCGCGGTTCCAGGCGGTCGAGCAGCGAACGGTAGAAATAATTGCGTTCGCGCAGCCGGGCAAAGCGGCTGACATGCTGGCTGGCCTGGATACGCACCGCGTCGCCGGGGCGCACACTGCCGATCATCACGCCATCCAGCGTCAGGGTGATGTCCGTGCTGCTGTCGTGCGGCGCGAGCACCTCAACCGTCGCGCCTTCCGCCAGCACAATCGGGCGCTCCATGCTCAGATGCGGCGCGACAGGCACAATCAGAATGTTGCGCAGTTCGGGCGGCAGGATAGGCCCGCCGCAGGCCAGCGCGTAGGCTGTCGAACCCGTCGCTGTGGCGATGATCAGCGCGTCGGCGTTGTAAGTCGTCGCCCAATCGCGGTCGATGTACATCTCCAGCGTGATCGTGCGCGCGGCCATGCCCCGGCTGATGACGACATCGTTGAGCGCGTCGCCCGCCGCGACCAATGTTCCATCGCGCAGCAGTTGGGCGTGAACCATCATACGCGACTCAATCCAGTAGTCGCCGTTCAGCACCGCATCCAACGGCTGCTGCCAGGCCGCGCCGCTGCTGATCTCTGTCAGAAAGCCAAGCTGCCCCATGTTCACGCCCAACACAGGCACGCTGAACGGGGCACACACACGCGCTGCCCGCAGCATCGCGCCATCGCCGCCAATCGCCACGACGAGCTGCGCGCGCTGCACATCGGCAGCAACATCATCTTCTTCCCAACGGGTGTGCAGCCAGGTCTCGACGCCGCGCTGTCCCAGGTAAGCGGCAATCTCCCCGGCAACGGGGGCCGTCTGTGGACGCAGCGGGTGCGCCAGAATGCCAATTCGCTTGAATGTCGAGGCCACGTCGCGCTCCTGACTCTGCCTCACGAATTGTACCCGACATTAACACCCGGGGAAAGCAGGTCAAGTACCCCGGCAGCGCTCAGTGTAGCACAGGTGTTCGCGTGTCGCCAGCGCCGCCTGCCTGCCGCAGCGCCAGCGCCCAGAGCAGCAGCCCACCCCACAGACGCGGATAGGCCAGCGCCACGAGCGCGCCGCTGCCCCAACGACTGCCCCAGTAGTCATAATCGACAGCCAGCAGCGCGGCGGCGACCAACAGCAGCAGCCGCGCCCGTAATGACCAGCGCTGTGAGTCGAAACACAGCAGCAAGAGCGGGAACAACATGAGTGCGTAGTGATATTCCAGCGTTGCCGGGCTGGTCAGCAGATGCGCGATGACGAGCGCCGCGAAGACGAGCGGGCTGCGCGGGGTTCGCCAGGCACGCCACGCGGTCACGGCGATGACGGCCAGGCTGCTCACGGGCGGCAGCAGCGCGGCCAGGAACGGCGCATCCCACAACGGTTGGGCGTTCCATTCGGCATGATAGAAGAACAGGTGCTTGAACAGTCCCGGCAGGGATTGGTAGGCGGTGACGGCGAACGAGGGGCGCGCGGCATAGTC
>JAEUQX010000527.1 GCA_016788625.1 Anaerolineae bacterium
GACGTGTTCATCGCCATGATCGGCCCGCACTGGCTGAACGCGACCGACGAACGCGGCGAACGGCGGCTCGACCAGTGGAACGATTTTGTGCGCATCGAGATCGCCAGTGCCTTGCAGCAGGGCAAGTTCATCGTCCCCGTGCTGGTTGGGCGGGCGCGGATGCCATCGCCCAAAGACCTGCCCGACGATCTCCAGGGGTTGGCGCGCCGCAACGCCGTTGAACTCAGCCACCAGCACTTCGGCTACGATGTCGAAAAGCTCGCCCGCGCGATCATGGATGCCGTGCCCGCCAGCGCCTCCACCAAGCCACGCGCCAGCAGCGATGAGCTGCGCCGCAAAGAAGCGCTGCTCAAGGCTGTGCGTGATGATCTGGTCAACGCGAGCGAATCGCCGCTCTATCAGTTTCGCATCGAAAACCGCTTGTTCCCAGTGATTGGCGAAGGCAGCGCGGACGCCAATCTGCTGTTCATTGGGGAAGCACCCGGCAAGCGCGAGACGGAAGAAGGCCGTCCGTTCACGGGTCCATCCGGGCATGTGCTGGACGAGATGCTCAACAGCATCAACCTCAAGCGCGAGGATGTCTACCTGACCAACCTGCTGCTCGACCGCCCGCCGGAGAAGCGCGACCCGCTGCCGGAAGAAATCGCCTTCTACGCGCCGTTCGTGGATCGCATTATTGACATCATCCAGCCTGCGGTGATCGCCACGCTGGGGCGTTTCGCCATGCAGTATGTTCTCAAGAAGCTCGACCTGCCGGAGAAGCGCGGCACGATTACGCAGCTTCATGGCAAGTTGATCAAGACGCGGATGTCCTACGGGGAAATTCACATCGTCCCGCTGTATCACCCCGCCGTCGTGCTGTACAGCGCCAGCCAGAAGCAGACGCTGATGCAGGACTTCCAGCGGCTCAAGTTGTTCATCTGAGGGCTGCACATGACGCCGACTCGCTGCGCCTGGGTCAATCTGAACGAGCCGATTTACGTGAAGTATCACGACGAAGAGTGGGGCGTGCCCATCCGCGATAATGACGCGGCCTTGTTCGAGCGCATCTCGCTGGAAGGCGCGCAGGCCGGGCTGAGCTGGATCACCATTCTGAAGAAGCGCGAGAATTACCGCGCGGCGTTCGACCGCTTCGACCCGCAGATCGTCGCGCAGTACGACGAGGCCAAGATCGCCAGCCTGCTCAGCAATCCGGGAATCGTTCGCAACCGACTCAAAATTCAGTCCGTTGTGAGTAACGCGCGCTGTTTTTTGCAGGTGCAGGCCGAACAGGGCAGCTTCAGCCATTACCTGTGGGGCTTCGTGGATGGCAGGCCGCTGCAAAATCACTGGCGCAGCCTGCAGGAGATCCCGGCGGAGAGCGAGCTTTCGCGCAAGTTGAGCAAAGACCTCAAGCAGCGCGGGTTTAAGTTTGTCGGCTCAACGATCTGTTACGCGATGATGCAGGCCATCGGCATGGTCAACGACCACACCACCGACTGCTTTCGTTATGGCGAGGTGAGTCAATCAGGTTGATGGTGGGAACCAGCGCTGTAATGTCTCCCTGAAGCGCAGAAACCCTGCATCTTCGCAGCCATCAACTGGGACTTGTTCCGCAAGCTGCTTGAAATAGGCTGACGATGGATGCTTTTGCACTTCTCGCAATGCCTGAAGCATGACTTCTTTGGGATCATCGGGTTTGACTTGGTTTGATCTGAGCAGTTTCTTACGCCTGAGCCAGCTTCTCAGATCAGGAGTCCTGGCTGCCCACCCCAACACCCGATCAACGATGGGTGACACGCTCCACACCCAGATTTCGAGTTCTGGTTGAAAGATGATCACCCGTGACCGATCCGGCCATCCATTTTTGGACAGCCGTTCTTCCAGTTTGTCTTGCAGCTTTTCGACGCTCTTCTTTTCCTGTCCGCTGCCATGATGATCGAACAAGACCATTGCATATTGATATTGACGATGGAACGGACGCAGGAAATCATGGGCGACGTTCCAACAGCCTGCGTCACGCTGCGGGTGTCGATAGATGTCGTAGGTCACAGGTCGAATGCCCAGGTCATCTGGCCGTGACATCAGTCCCTTGATCGTCTGCTCCATGTCGTTGTCGGCAACCAGAAATACGATGTCCCGCATTATCCCAGCACCCCGGCAGCAAAGAGGACATCCAGGCTAACGTCACCTTTCCAGTCACTCAGTTTTGGGTGTTGGTCGCCGCGCACGATGGTCGTTTCGCCGTCCGCCGTGCGCTCGAAACACAACAGGTCTTCGGCCTTCGCCATGCTCAACACGACGGGGGAATGCGTTGCCAGCAGTACCTGACCGCCGTAAACGGAACTCAGCGATTGCAGGACGGTCTCTACCGCTCTGGGATGAATGCCGTTTTCCGGTTCTTCGATCAGGTAAATTCCTTTGGCCTCTTGAATATAGGCCAGCAGTGTTAACGCCAGCAGACGCAAAGTGCCATCTGATACCACCCACGATGGCACGGTTAAGCCGGAAGCGTATTCGATGACCAGATAGCGGTGACGATCTTCGGGACGCTCAACCGTGCGAATGCCAACAATATCAGGTAGGGCGGTCTGAATATGTGCAACCCAATCGCTCAGCGCCTGGGAATCACGTTGTTCCAGTTCGTGGATGACCCAGGGCAGGTTCGAGCCATCCGGCAGATAGGCGCGCTGTATTCCTGGCGGGCTGGGGCGGCGCAGCGCCTGGCTGTTGAGCGCGATACGCTGGATACTCTCCGAAATGTAACGCTTGAACCAGGTCGAAACCGGGAAACGATCATCATCTTCGGGTAGATTGGCAAGAGCTGAGCGGCGTGGACCCAAACGGAATTGATTGTTCCAGTCGGTTGATTCCGATTTAAAGTAATCGTTGCCTGTTTCCACCTTGCCAACAATCTTGCGCCAGCCATTAGGGGTACGAGCGCCCGCAGGAATGGTGAGTCGTTCATTACGCCGATGTGATGACGGCTGTGCCGTATCAGACAGCAGCCACAGATTCTCGACCAGCAGCCCCACTTCACCGGAGTTTTCGTCCATTCCCAGGCGGAGTTCATAACGTAGATTCTGATATCTTGAATTGAAATCAGCGGGGATCTCTGCCTCAACCGCGACTTCAAACCAGTCTGCTGCGCGTACCCAGGTCAAATCGCGCACATCTGCCGCACGTTCCGCAATAGCATTGGTCGCAGGCGACTGCGTGACGACATCGCCAATAAGGCTGACCACATCCAGGAAAGTGGATTTGCCACTGGCATTGGGGCCAATCAGGATTTGGAACGGGCTGAGCGGCTGATCAATCGACCTCAGTGCCCGGTAATGCAGGGCTTGAACACGGGTGAGCATCGGCACACCTCAAGATGATGGAAACATGCCACACATTATAGTAGCTTGAGGGCAATACGCCTATCGTGACGGCAGAAGGTCATAACCTAACCACTTTTTCACGCACAGTTTACACATCGATTACAAAGGCGCGAACTTCGATAACAGCTTTCCGCGATGATGACCGCATAGCACAATCTGAGTTCAAGGAAAGCGTCATGAAGATCACCCGCAAGCTGCTGTTCGTCCTCGTCCTGATCGCCGCCTGCGCTGCCCTGGTTACGCCCGCGTTCGCGCAGGAAAGCAAGATCGTGACGGTCACCGAAGAAGACATCAACGCTGCCTACCGCGTCACCAACCCGCCGCGCCGCACCTTCAGCAACATCGCCGTTGATCTGCAAAGCGGGCAGGCCGTCGTCAGCGCCACCTACACCGTGCGCGGTAAAGACCCGGTTGACGTCAGTATGACGCTCGTGCCGAGCATCAGCAATGGCCGCTTGTTCTGGGCCGCGACCGCAGCCAGCGCCAATGGTGAGGCGGTTTCCGACGACCTGCTGCGCCAGATCAACAGCTCGATCAGCAGCGCCTGGCGCAACTACATCCGCCAGACGGGCGTCAGCGGGCGCATCACCGCCGTCGAGATCACCGAAGACGCATTGATCATCACCTACGTCACCCGCTAACACCCCTCATCCCCCCCGTGCAAGACGGTGGCAGTCAGCAGGCTGCTGCCGTCTTGTCGTTGCTGCCGCCCATTCAGGCGGACTCCTGGCGGCTTTTGCGATTGCAGCCGAAAAGCTATACTTAGCGGGACAAACGACAGGAGCTGAACATGAGTCAGGATGATGCTATTCGCCGGGCGGTGAGCGCTGCGCTGCGCCGACACCTGCATCAGGGTGGGCAGGGCGGTTCACGCCCGGTCATCGACGAGGATGCCGTCAACGCCGTCGCGGAGGGGGGAACACTGACACTGCCGCCCGATGCGCTGATCACGCCGCTGGCTCGCCAGGCCGCGCTGCTGCGGCGCGTGTCGCTGGTCGAGCAGGCTGCCGCGCTGGATGCTGCCGTTGAGGGGCGCGTGGTGGCAGTTGGCGCCGATCATGGCGGCTACGCGCTCAAGGAGGCGCTCAAAGCCGAGCTGCAAACGCGCTACACCGTGATCGACTGCGGGACGAACGGCACGGAGAGCGTCGATTATCCCGACTTCGCTCTGGCGGTGGCCGAACAAGTCAGCAGCGGGCGGGCGTGGCGCGGCATCATGATCGATGGCGCGGGCATCGGCTCGTGCATGGTGGCGAATAAAGTGCCCGGCGTGCGCGCGGCGCTGTGTTACGACAACGCGACTGCCGTCAACAGCCGCGAACATAACGACGCCAACGTACTCACGCTCGGCGCGGGCTTGATTGGCACAGCGCTGGCCAAGCAGATCGTTGACGTGTGGCTGAAAACTGCTTTCGGCGGCGGACGGCACGCCAAGCGTGTGGACAAGATCATCGCGGTCGAAAAGAAATATCGGGGATAAAAGGTCGATAGAGAGGGGAATGACGATGCAGTACCGTGCGTTTGGCCGCCTGGGTTGGCAGGTGGCAGAGATGGGTTACGGCATGTGGGGCATGGGCGGCTGGACGGGTTCGGAGGATGAGGCGTCGATGCAGGCGCTGCGGCGCTCGGTCGAGCTGGGCTGCAACTTCTTTGACACGGCCTATGCTTATGGCGAAGGACACAGCGAGACGCTGCTGGGGCGTCTGTTGAAGGAATACCCGGACAAGAAGCTGTACATCGCCACCAAGATTCCGCCGAAGAACCGCATCTGGCCGTCGCGCCGTGAGTTCGATCTTGGCGACGTGTTCCCGGCGGATTATATCCGCGAGCAGGTCGAGAAAAGCCTGAAGAACCTCGACGCCGACTCGATGGATCTGATGCAGTTCCACGTGTGGGAGGACGGCTGGGCGCGCGACGAACGCTGGCAGCGCGCGGTCGATGACCTCAAGCGCGAAGGGTTGGTCAAATCGTTCGGCGTGAGCGTCAACCGCTGGGAGCCGGATAACTGCCTGGAGACGCTCAAGACCGGGCACATCGACGCGGTGCAGGTGATCTACAACATCTTCGACCAGGCGCCGGAAGACAACCTCTTCCCGCTGTGCAACGAACTGGGCGTGGCGATCATCGCGCGCGTGCCCTTCGACGAAGGGACGCTGACCGGCACGCTGACCAAAGACAGCACCTGGCCGGAGGGTGATTGGCGCAATACCTACTTCGTCAAAGAAAATCTGCACGCTTCGGTTGACCGCGCGGAGGCGCTGCGCCCGTTGATCCCGGCGGGGATGACCATGCCGGAACTGGCGCTGCGTTTCATTCTGCATCACCCCACCGTCAGCACGATCATTCCGGGGATGCGCAAGATCAGGAACGTCGAGCAGAACATCGGCACGAGCGACGGCAAAGCCCTGCCCGCAGATTTGATCGCCAAGCTGCGCGCGCACCGCTGGGATCGCAAGCCGACCAAGTGGAGTCAGTAGCAGAGCAGGGCAGAGATCATTTTGGCTGGTGGCTTTTACAATGGCGTGAAAACCGGGTAAGATCACCGCGTTTTTGGGGTCTATCGAAAGCTGTTGCCATGCCTTCTGTAACCGTTCGCAAAGTAGAGAACGCGCGTGACTTTCGCGCGTTCTTCGAGTTCCCCTGGACACTCTACAAGGGCGATCCCAACTGGGTGCCGCCGCTGCTTTCGATGCGCCATGACCTGCTCGATAAGAAGAAGAACCCAAGTTGGGAATATCTGGAGGGCGATTACTTCGCGGCCTGGCGCGGCGACCAGATCGTTGGCACGATTGCGGCGCTGATCAACCACCGCCACAACGAGTTTCATCAGGAGCACGTCGGCTGGTTCGGCGCGTTCGATGTGTACGACGACCAGGAAGCGGCCAACGCACTGCTCGAGACGGCGACGGAGTGGGTGCTGGCGCGCGGCTATGATGCCATTCGCGGCCCGCAGACCTTCACCACGCACGAGGAATGCGGCATTCAGGTGGACGGCTTTTCCCGCCCGGTGCTGCTGATGCCCTACACCCCGCCCTACTACCCCAAGCTGGTCGAGGCGGCTGGCTTCACCAAAGCGATGGACGTGTTCAGCTTCCACCTCAGCCGTGAAGGCGCGCGCGAACATGCGACGGGCGACCGCCTGGAACGCATCACGCGCAAGGTAATGGAACGCAACAAAATCACCATCCGCAATATCGACCGCAAGAACCTCAAGCAGGAATTCATGCTGTTCAAGGAGATCTATAACGCCGCCTGGGACAAGAACTGGGGTTTTGTGCCGATGACGCCCAAAGAACTGGACGCGCTGGTCAACAGCCTGGGGCAGTTTTTCGAGCCGGACTACGCCTTCTTCGCCTATATCGAAGACCAGCCCGCCGGGTTCGTCATGGCAATCCCGGATTTCAATCAGGTGCTGCAAAAGGTTTACCCGCGCCCCGGTGTGCCGGAGATCGTCAGCCTGATACAGGCGCTGTGGTACTGGAAGATCCGCCCCGTGATTCATTGGGCGCGCATCCCGCTGATGGGTGTTAAAGAACAATTCCGCAACAAGGGTATCGATGCTGCGCTGTACTATTATGTGCTGATGGCGCTGCTCAACGACCCGCGCATCACCGACTCCGACTCCGGCTGGATATTGGAAGCCAACGAGAACATGGTTAGCATCGCCAGGAGTTTTGGTTCGACGATTTACAAGACGCACCGCTTCTATCAAAAGACACTGCGCCTGTGACCATTGTCATAGGGTAAAGATTGCGCGGACAAACCTATACTAAAATAGACATAACTTAACACGATGGTGAGTGAGCAAACATGGCAAAAATCCTGGTGGTAGACGACGAGCCCCTGATTGTGGAAATGCTCTCTTCGTATCTGACGCTGATGGGACACGAACCAATTGGCGCACTCTCCGGACGGCAAACGTGGGATAAGCTGGCCTATGAAGAGCCGGACATGATCCTGCTGGATATCCAGCTCCCTGACGAAAATGGGCTGGACATCTGCCGCAAACTGCGCCAGCAGGACTCGACGCGCCATGTGCCAATTGTGATCATCTCTGCGCATTTCCCACCACGCACACAAGAAGCCAACCAGGCCGGCGCAAATGGCTACCTGGCGAAGCCGATCAACATGAACGCGCTGAAGTCGGCCATCTCCGGGGCGGGCGTCGCCTAAGACCTTTCCGTTAGAACGTCAGTGACATGGCTACCCCACCGCAGGCCAGATAGCGACTGGCCTGATTAGCCCTTGCCTGTGATACAAAAGTCAGATAAGGTCAAGGATAGTGGAATCCGGCAGGGAGTTCGACTCATGTCTTTTATCATCCACCGCGAAGTATCCGAAAATTCAAGTTGAAGGAGCGCGAAATCGTGCAATGACTCAGCGTGTAGCCATCCTGCACTATTCTTCCCCTCCTGTAATTGGTGGGGTCGAGTCACTGATCGGGCATCACGCCAACGGCCTGATGCACCTCGGATATGCCGTCCGCATCATCAGCGGCAGCGGCGCACCACTCCCCGCGCCTATCGAAACTTACCTGAATCCACTTTTTAGTTCATCTCATCCCGACATCCTTGCCATCAAATCCCATCTTGATGCTGGCGACTGTACGCCGGCGTTCGAGCAGATGGTGGCGCAGCTTTACCAGGCGCTGGAAGTGGCGCTGGCGGACTGCGACATCTGCATCGCGCATAATCTGCATAACATGAACAAAAACCTGCCGCTGACTGCTGCGTTGCACAGCTACACGGCCGCGCGACAGATACGTTGTATTGCCTACTGCCACGATATCGCGGCCAGCAACCCGCAGTACATCAACGAATTTCATCCCGGCCATCCCTGGGATTTACTCCGCACCGCCTGGCCGGAAACACAATATGTCACCGTTTCTACTCATCGGCGTGATGAACTGGCGCAGACCTTGCAGATCGCCCCAGACAGCATTGCCGTGATATCGCCGGGAGTTGACCCAAGTCAGTTCTTTGGTTGGACGCCCATAATGCTCGATCTGGTCAACCGTCTCCACCTGCTGGATGCCGATGGCCTGCTGCTGCTGCCCGCGCGTCTAACGCGGCGCAAGAATATTGAGTTGGCGCTGCACATCCTGCGGGCCATACGCGACATCAGCCGGCTGAACATTCGGCTGATCGTTAGCGGCCCGCCTGGGCCACATAACCCGTCCAATCAGGCCTACCTGACTCGTTTGCTTGACCTTCGCGCGGGGCTTAAACTTGTAGATAAGGCGCATTTTCTCTATGCCTGTGGAGAAACAGCGGAGCAACCACTGCTCGTTGATGATGCCACGATGAGTAACCTGTATCAGCTTGCCGATGCCCTGCTGTTCCCCAGCACGCAGGAAGGCTTCGGCATTCCGATACTGGAAGCTGCCCTGGCACGATTACCAATTTTCTGCGCTGGCATTCCGCCGCTGCGCGAGACCGCGGCAGATGATGCCCATTATTTCGATCCCACATCCCAGTCTCCCGAACAGATCGCACAGCTCGTCTGGGAAGCCTTAAGCACCTCACCGGCGTACAGGCTTAGCGTGCGAATACGCCATAACTATCGTTGGGAGCGCATTATCGAGCGAAAGCTCGTTCCTTTGTTGGAGGTACTATGAAGCATAAACAGATTCTGGTCGTTTTTACCGACCCGACTCTTCCCGTCGACTCCTGGACACAATTTGGGGTCAATCTGGCACAAGATGATGGCGATGTGCATCTGCTGGCGCTCGTGGTTGTGCCGGAGGGACAATCTGCCAGCGAGTATATGCCGCAGGCGCAGAGCTGGCGCACCCTGCTCGATCCCCTGACATCTGCTCACGAAGCGATTGACGCCAATCTGCATATTGTTGTCGATTACGACCCGCTGCAGCATGTCATCTCGACCGTCCAAAACCTGAATATTGATCTGGCGGCGGTCCAGTGGGAAGGGCCACGGAGCAAGACAGCGGGGCACGAGACCAGCCAATGGTTGAAGGGGCTGCCTTGCGATCTTGTATTGCTCAGCCGTCAGGGTTGGGCTGCTGACGGTCCCCTGCTGCTGGCGCTGCGCGGCGGCCCTAACCTCAGCCTTGGAATCCGGGCGGCGACGGCTCTTGCGCCTGCTGCGCCAATCACCCTGTTCCACGCGGCGGATAACCGCAGCGACGCGCCAGACCTGGAAGCCATTCTGCGCGCCGAACCAACCGTGACCCGCACGGTGACCGCACTTGGGCGAACAGCGAAAGGGATTTTGCTTGAATCGGCCAATCACAATGCGATCATCATGGGTTCCGGTATGCATCCCAGCAGCCGCAGCCATAATTCCTCGATCCTGGAAACCGTCTATGAACAAACGACGCTTCCGGTCACTATCGTGCGAGCCTGGCGACCAGAGCAGCTCGCCTTCCATCCCCCGGTGCTCCTGCGAGACGTTGAGCCTGATGTTTCCAGGCGTGTTGACCGCTGGTTCGCGGAACACTCGTTTCATAGCGATCAGTTTTCCGACCTGAAATCGCTGCTGGCACTCAAGGAAAAGCGTGGGTGGAGTATCAGCGTCGGACTTCCCGCACTCAACGAAGGCGCGACCGTCGCCCATGTCATCCGTACCCTGAAGCAGTCGCTAATGGACGATCTTCCTCTCGTTGATGAGATCGTTCTGATCGACAGCAACTCGACTGACGATACGGTTGAACAAGCCGAAGCAGCAGGCATCCCGGTCTACCGTCACCCCGAAATTCTGCCAGAAGTGGGCAGTTTTCGCGGCAAAGGCGAAGCGCTGTGGAAAAGCCAGCAGGTTTTGCGCGGTGATATCATCGTCTGGGTTGATACGGACATATCCAACATTCACCCGCGCTTCGTCTACGGGTTAATCGGCCCGTTGCTCAAAGACCCCGATCTACAATATGTCAAAGGCTTTTACCGGCGTCCGATTCAGATGGGCAAGAAACTCCAGGCCGTAGGCGGCGGCAGGGTGACTGAACTGGTGGCACGCCCTATGTTCAACCTGTTCTTCCCGGAAATCTCGGGGTTTGTTCAGCCGTTGTCGGGTGAGTATGCCGGACGCCGCGCCGCGCTGGAACAGATGCCCTTTTTCACGGGCTACGGCGTCGAAACGGGGCTGTTGATCGATCTGCACCAGCAGTTTGGGCTGGATGCCCTGGCTCAATCTGATCTGGAAGTGCGTGTCCACACCAATCAACCGCTGGATAAGCTGAGCAAAATGGCTTTCGCGATCATGCAGGTGTTCATCTCGCGCCTGGAAAGCCGTTATGGCGTGCAGATCCTGGACATCGCGAACCGCACCATGAAACTGGTGATCCAGGAAAGTGAACGCTTCGCGCTGGAGGTGGAGCAGATTGGCGATGAAGAACGCCCGCCAATCCTGACGCTGGCAAATTATCGCGGGCAGCTCGATGCTCAGGCCAAAGAAATGGGATAGCAGGCAAACCCATATGAAGAGGACAATGATAGCCTGAAACTTGTCCGATTAAACATTCGCGTGCATCATTGATACGACTCATCAGCGCAGATCAGACAGGCATGTAGTCGTATCGCGATGAACGCTTACTTACAGACCGTCACCGGGCCGATTGCCGTCGAATGGGTACGCGTGGCCGACGCCCATTCGCATGTGTGGATTCAGCCGCCCCCCGGCGTGCCGCCAGACATTACCCCGCTCAGCGATTACGATGACATCCTCAAAGAACTGCTGGATTTTCATGATGCGGGCGGCACGACGCTGATCGACTGTCAGCCGCCTGGTTGTGGCCGCGACGCGCGCATGTTGGCGCGGCTGGCGAACGCCACCGGGCTGCACATCACGGCGGTGACGGGCTTTCATCTGCGCAGATACTATCCGGCCACGAACTGGCTGTGGACGGCCACAAGCACCCAGGCCGCCGATACCTTTCTGGAAGAACTGCGCGTGGGCATGAACGAGACGGGCGGACGCATCCCGGCGACGGCCATCCTGATCGGCTACGATGGCCGCATTGACGGGCAGGAGCAGGCATTGATGGAAGCCGCCGCCGAAGCCGCGCGCCAGACCGGGGCGGCGCTGCTGCTGCATACGGAACAGGGATTGAACATCGAGGCACTGGTGCCCTTCTTCAGCAGGCTGGGCGTACCCGCCAACCGCCTGTACCTGTGTCAGGTCGATCAACGCCCGGACGCCGGACTGCATCGCGAGCTGGCGCAGGCGGGCGTGCTGCTGGGCTATAGCAGTTACCTGCGCCGCGCGTACAATGCCGAGCAGCACTTCTGGCCGCTGCTCAAGGCGCTGGTCGCGGCGGGGCTGGGGCATAAGGTCACGCTCGGCCTCGACCTCTCCACCCCGGGGATGTGGGTTTATGGCGGCGCGGAGTGGGGGCTGGAGGCGCTGCCCCGGCTGATCATCCCGCGCTTGCAGCAGGAGGGCATCGCGCAGGAAATCGCGGATGGGCTGGTCGGCCAGAATGTCGCCCGCCATCTGGTGTGGCAGGCATGATCTCTACGTCAGCAGGCGCTCCGGCAGGTAGGCCTTGTGCGCGGCGGCCATCTCGTCGTAGAGTGCTTCGGCCTTCTCCAGCGTGGGCACGAGCGGGTTGCTCGCCAGCGCGCGGATGGCATCAATGCGCCGTCCCTGCCAGGCCGCTTCTGCCGTGAGGTACTGATACTCCGCCAGCGCCTTGACCAGTCCTCGCGTGTGGGGCGGCAGTTGTCCGTCCGCCAGCCCGACCACTCCGCTGCGGTCGAAGTAGCCGCGCACCTCAACCACGCGATCATCGGGCAGATCAGGCAGCAGGCCGTGATTGGGGATGTTCACGGGCAGAATCTCTTTGCGGTCGTTGAAGATCGCATCCATCGCGTCAATCGCGAGTTCCAGTTCGTGAATGCCCCCGCGTGAGTGCGATGGGTCGAGCGTCGGTTCGTCCGCAGCGGCCTGCTCACGGTAGTGCTGCCAGTAGTCCGGCGCGAGTGCCTGAATATCCTGGGCGCGCGTCGTCGGCTTCTTTTGCAGGTCAGCCAGAATCTCATCTTTGAAGTAGTAGTACTGGAAGTAGTCTGCCGGGATGCTCTCCATCATGACGGTCAGCTTAAGCAGGCGCAGTTGATACAGGTCGATACCGCCCTCGCGCAGCCGCCGCTCGTAAGCCTCGCGTAGCAGTGGCATGGCATCCTGCCCGTCGTATAGATGGCGCACGCTCCAGCATCCGTGATTCAGCCCCAGCATGACGGTATCGAACTTGCTGGCATCCATCCCGGCAGCGCGGGCGATGATGCCAGGGAAGTAGATCGGCCCTTCGCAGAACGAGAGAAACGGAATGCTGCTGTGATGCGTCACTGCTTCCGAGAGGATGTTGATCGGGTTGGTGTAATTGAACACGCGCGCTCTGGGGCAGATCTGCTCAATGTCGGCAAGGATACCCTGCATCACGTAGATCGAGCGCAGCGCCATGAAGAAGCCGCCTGGCCCCTGTGTCTCCTGCCCGATGATGCCGTATTTCAGCGGGATGCTTTCATCCAGGTGTCGCGCTTCAAAACCGCCCGGACGGTAGCTG
>JAEUQX010000594.1 GCA_016788625.1 Anaerolineae bacterium
GGACTCGATCATCGGCAAGAACTACTTTGGCGAGACGGGTGCGGAGGTGCTGTGCCTGGGCGCGGGTGGTTCGGCGCTGGCGACGCTGCTGCACCTGATCAACAAGCCGGATGCGGCAGATCGTCCGCGCCGCTTCACCGCTGTCAACCTGACGAGCGACCGCCTGGAGCACATGCGCGAGATGGTGGCGCAGTTCGAGACGGACATCGAGGTGGTCTATGTGCAGAACGCTGACCCGCGCCGTAACGATGACCTGATGGCCGCCCTGCCCGATCACAGCATCGTGATCAATGCGACGGGCATGGGCAAGGATACGCCCGGCTCACCGATCACCGACGCGGGCGTGTTCCCGCTGCACGGCATTGCCTGGGAGTTCAATTACCGCGGCGCATTGGATTTCATGCAGCAGGCGCTGCGGCAGCGCGAGTCGCGCAAGTTGAAGGTCGAGGACGGTTGGGTGTACTTCCTGCACGGCTGGACGCAGGTGGTCTTTGAGGTGCTGGATATTCAGATGACGCCGGAGGTATTCCAACGCCTGGCGGAAGCGGCTTCGACGGTGCGATAGAACCGTTACCAGTCGCTGCCCGGTCGCCAGAGCGGGCTGTACGCGCCGAACGGCGACTCAATCACTCCGCGCTGCGCCCCGCTGGCAGCATCCAGCACGATGATGCGCGCCCAGGGGTTGGTATAGGCTTGCACCGCGATGTACGCGCCCGATGACGACCACGACGGCACATCGTTGCCCGTCAGTCCGGCGGTCAGCGCCTGTTCTGCGCCGCTTTGCAGGTCGATGACCTTCAGCATGGTCTGCGTGCCTTCGCTTGTCATCAACGCGATGCGTTCTCCGTCCGGCGACCAGGCGGGAAAAGCGGCATAGGGCAGCGTTTCCCCGACAGGCAGCACATTCAGCGGACACGTCTCATCAAGCAGGTTGGCACATCCCGCGCGCAGCAGGTGAAGCTGCCGGCCTTCGCGTCGGATGCGTATAAACGCTAACTGCTCGCCATCCAGTGACCAGCTCAGCGGCCAGCGCGTGATGATGGTGGGCAGCAGCAGCCGTTCGTTGTAGCGGCAGCCGCGCGCGCTCTGCTGGCAGTTGATGGCGACGGCGTACAGGCGCGGGTTGCCATCGCGGAACGAGATGTACAGCAGGCTCTCGCCATCGGGCGACCACAGCGGCGGGCTGTCAGATGCGCCAGACAGGTTGACGACATGCGACTCGCCGCTGCCCAGGTCATAAACGGCCAGCTTGGGACTGCCGCGCTGGTTGGTGCGGTAGGCCAGGCGCGTCCCGTCACGCGACCAGGCCAGGCCGTCCTGCGGCGGGTCAGCAGTGGCGTAGTGCGTTGTCTTGCCGGTCGTCAGATCGAAGATGCTGATGCCTGGCTGTTCCGGCGGCACAGGGGCAATGTAGGCCAGCTTCGTGCCGTCGGGCGACCAGGCGGGCACGGAAAGGAAGCGCTCGCCGGGGCCGATGTTGGGAGCGAGGCCGCGCGCGGTATCGTAGAGGTAAAAGGTTGATCGACCAAAGCTCGTGTTCGCGACATACAGGAGCTGCTCGCCGCCCGGAATCAACTGCCCGACAGCCAGGGCCGCCAGGATGAGCGCCGCGAAAACGGCGAGTAAGCTGAGCAGCAACCGCCGCATCATGTCCTCTGTGCTGGACGCCAGAGCGGGCGGTAGCTGCCCAACCCTGCGCTGATGCTCATTTGCTGCGCGCCGCTGGCCGCATCCACAATCGCAATCCCCATGCCGCCGCGCGCTGTCGTC
>JAEUQX010000599.1 GCA_016788625.1 Anaerolineae bacterium
AACAACCAGCGTACAGCACGCAGCGCGGTGGGTGATGCTTGCAGGTGGGATTGGAGAGAGGTGAACAGACGCATGAATGACCTCATGTTGAGCGTGCCCATGATACTGTACAGGCGGGATGATGTGAAGGTGGTTGACGCGAACACATCGCCTTATTCTTATCCCGTAAAATAAGAGGTATTCTGAAATTCACCCAATACCCTTCAAGGTATTCTTAACCTAGAATCAAATGGTATTTGCCACTCACAAACGCATTAGGGAGAATCACCAAGCGACAACCTTTGGCATTATTTTCCGAAGCAGTTACCATAGAGAAAAATATCCTTTGCGATGGAGGAATAGCACCGCATGGCAACGGAATACGATATTTTTATCAGTCACAAGAAAGAACAGCTTTCTTGGGCGGTGCGTTTGCAGCGAACGCTAAAACAATTCGGCTACCGGGTATTCGTCGATCATGCAACAGGTGACAATCTTGTGGCGGGGCAGAATTGGGAGGCACAGCTTCAGCAGCACTGTAATGACGTACAATACTTCATTCTCCTCTGGTCGGACAAAATCGGACAGGGCAGCTACGTCAATAAAGAAGTTGCATGGCGCATTGACGCCTACCGCGCCGATCCCCGGAAGCGCATTCTAGTCTTGCCCCTAGACGAAGCGCCGCTCTCACAACCGCTGCAAGCATTGTTTAACCCAGTACAGGTATTTCGTGGTTTTATCGACCTATATCGCAAGGTTGCGCCAGACAACACACCCAACGTCACCGCCGTTCGCGATGCAGGAGCCGATACACTCGACTACTTTGCCTGGAACGACAGTGTGCGCCGCTTTGCCGAACTACATTTCTTCGACGCATCAACGCGCATTATTGAAATCCCATTCGTGATTGTTGCTATGAACCACGCTCAAGCACTCGAACTGGAACAAGGGCAGAATCTCTCTGTCCCGCAGCAGGTTCACGCGAAGGTAATGCATCTTGCCAAACAGGTCTTCGGCACGTTCGATCCTGCGCGCTATGGCGATAGGCCGGAGAATTGGAAACCACTGCCCGCGCTTCCCAACTGGGCAGATCGTACACTCAGCGAAATCATCGCCGAATGTGAAAGGGAGAAGCGTCAATATGTGCAGCAAAACCAGGCATTGCTGGGCAATAGCCAGGAATACTGGATGAACCGCGTGTTCGTGTCCTACACCGAACCAATCAAGGGGAACGCAGCGCAACGACAAGCGGCGCTAAACCGTCTTGCGCCGCGTCCCTGTCTGGTATTCGTGGATCCAATCTCGCTCATGCACCGAGAGGTCAAAAGCGCATTCGACTTCGTATCTCAACGCGCAAAAAAGGCGTTCACAATCGGAATGTCACCCTTCGTCCCCCTCTTGCACCAGGATTTCAATACCTACTTACAGGAAGAAGATCAGGTCATTGGCGATTTGGGACTCCAAACATTCTACGAACAATTCCGCACATTTTTCAACGATGCCCTGCAAGCGTCCGTGATGGGCGTTGATCACGGCTATGAATTGGCACGCTGGATTCAGTTCGCGACCGACAACATCACGCGCTACATGGCTGATCACCCGAGTGAGGGATGGAGCAGTAATCCGAATGTGCGCCAGGGACCGACTGAACTCCCAAAGCTGACAGGAGCATGAGCGATGAATGGGCAAATTTACACTTTCTATTCGTACAAAGGCGGCGTCGGGCGCAGCATGGCACTGGCGAACATCGCGATGTATTTCTATCTCAGGCACTCGCTCAATGTCCTCATGATCGACTGGGATCTGGAAGCCCCTGGCCTGGAACGCTACTTTCAGTCGCGCTATCAACTCAAGCTCGACAACTTATACAAAAACCCTGGACTCGCCGATCTAATCCGGGCGTACAAAAACCGGATCAGAACGCCACCTACAAGCGAAGCGGAAAGCCCATATCCGACTTTTGAAGACCACCTTATTACTCTGGATAAGAATGACAGCGCACAACTTCGATTGCTAACAGCGGGGCAACGCAGCGGTACGGAAGGCTGGCGTGCCTATGCTGAGTTCGTCCAGGGATTCGATTGGGCGAATTTCTATCGCGAGTGGGCTGGCGGCGGATTCATAGACTGGCTCCGTGAGAAAGCGCGTAGTAGTGCTGATGTGATTCTGATCGACAGCCGCACAGGTGTCACCGAGATGGGCGGTGTGGCTACCCAGCACATGGCGGACGCGGTCGTCATGCTGTTTGCACCGAACAGCGAGAACATGGAGAACTCTGCGCGAATGGCACGCAGCTTTCTCAGCGAAGAGGCGACGACACAGCGCCAAGGGCAACCCCTTCCTGTGATCACCGTGCCCGCGCGCGTGGATGAATCCGACTCGGCCAGCTATGGCGACTTTCTCAAAGAATGCCGCGAGTTATTCGCGCCCCTGCAAATGCCCGACTTTGGTCGCAGCGCGCTTCAAGAGATGACGCTCCATTATCTGCCGATCTTCTCATACCGTGAAAGGTTACTGTTTGGTGATGCCAGCCTTGAGGGCATTGGTTCGCGATTGGTGAGCGGTTACACAGCGGTCGCATCAAACATAATCGCGCTTTCACCGGAAGGTCATGAACTTCGGGTCGGACGAAAGCCGCATGGTAGCGTCTTCATGTCCTATTCACTGGAAGCCTTTGATATCGCTGACGAGATTCGCCGTAGCCTAGCCGAACGAGGAATCGAAGCACAAGCCAGCTTTCACCCAGACACATGGTCTACCACTACAGACGAGGATGACGAGCGCCAGATTGAAAATGCTCAGTGTCTGATCGTGTTGGTTGATCACAAGACAGCAGACTCGAAGCTTGTGCGCCAGTACATTAATCGGGCAAAAAACCTTAATAAACCAATACTGCCACTAATCGTCACGCCTGACGAACCACGTATGCCACTCGCGTTGGTCAGCCTGCAATATCTGCGCTGGTCGTACGAACATAAGCCATGGGAAGATCTGTTCAGCAGCCTGGAGAGCATTTTTAGCTCAGGAGCACTCCAGACGCACGAGGTGGAAAACACTGCATCAACTTCACTATCAGAACCCACAAAACGGGTTTACATCAGCTACTCGCGGCAAGACGGCCGAGAAGTAAGCCGCCGTCTTTACGATGTACTAAGGCGAAATGGTTATAGCGTCTTCATAGATTTTGCTTCACTCGTTGGGGGTCAAGACTGGGCTAGCGAAATCGAGAAGAATTTGGCTGAAGCGGATGTATTACTAGTCTTGCTGTCACCAGCTTCCACCGAGAGCAACTTCATCAAGAATGAGATCTACTATGCTCTCAATCTGAACAAGCGCATCCTGCCAGTGATGGTGAAACAGACACGTGTTCCACTCGTCCTCAGCAGCCTGCAATACATCGATTTTACGAAAGACTATGAGAGCGGCCTGAAAGAACTGCTTCGAGAGCTTGCTCGTATTGTCAAGTGAAGTAGGAACACATGCAACATCACAAAATTCCACTGGCGGCTGAAAGGCTTCCAGACTTCATTGGTTAATTAGGGCATGTCTGCTCATGCCTCCATATTTGGTTTTCGCAGACATTCTTGAAATAGGTTATCTATAGGTGAATCCAAACAGGAGCGACCAATCACCATGCGTATGAGCCAGTTGTTCAGCCAGACGCTGCGGGAAGCCCCCGCCGAAGCCGACGTGATCAGCCACAAGCTGCTGCTGCGAGCCGGGTTCATACGACCGCTGGCGGCGGGCATCTTCAGCGCCCTGCCGTTGGCGCAGCGCTCGCTGAGCAAGATCGAGGCGATCATCCGCGAGGAGATGGACGCCATCGGCGGGCAGGAGATCACCATGCCCGTCGTGCACCCGGCGGACATCTGGCAGGAAACCGGGCGCTGGTACCAGATCGGCGGCGAGATGGGACGCTTCCAGGATCGTGCCGGACGCGACATGGTGCTGGGCATGACGCACGAGGAGATCATCGGCGACCTCGTCCGCAAGGAGATTCGCTCGTACCGCCAGCTCCCCGCCCTGCTCTACCAG
>JAEUQX010000610.1 GCA_016788625.1 Anaerolineae bacterium
GTCGCAGCGCCGCCGTTCGCGCGGTGGTCATCGACGTATGTCGCTGTCAGGCTGTCACCCGCGCCCAGCACGAATGCCCCATCGCCATTTGCGCCCGCGCTGCTACCCAGTTCGGTGGTCACTGCCGCGCTGAAGCTGCCCGTATCGACGCCCGTTTCCTCGAGCGTGAGAGTTTCGCTTTCGCCATCGCTGCTCACGACGCTGACCGTGATGCTCTCAGCGGCGGAGGCGTCCGTGTTCAGATCAGCGTCATTCACCGTTACCGTCAGCGGGTCGCCAATCACGGCGGGCGTCGGCGCGAATGCCAGCGTGCCATCCGTTCCTGGCACGATCAGCAGCGAGGCCGTGCCCGCATCCTGCGCGCCGTTCGGGTCGTCGTAGGGCGCGCCCGCCAGCATGGTGTAACCGGAAAGACTGACGGAACGGGCGAAGAAATCACGCGCATCCACGCCGAACTGCGGCGTTTGCTGCGTCCAGCCGCCCGCGCCACGCGCCCAGATGTAGAGCGCGCCTACGTCGGCGGCAGTGTTGTTATCGCGGAATGGCGCGCCGACCAGTGCCAGCCCGCCGGAAAGCGCGACAGCGTAACCCGCGCGGTCTTCGGCAGCGGCATTATTGGCAACCAGCTTCTGATTTTGTGACCAGCCGGTTCCGCCGCGTTGGAAAAGATAGGCCGCGCCGCTGTTGGTCGCGCCGGGGTTGTCGTCGAAGAATGCGCCGATCAGCGCCCAGTTGCCATCCAGGGACACGCTGTAACCGAAGACATCGCCCGCGCTAGCGTCGTCCGCGACCAGCTTGGCAGCTTGCGGCCAGCCCCCGTCCGCCGCGAGCGAGAACAGGTATGCTGAGCCAGAGTTGTTACCGGCGTCGTCATCCTGCGGCGCGCCGACCAGCGCAGTCGTGGCAGACATCGAGACCGATGTGCCGAACTGGTCATCGCGAGTTGTGTCACCACCAAAAATCTGCGGGCCGTTTTCCCAGGCGGTGGTGCCGCGTGTCCAGATATACGCTGTGCCCGCGTTTTCGCCCAGGTCGTCATCCTGTGGCGCGCCGATGATCAGCGCTGAATTCGACAGGCTGACCGAAAAGCCGAACTGGTCGCCCGGCGCGGGACGTATAGCGCTCATGATCTGCGACTGCTGCCAGCCAGCGGGCGTGCGGCTGAAGGCATACGCGCCGCCGGAGTTGACGCCCAGCGTATCGCGCAGCGGCGCGCCGACGATGATCGTGTCCCCCTTGATGGCGACCGAAAAACCGAAATTGTCGCCGCTTTGACCATCAGCAGGGGACAGGCGCTGCACCAGCGTCCAGCTCGTGCCGCTGCGGGCGTAGACATAGGCCGAGCCAGCCTGCCCATCCAGCGGCGCGCCGACGACAGCCGTGTCGCCATCAATCGCGACGGACGCGGCGAACTGTCCACCGGGGGCAGTGCTGCCGTTAAGCTGCGCCTGTGGCTGCACGGTGAGGCTGGTCTGCGCCTGGGCCTGCATAAACAGCGAGGCGACCAGCGGCACGGCCAGCAGCAGCACTCCAGCGCGAAAAGTTCGAATGAGTTGTTTCACGGTTGCCCCCTCTTCATGCAAGGTCGGATAAGTTCAGGGCACGAAATACGTCGTTCTGTAACAGGAAACGCAGCGCGCGCAGCTTGCGCAGCAGATGTTCTGCGCTCGCGGCGGACTGCCCGCTTTGCCGCGCGATTTCCGCAGTGTTGCGGGCGAGCAGCGTTTCCAGCGATTCGCCTGCCAATGGGCTGAACGCCGCAACATCTACATTGATGTCGATGATCATCTCTGCTGCCGCGCGCAGTTCCAGCAGGCGTTCACGGTTTGCGCGCGGGAGCGGCATGTCGTCATGCAGCGCCGCCAGTTCGCGAATGGTGGTGACGGGCTGCGGCAGGTCGCGCAGCGCTTCGGCAAAACGCGCGCCGATGCCGGACACAATATCAACCGGACGATCTGCGAATGCGGACGCTCGCGGAAGATTGGCTGTCAGGGTACTGGCGAAGACAGCACCCTGTAACGCGCCAGGGGTCAACGCCTGACCACGCAGCGCACCGGGCGTCAGCCCCTGCCCGCGCAATGCGCCTGGCGTCAGTCCTTGTCCGCGCAGCGCTCCCGGCGTCAGCCCCTGCACCCCTGCATCATCAGTGCGCGGCTGCGGGGTAAGCAGATCGAGCGGCAGCAGCGCGGGTGGTGGTGCGGGTTGGTCAAAGCTCACCCGCAAATCCGAAACTTTCAAATGCCCCGGCGACTCTGCCAGGAAACGCAGCGTGGCAACTTGTTCCTGTTCGCGTAGTAGGTGGATGCTGTTCAGCAGCAATGCCGCGCCAGCCGGGATAACCACCTGCACGGCGGCGGACGCCGCTGAAGCGGGCGCGCTGCCACTCCACAGATGTGCCCCAAAGGCGTACACCCCGATGCTGACGCGCTCCGGTTGGCCGATTGGCGCAAGATCGGCATCCAGCCAATAGAGTTCCAGAGCCGCATCCGCCGTGCCCGCCTGCCCTTCCAGGCGCAGGTGGTAGCGCGCGCCCGCTGTGATGGGGGCAACCTGGGTGAGGGTGGCGGTCTGCGCGTCGGCTTCGATCACGAGAATCCCGCCTGAGTCTTCACGGAAGGCGATACCGCCTTCGAGCGTCCATCCGTCCGGCACAAACAGCGGCTGCTGCTCAGGGCGCGCAATGGTCGTGCCAACCCAGAAATGCGTGTTCGTCAGCGCTTCGCTGGTGGGCGTGAAGCTCGCGCCAGCCAGCAGCAGTTGCGGCACAAGCCCGACGGCGAAGGCGATACCGCCATCATCATCGTCGTCGTCATCTTCGTCCGGTGCATCAATCTCGAAGGCGATCTCCGCCAGCGTCGCGCCCGCAGGAGCAGCTAACCGCGCCTCATAGGGCAGCAAATCGCGCATTGGAACGTCCCGCAAACCGCGCGTCCTAGCCGGGAGCGCTGCGCCATCTTCACCCAATTCCGCGCCGTCGGCGTCCAGCCAGCGCAGCATCCAGCGTGATGCGGCATTGAACGGTGCCGCGTAATAGAAGCGCAGTTGATACGCACAGCCCGCGCCGACGGGTACTTCCTGCAACAGCCGCGCAGGCCGCAGCACACCGTTCGCAGACGTCGCCCACAGTGCCAGCACAACCGGCCCGTCCGCGACCCTTCGCCCGCGCGCGACCATGCCGCGTGCCAGCGTCCAGGCGTCCGGAACGCCGCTAATCGCAGATTCTATTTCGAGGTCGAAGGCGATGGGCGGCTGGCTGAAGTCGCCGTTGACCACCAGATCATCCACGTCGCAGGTGACGAGCGGGGCGCTCTCGCGCAGGTAGTCACCCAATGTGCTGCTGAAATCGAAATTGAAGGCGATGCGTCCCAGCGCGGCGAACTCGTCAAAACGGCGGCGCTGCGCGGCTGCACCCTCGCCAATTTCCAGGGTGAGCGGCACGCTGTAGCGCGGCGGCGTGTGGCGCAGGCGGTAACGCGC
>JAEUQX010000642.1 GCA_016788625.1 Anaerolineae bacterium
GCGGTGTCACGCGCGCAGTCGGGCGGCCAGCACAGGGGGGATTTGTGGCACACCCGTCCAGCCAAGCGGCTGTGCAGGGCCGAAGTCTTCCGGGCGGAGCAGCGGTTCTTCCAGCCCATCCAGCACGAAGCCTGCTGCGAAGGCCTCGCCCAGGAGTTCATGCAATGGACGGTGATAGTAGTAGTGCGGCGTAGGTTCGCCAGGCGCGCCTGTGCCTTTGGTTGGCGGGACATTCAGGTAGGCGCTGATCTTCACCCCGGTTGTCGTGATGAGCTGACCGTCGGTGTCCGCCCGTTCCGCGAAGAAGACCGGGTTATTCGAGTTAAAGGCCGGGTGCGCCGTCACGATCACCAGCCGCCCGCCCGCGCGCAGCAGTCGCCTGGCAGCGCGATACAGGGGAGCGATCACGGGCATGTCCATCAGCGCCATCGTGCAGACGACCGCATCGAATCGGCCAGCGCCCAGGGCGGCGAACGCACTTTCGTCGGTCGCGTCGGCGACAGCGTACTGGATCGGCGTGCCGCTGCTTTGCCCGCGCGCCTGCGCTTTGGCGATCAGTTCGGCGCTGAAGTCAACAGCCGTGACATGCGCGCCCAGGGCTGCCAGCCTGCGCGCCATCGCGCCGTTGCCACAAGCGATGTCCAATATATGTTCGCCGGGCTGCAAATCCAACAGCCGCTCTACCGCCGGGCTGACCAGGGATCGATGAAAACGGTTGCCATCGTCGCCGTGCAGGTTATCCCAGAAGTCGGCTTTTTGATCCCACAGGCTGCGCCCTTCGGCATTGAGTGCCTCGGCATCCATACCCTAGCCGCCCTTGGGGCTGAAGGGCGTGCCGGGGATCGGGCGCGGGTTGACGCCACCGACCACCTTGTCCATATCGTCGTCGCTCAGTGGCTGCGGCTTGACGACCGTCTCATCCGGAGTGACCGGCTTTTCGACGGCGGGTTTGCTGCGAGGGGTGCGGCGCTTTGGCATCTTCATGGTCATAGTGTCCTCAAGACAGCTCACGTTCATCAACCAGGGCAGGTGTGTTGGTGATGTGTATTTACATTAGTTTTATCTTATACGCATCCCATTCACAACGGCCTAACATCGCTGATGTCAGGCACATTGCGAATCTGAAAAATAGTCAAAGAATCAGGTAGCTGTGTGCTGCGTCGGCATGATCATGAACTAGGTGTGGGTGTCGCGGTAGGTACGACACCCGGCTCGATCAGCAGCGTATATGGCCCGCCTACTTCGGTATTGTTGATATTGTTGATCTGCACCGTATAGACGCCGTCTGCGGGCAGCACCAGCGGCGCAATCAGCGCGTCGGTCAGCCCGTCTGCGACATTATCGTTCTCTGCCACCAGGAAACCGTTGGCATCGAACAGCGTCAGGTTGATGTCCAGCAGCCCCTGCTCAACCTGGGCGACCTGATCCGTCTCGCCGTTGGCAGGTTGGTCAGCCAGCGCGTTCACGGTGATGACATCGCCCGCGCGCCCAACGAAGGTATACAGGTCACGGCCACCGACCGCCAGATCACCACGCACGGCTGTGCTGAGCAGCACTTCCGGCAGCGGGGTCAGCGTTGGCGTCACGGTTGGTTCAACCGCTTCCACCGCCGCGCTGCTCGTCGGCGTGGGCAGCAGGGTTGGTGCCAGCGTTGGCTCGTTGGTGGCGTAGGGTGTTGCCGTTGGGAACAGTCCGCGCGTATCGCAGCGCACGGCCACGCGATAGAGGTCGCGCTGTTCGCAACTCAGTGGTTCGATGTAGCGGTTGGCATACGTCCACAGCGCCACCTCATCAAGTGAATCGATACGCCATTCGCGCACGCTGCGGTCTATCGAGCCAGAGATGAACGTCTGGTCGTCCGGGCTGAGCGCGACCGACCACACTCCATCGTTGTGCCCGGCATAGAGCAGGGTTTCGACGCCCGTCTGCACGTCCCACAGGCGCACGGTTTTGTCCAGCGAACCGGAGATGGCGCGCTGACCGTCGGACGAGAAACGCACGCTGGTGACATCGGCGGTGTGCCCGTCGAAGCGCCGGATGCGCGTCCCGGTCTGCAAGTCCCACAGGATCACCGAAAGATCGAGCGAACCGGAGAGGGCGTAACGACCATCGCTGCTGAAGGCGACGGTATAGACGACGCTGTCGTGCCCCTGCATCTCGTGGATGATCGCGCCTGTCTCCAGATCCCAGAGAATCACCGATTTGTCCGACGAGCCAGAGAGCGCATACTTGCCGTCCGGGCTGATCGCCACGCCGTAGACGCGCGCGGTGTGTTCCGCGTAACGGCGGATCATGCGCCCTGTCTCCAGATCCCACAGAATCATGGTGTTATCCCACGACCCCGTCAGTGCCGTGCGTCCGTCCGGGCTGAAGGCTACGCCCCAGACGACGTTATCATGACCATTGAAGGTGCGGATAGCCTGCCCGGTGCTCAAATCCCACAGGATCATCGTTCGGTCACGGGCGGTGGAGAGCGCGCGCGTGCCGTCCGGGCTGAAGGTGACGCCGCGCACGCCGGCCGTATGCCCCTTCATGATGTTGAGGATTTCGCCCGTCTGCAAATCCCAGAGCAGCAGGGAGCGATCCTGACTGCCAGAGAGCGCGCGCGTGCCATCCGGGCTGATGGCGACAGCGTACACGACATCGCCATGCCCCTCCAGGCTGCGGATTTGCGCGCCGTTCTGGGTATCCCAGATGCGCAGTGTGCCATCGGAAGAACCGGTCAGCAGGCGGTTATCGGGCAGGTTGAAGACGGCATAAACCGTTGCAACATGTCCCACATAGGTGCGGACGATCTGCCCGGTCTTAGGATCCCACTCGATGATGTGGCTGTCCTGCGAGGCGGAAAACGCATGTTCGCCGTCCGGTGAGAAGATGGCGCGGCGCACACGGTCGGTGTGACCCACCATCTGGAACAGGGTTTCACCCGTCGCCACATCCCACAGGCGCACGGTCGCGTCATTCGAGGCGGAGATCAACTGCGTGCCGTCGGGGCTGAATTCGACGCTGCGCACAATATCGTTGTGCCCTTCCAGCGCGCGCGCCTCGCCAGGGTTGGCGAAGTCCCACAGCAGGATGCCAGCGCTGTCGATGGCCGCCGCGACGGTCTTCTGATCGGGGCTGATCGCCACCCCATAAACCGTGTCATCGGGGTAACCTGTGTACTCGCGTATCAGTTTGAATGAGTCGACATCCCACAAGCGCAGGTTGCCATCGCCATAACCCGCCAGCAGGGCGCTGCTATCCGCCGTGAACACCGCCGTGACGGCATAACCGCCTTCTGTCCAGGTGTTCAGGATGGCATAATCCTGCAAATCCAGCAGTAGCAGCGGCCCGTTGCCGTCCAACGTGACCGAAGCTCGCTGCCCATCAGGACTGAAAGCGACCGAGCGCACCCGCTCATCCTCGCTGAAGGTCCAGTTGTGCAGCACCTCGCCCGTTTCCAGTTCCCACAATTCGAGTGAGTCATCCGCTTTGACCGAGAGCGCCAGGCGGCTGTCCAGGCTGACAGCCATATCTGCATCCGGGTAGAGCGCATAACCACCCAGGCGGTCGCGCGTGCCTGGGGCGAATGCCGCTTGTGCCAGGATGCTGCGCGCCAGCGGCGGCGCCACGTTCAGGCGGTTGGCCTCCAGCGCCAGGGCGATTGCCAGATCGGTGTTGTTATCGCGGTAGAGAAGCTGCTGGGCGTTGGCGGCCAGCGCGAAGCTGTCGGCCTGCTCGGCATTGAACTGCGCCGTGCTTTCCGCCGCGCGGGCAGCAGCAGCGTTTTCGACCGCGACCTGCCGCTGGAACAGGGCGAAGATCGCCAGCGTGGTCATCGCCAGGACGACCATCGTGCCCAGGATGAGCAGCCGCCGCCGCTGGTTGGCCGCTCCCCGGCTGGACATGATGAAATCTCGCTGGAGTTCGTTGGCGGAGGGTTGTTTCTCCGCGCTCTCCTTCAACCAACTCTCTGCCTCGCGCAGGTCGGTGCCGCGCAGCAGCAGGCTGGGGTCGCGACCCTTGTCTTCCCATTCGGCAGACCGCACGACGTAGCGTGTGTGCGCCTTGATGTAATCCAGGTCGGTATCCAGCGCGGTGAGCAGCGATTGAAAGGCCTGATCGTAGTCATCCACTTCGCGGCACTTGACCCAGTTATGGGCGGAGAGCGAAGGGTGCATCAGCTTGAATTCGTCGGGATCAGTCACTTCGCGGCGCAGAATCGGGATCAGGCGCTTGTTGTTTTCCAGCGCATGTTCCAGTTCCAACATGCAGGGGCCAGACTTGATCGAGGCGGGCGAGATGATAAAAACAAACGCATCCGCGCCTTCGATGCCAGCATAGGCTTCTTCCAGCCAGTCTGCCGTCAGGGGAATATCTTCCCAATCGACCCAGGTGTCGCGTTGGTTTTGAACGAGGCCGTCGGAAATGCGCCGGACGAACTCGGTATCTTCACGGGCGTAGGAGATGAATACGTCAGCCATCCCAAATCCTGACTAAAGCGTGTGCAAACGTCACTCAGTTATACACCCAATGCTCACCCAGGCGCAAAAAGGTTGGTATGAAGTCAATATAGGGTTGTAATGAGGTTAGAGCAATTGCTTATTCATCAGCGTCGTCGGATACATCGCTGATGATGTTCTGAATAGCGTCCATGCCGGTATCAGAGCGCTCTGACTTTGAGTAAATTGTAAGAAGAATAATGTGTTGGGGGATTTGGATGTAGTAGATCACCCGGTAGCCGCCGCTCTTGCCGCGCTGTGCGTCACGGTTTGGCAGACGCACTTTGTAGACCGTGTAACCAGTCGATTGAACCTGATCACCGGGAATCTCGCCATTCATAAGCTGATCAATCAGGGGGCGAAGATCCTGTTCAATATGGGGGTATTTCTTCCGCAACCTCTTGATGTCTTTCCGAAAACCAGGCGCGAAACCCACCTGAACAGGATGTTCATTCGTCATCTTCCAACCCGTCCCAAAGGGAATCAACGGGTAAGACTTTTCCGGTCATCGCTTCGTGCCACGCCTCCCGAAAAGCAGTCTCGATTTCATCAGCAGTACTATCGGCGTCCTGCCAATCATCACGGAGGGATTCGACCAGCACATCCGCAGCCACCAACGCCCGCAGGTAATCCATCAAGGATGCATAGCCCCGTTCCTTTGCCCGCTGCGCGATGTGGTCAGCTTCAACTTCGTCCAGCTTCAACACGTAATCGGACACGTTACTCTGCGTACCCCGCTGCTGATTTGACATACATTATATCTCAATCCCCTAAGCGCCGGGTTCAGACATGCTTCAGAGGATAATGCTTGGAGGGCTTTCACGTTAGATCACGTTATTTGCCCGGCACGCTGCAATCTGTGTGGCATCGAGGCCGAGGAGTTCGTTCAGCAGCGCTTCGGTATGCTGTCCCAGTGCGGGCGGGGGCAACCGCACCTGAGCAGGCGTGCCGGAAAGCTGTGCCGCCGGCCCAACGAGTCGCAGCGCTTCCCCACCAGGCAGCGTCACCTGATGCAGCAGCCCGCGCGCTTCCGTGTGCGGATCGTTGAGGATGTCTGCGATAGTGTTGATCGGGCCCGCCGGGATGCCCATCGCCAGCAGGGCTTCGACCCACTCGTTGGCGCGACGCTCGCGGAACTGCGCTTGCAGCAGCCCTGCCAGTTCCGTGCGGTATTTGACGCGTGATGGGTTGGTGGCGAAGCGTATGTCCTGCGCCAGTGCGGGCTGACCGATGAGTTCGCACAACTGGCGAAACTGGCGATCATTGCCCACCGCGAGGATGAAGTCCTGGTCGGCGGCGCTGAAGGCCTGATACGGCACGATGTTAGGGTGTTCGTTACCCATACGCTGCGGGTTGCGCCCGGAGAGCAGATAATTGCTGGCGACGTTGACCAGCGCGGCGATTTGCGAATCGAGCAGCGCGATATCGATGTGCTGCCCTTCCCCCGTGCGCTCGGCGTGGCGCAGCGCAGCCAGGATGGCCGAGTGCGCGAATAGCCCGGTGAACACATCGGAGACGGCCACACCGACCTTATACGGCTCGCCATTCACCGGGCCGGTGATCGACATCAGCCCGCTCATAGCCTGCACGACGTAATCGTAGCCGGGGCGCTCGCGGTAGGGGCCATACTGGCCGAAGCCCGTAATGCTGCACAACACCAGCGCCGGGTTGAGAGCGCGCAGCTCGTCGTAGCCCAGGCCGAATTCGGCCATGCCGCCCGCTTTGAAGTTCTCGACGACAACGTGACTCTGCGCCGCCAGCGCCCGCGCCAGTTCGCGGCCTTCCGCCTTCTTGAGGTTCAGCGTGAGTGAGCGCTTGTTGCGGTTGACGCTGGCATAGTAAGCGCTCAGCCGCAGATCACCTTCGCCAATCCAGGGCGGCCCCCACTCCCGCGACTCGTCGCCGCCGTTGGGATTCTCGATCTTGATCACGTCCGCGCCCATGTCGCCCAGCAGCATCGTGCAGAACGGCCCTGCCAGCACCCGCGTGAAATCCAGGACGCGCACCCCAGCGAGCGCGCCGCCCCCCGCAGTATCTACCAAACGCCGCTGTCCTCCACTGCTGCGACCATGCCCGCTGCCGACTTGACCTTATCGCGCCGTTTGGGGCGCGGATCGACCATGACGAATTGCAGGATGATGCCCATCAGCACGCAGGCGATCACTGAAGCGATGAAGGTCGCCTCGAAGCCGTAATTCGTCGCCAGGAAACCGCCGACAATCGGGGTGAACAACGCGGCAGGAGCAGCCAGCGTATTGGTCAGGCCGATATACAGTGGGCGCTCGTGTTCCGCGCCGAAGTCCAGCGTCAG
>JAEUQX010000672.1 GCA_016788625.1 Anaerolineae bacterium
GGTCGCGCGCGCGGCTTCCAGCGCGTCGGCCAGCGCGTTGAAGTTGTCCGTGATCAGCGCGGTGATCAGCTCGTCCAGGCTGGCGAAGTAGTGATAGATGGCGGGCGGGGTGATGCCCAGCACCTTGGCGATACCGCGCACACTCAACCCATCTGTACCATGCTCGGCCATCAACTGCCGGGCGGTGTCTTTGATCGCCTGTATGTTGGCCACGTTGAGTTCTTCGTTGCGGCTGCGCGGCATGGGCTTGCTCCAGAAACACAATTCGCTTTACGCTGTATATCAATTTACATCGTAAAGCGAATGTTGTCAAGACCTCAAAATACAGACTTCGCGACTTGCGGTGTCTGATACCCTCGCCAACACGCCGACTCGCGCCTGGGACGCCGCCGGACGGGACGAAGGAAGTTACACCTCGTCACACATCATGTTGCCTACTGGTTGCTGGCCGCCCACTGAATCAGTCCTTGCAGTTCGGTGCGCGCGGGCGGCTGCACGGTTTGTCCGTAATCCGGCGCGAGCAGGATGCCGGACGCCAGCCCTGCCGCGAACAACGGCTCGGTCTGTGCGGGTTCGCCCACCGCCGGGCGCAGGCCAAAACTGCCGAGCAGCGCCTGCTGCGCATCGTTGGTCAGCCAGGCATGGAGCGACTCGACGGCTGCGCGTTGTTCATCGGTCGTCAGGGCGTCGTTCCAGCGGTTCAGCGGGAAATCCAACACCACCTGATAGGCCGGGTAATTCAGCACGACAGGTTCATTGCCCGTCATGCCGCGCAGGTTGAGCAGCCACTGCGCCTCCGGGAACAGCGCGATTTCGACCGTAGATGTACCACGTGCCATCGTGGCTGCCGGGTCGCTGCCCAACGTGGCGAAGTTCGGCACGGCCTGAATGACGGGCCGCATCCACTCGCGGAACGGGGCAGCATTCAGCGCATTGCCCGTAAAGGTTGTCGTCTGGTTGAAGGCCGCCGCGCCAGAGAGCAGCACGGCCACACCGCCGATCTTCCGCTGCGGCTGCGCGAAGCCGAGCTTGATGAACTGCCAACTGGCCTCGCCGCCGATGTTCGACCAGGCTTCCGCCGCCGCCGCTTCTGCCACCGCTTCCCAATCGAGCGGTTTAGTGCCGCCCTGTGTGACAACTTCAACGCGGCTGGCATACCCGCCCCATACGAGCGGCGTGCGCGCCAGTGAATCCGCGACCTCGGCCAGCGGCAGGCCGTTCTCGACTGCGTACTGCACCGAGAGTGACGATGCAGCAATCCAGGCGTCGGGGTGATTTTCCGGCGTCCAGGCCTGCTGCCCCTGCCACACATCCAGATCATCGACGGCCAGCAGCTTGAACTGCACGCGGCGTGTGGCGTTGACGATGGGTTCGGTGGCGTTCAGGCTGGTGATGGCCTGCTGCACCCAATCGCGCGCCAGTGGATCGACCGCCACGGTGATTTCCAGCGCGGGCTGCGAACGCAAAAACTGGCTCGCGCCGATCACTACGGCCGCCACCAGGATGAAGATCACAACAAAGATGCTGCCTCGTCTCATGATTTGACTGCCTTGTGCTGGTATGCTGTCGCCTACACTCTTCTACGAGTGTAGCGCATATTGCGGTTGCGCTTTCCCCTTGTTTTGTGGGGGCTGGCCTCAAGCATAGCATATTCGCGGATTCTAACCACTTTCCCACCGCAGTCCTATTTGCCCTCAGCCGGGTGAATTTCTATAATGAAAGGACTACTTAAGGAGTACGTTATGCGCCTACGCTTGTATGCTGGTGTTGTGGGAATCGGGCTGCTGGTGCTGCTCGGCGTCTTCGCGGCCTCTGCGCAGGACTCGGTGAGCTACGTGGTACAAAGCGGCGACATCCTGGATTCAATCGCGGCCAGTTTTGATGTGCAGACCGCCTGCCTGGCGGAAGGTAACAACCTGGGCGCTGGCAATGAGATCAAGCCGGGGCAGGAACTGGTGATTGATTTCTCGTGCCCGCGCTACGACGGGCTGGACTTCGTGACCAACCCGCGTGAGGAGGGACAGGCACCCCCGGCGGAAGAGGATGGGCAGGGCGGCGGCGGGGTTGAACCCGGCCCGAACGACCAGACCTACACCGTCGAGCGCGGCGATACGCTGGATACCATCGGCCAGGCGCTGAATATTTCGTCGGTTGCTATCCAGTTCGCCAATGGGCTGCGTCCGGGCGACTTCCTGGAAATCGGGCAGGTGCTGGTCATCCCGGCGGATGCCCCGGCATATGGACAGTTCCCGGCGCTGAGCAACCCGGCTGACCCCAACGCGGCGGATACCGAACTGGGTCAGGGCGGCGGCGGCATCACGGCAGGCGCGGGCGACCAGACCTACGTGGTACAGCCGCTCGACGTGCTGGATTTGATCGGCGCGCAGTTCGATACGCAGGCGCTGTGCATCGCCGAAGCCAACGCGCTGGGCAACCCCAGCCGCATCTTCCCCGGCCAGACGCTGGTCATCCCCGGCAACTGCCCGCCCTATGACGGCGAAGCGCCCGTCGAGAACCCGCGCGGCAGCTAACGACAGTATCCACAGGGGCGCGGCGCTGTGCTGACGCCCCTTTGACACCTTTCCTCTACGCCCACCCACCGTCTGCGTTTGCATCATCGGCCTGTGTTCGGCTATTGTTGTATTCATGCCCGTTGATCACCTGAAAAACGGTCAGGTAAAATGACGCCCAAATAGATTGATTATTGAGCGGCACTTATGAGCGAAGCCCTGCCTGAAGCATTTTTGGAACAGGTCAAGGATGTTCTTGAAAATCTGTATGACTTTCCGTTCCTGAACCGCCACCCACTGGCGCAGAGCACGCGCGCCGGGCAGCCGAATGAACCCGCCGGGCATCGCCTGCGGCGCGAGGTGGTCGAGGCGATTGAGGCGTTCAGACCGGTCGAGAACGGTGGAGCGCGCCCGAATGCCGCGCGACTCTATAATCTGCTGCATCTGCATTATGTCGGCGGCATGACGCTGCCAGAGGTGGCTAACGACCTGGGCATCTCGGTGCGGCAGGCCTACCGCGACCTGCGGCACGGGCACGAGAGCGTCGGCGAAATCCTGTGGTTCAACCGTCAGGGAAAGAGCGAGGCCGCGCCGCTCGATACAGCCGAGGTCGAGCGCATCAATGACCGCCTGACGGCCAACAACATCACCGCCATCCTGGAGAACGCCATCAAGGCGGTGCAGCGCCTGGCGGAACAGCAGAACCTGCGGCTGGACGCGGCCATCCCCGCCGATCCAATTGTCATTTCGACCAACCCCACCGCCGCGCAGCAAATCTTCATCCACGTCCTCAGCCAGACGATTCAGCAGTCCAGCAGCGGCGTGCTGCGGATTGAGCTGCGCGCCACGAGCGACGAGGCGCAGCTCGAACTGCGCTACCCGCCGCGCGACCCCGATACGCTCGATGTGCCGATCACGGCGGTGATTCAGAACTTCATTCAGCAGCTTCACTTCAGCATCACGGTCGATGCGGAGGTGGGCGGCGCGCACCGCCTGTGCCTGACGATGCCCGCGCAGCGTTCAACCGTGCTGATTGTAGATGACAACCAGGGCTTGATCGACCTGTTACAGCGCTACTTCGCCGGGCAAAGCTACAAGGTGCTGGCCGCCAGCACCGGCGCGGACGGGCTGAAGCTGGCCGATGACTTGCAGCCGGACGCGATGATCATGGACTTGATGATGCCGGGCATGGACGGCTGGGAGGTCTTGCAGCGGCTGCGGACGAACCCGCGCACCGTGAATATCCCGGTGATCATCTGCTCGGTGATCAACGACCCCGAACTGGCCTATTCGCTGGGGGCGTCGCTGTTCATCTCGAAGCCGATCAGCAAAGACCACATTCTGGACGCGCTGCGGGAGATTGGGCTGTGATGAGTGATGAGAAGATTTCACCACAGAGGCGCAGAGGGACACAGAGTAAGACAGAGGGGATTGAGGGTTGTAGGAGAGGGCTAGTGGGCTGCGCGTATATTCTTCTGGCGAGTATCACTGTATTGAAATGCAAGCTGCCCACAAAAATCCCCCGAATTATTGGGGGATTAGCGTTTATGGGCGTTGTTTCCACGAGTGTTATAATCCCCATGTTGCGTATAGGGTTATGAAACAAAAATCAAATTTCAAATTTGCCAAAGGAGGCAAATAAACATATGGGTGGTATCAGTGCATTGTTAGGGACAGTCGCCCTGTTGGGCTTCCTGCTCTTCCTGGGCGGCGCGGGGCTGGCGGTCGTGGCCGCTTCGCAGGGGCGTCCGGCGCGCGGCGGCGTGCTGCTGGCCGTTGTCGGTCTGGTGCTGGGGCTGCTGTTCAGCGTCATCAGCCAGGGTATCATCATCGTCGAGCCAACGCAGGTCGCGGTGGTCATCAACACACTTAGCGGTAATGTCGAAGAGCCGCGCCAGGGTGGTACGCATGTGATCGTGCCGGTGGTGCAGCGTGTGCCGATTGTCTACCCGATTACGCAGCAGGAATACACGATGTCCGCCACCAGCGATGAAGGCTCGCGCGGCGGCGATGACGCTGTGGAAGCGCGTACCAGCGATGGTCAGACGGTTCGCCTGGACATCACCACGATCTTCCGCGTCATTCCGTCACAGGCCGGATCGCTGTATGCCGCCTGGAATGACAACTACGTCATCGGTTTTGTCCGCCCGACCGTGCGCTCGCTGACTCGCGAAGTGGTTTCGCAGTTCTCGGCGGAAGAAATCTATGGTGAAGCACGCACGCAGATGGGCGATGACATCAAGGCCGCCGTTGAGGTGCGCTTTTCTGAAGAGAATCTGGAACTGACCGACCTGCTGGTTCGTGACATCACGTTCTCGGAAGCGTTCACCGAAGCGATTGAGCAGAAGGTGGTCGCGGAACAGAACCTGCAGCGTTCGCGTACGGAAGCCGCCCGCGCCGAGACCGAAGCGACAGGTCGCGCTAACGCCGCGATTGCCGCCGCCGAAGGTGAAGCGCAGTCCACAATTTTGCGCGCGCAGGCCGAAGCTGAGGCGCTGCGGCTGGTGAGCGAGCAGATCGCCGCCAACCCCAGCCTGATCCAGTACCTCTATGTGCAGAACCTGAGCGACAACATCAGCCTGGCGCTGGTGCCGTCGAACAGCCCGTTCCTGTTTGACTTCGAGAGCCTGGGCTCGGCCAACCCGAACTTCGTCGCTCCGCCCGCGCAGCCGCAGGTCACGCCGACCCCCGCGCCGGGTGGCTAACCTCACCCCCAGCCCTCTCTCCACTTCGTAGAGAGGGAGTGCGGAAACGCGCACAGACGGTTTTAAAGTCCCCTCTCCATGCAATGGGGAGGGGTTCTGGGAGAATGGGCGGACATGGAATTCAACGTGTTCGCCCGTTTGATTCTGCGGCCTGTGCAGTTTTCACACGCTCTCATTTTCCTTTCACACAAACCCTGCTATAATCCCAATAATCGAATCAAGATTAGATTATTTCAGGAGTGACCACGATGGTTGATATGGTGGCTGCTGCCCAGGGTGTCTCGTTCGGGCTGACCGAAGAACAAAAAATGCTGCAAAAGATGGCGCGTGAATTCACCGCCAACGAGATCACCCCGGTGGCGGCGGAGTATGACGAACACGCCAAATTCCCGGAAGATATTTTTCATAAGGCGCGTGAGCTGGGTCTTGCCAATATGAACATCCCGGCGGAGTACGGCGGCGTAGGTGCAACCGCGCTGGAAGAATGCATCGTCTCGGAGGAGCTAGGCTACGGCTGCACGGGCATCGGTACGAGCATCAGCACCAATGGTCTCGGTTCGCTGCCGATCATCCTGGGGGGTAACGACGAGCAGAAACGCTACTGGCTGGGCGAACGGCTGGCCAACCAGGGGCAGTTCGTCTCCTACTGCGTGACGGAAGCGGGCGCTGGTTCGAACGTCGTCGGGATGCAGACTCGTGCGGACAAACGCAACGGTCACTACGTCATCAACGGCTCGAAGATTTTCATCACCAATGCCAGCCACGCCCATTTCTTCACCGTCTTCGCCAAGACCAACCCGGAAGCCGGGCATCGCGGCATCACGGGCTTCATCGTGGATCGCAACGCGCCGGGCGTGAAGATCGGCAAGAAGTTCGATAAGCTCGGCCAGCGCGCCAGCGACACCGCCGAGATCGTCTTCGAGGATGTCGAGGTGCCGGAAGAAAACCGCATCGGTCAGGAAGGCCAGGGCTTCTATCTGGCGATGCGCGTCTTCGATTACAGCCGTCCCGGCGTGGCGGCGGCGGCCTGCGGCTTGCAGCGGCGCGCGCTGGACGAATGCGTGAAGTACGCCCAACAGCGCGAGGCCTTCGGTGTGCCGATCTACCAGCATCAGGCCATCGGCCACAAGATCGCGGATATGGCGATCAACTACGAAGCATCGCGGCTGCTGGTCTGGCAGGCGGCCTGGCAGGTGGACGCAGGCATCGTCAACCCGAAGGTGCCAGCCTATGCCAAAGCGTTCGCGGCGGACATGGCGACGCGCGCGGCGGTGGATGCGGTGCAGGTCTTCGGCGGCTACGGCTACATGAAGGAATACCCGGTGGAGAAGCTGCTGCGCGACGTGAAGATCTTCCAGATTTACGAAGGCACGAGCGAAATCCAGCGCAATGTCATCGTGCGCGAGCTGTTCCGCTCATAAATGCGTCTGTTCGCCTCACCCTGCCGCTGTGCGGGGTGAGGTTTTCCCTGTATCGACCATCATTTGCTGCCCGGTTGGAATAGATTGTTCGCTGCGAACAGGCCGACCAGGCTGCCGACGACCAGTCCTGTCCCCGGATTCATGAACGCGGGGACGAGGATGCCCGTCAGTCGGTCAGTCAGCACCCCCAGCGCCAGCCCGCCGATCAGCAGCCCCAACGCGCCGACGAACACGGCGCGCCCGGCTCGATCACCATAACCTCGCGTGCTGGTGAGACGGGTCAGCAGGAAGTTGCTGCCTGCGCCGACGCCAAAACTCCACAGCACCAACAGCAGTAGATTCATTTGCCCGCTGTTCAGCGCTTGCTGCACGGCGTCCGCGTTGAACAGCGCTGCCAGATCGCCGTTGGGCAGATTGCTCCAGACACCAAACAGCGACAGTCCCAGGATGACGGATGCAGCAGCATAGGGCAGAATGCTCATAGTAGGGGATGTCCTTGTGGTAGCAGATGCTCATTCCTCGTCATCGCCATCAAACAGGCCAAGCTGCTGCTCATCGCTGCCTTTTTTCACGCGCTCGGCCTGTTTGAATGTGCCATGCTGCGGTGGCATCTCGATTCCCTTGCCCGCCAGCAGGTCGGCAATCGTTAGAATCTGAATCCTGGGATAATCCTTACCCCAAACGGCAGAGCGATAGAATCCGGCACTGACGGCTTCTTTGGTCATCTCGCGCGTTGGGTTTTCCAGCGTGATGAATACGCCGATGGCGGCCTGCTCGCGCTCAACCGTGCCGACCAGATCGCGCACATCGCCGCTTTTGACACTGCCGCTTTTCACCTGAATCAGCACCCGATTCGGCGCGCGGTTTTTGCCGTCGATGAAGTTGATCACGCCGTCAATGCCCCGGTCGCTACCCTTCTTGCCCTGCTTGCTGCCTTCCTGCCCGCCCAACGGCTTGGCGCGTACCAGCGAGAGCGCCCACCATTGGAACTGGTAACGATCATCCTGAGCCAACTGCCGCGCTGCGCCTTCGTCCTGCGGCTCACCAATCACGCTGTAATCCTTGCCCGCTTCCAGCTCGAACATGTCCTTGAGGCGGTACTTGAGCATCGAGATGCTGAGATGCGTGATATCGATACCCATCCAGCGTCGATCTAACTTCTGGGCAGCCGCCATCGCGGTGCCGCATCCGGCGAAGGGATCCAGAACAATGTCACCTGGCTTGCTGCTAATGCTGATGATTCGTTCCAGTAGCGCCACCGGTTTCTGCGTCGGATAGCCTAACGCTTCTTTGGAGCGGCTCTGCACAGGCTTAATGTCTGTCCAGATATCTTGCAGTTCCACCCCTTCCATCTCATCGAGATAGCGTTTGTACTGCGGCACTGCGCCCGGTCGGGTTTGAACAATCCGGCCTTCGGCGATCAGTTCGTCCATTTTCACCTTGCTATAGCGCCAGAAGCGTTTAACACCCATGACTTCATATTCAGGATTGCCTTTTTTCGCGCCACCTGGCCCGGTCAGGTTGTCCAAGCGATATAGTCGCCCTGTTTCCGGTTCGACGTGGCGATAGAATTCGCGCACATAGCTTTCGTCATAAGGGGTATGTTGAGTTTGATAAAGATAAGCATCACTTTTGGCGTACCAGAAAATCATGTCCGTGATACGCCCCATGTGTTTCGCACCTTGTTTGCTATCGCTGTGCGCGCTGGAACGCTTCCAAGTGATCTGGTTGACCATCTTGTCTTTGCCAAAGATGCAGTCGAGCAGGATTTTGATGTAATGCCCGGCGGTATTGTCGCAGTGCAGGAACAGCGAACCCGTTGGTTTCAGCACACGGTGCAGTTCGGCCAACCGTGCGGCCATCATCACCAGATAGGCGAACAGTTGATTGCGGTCGAGAATATGATAAAGCGCGCCAATCGTTCGGGCGAGGTTCTCAGGCGCATCGGTGATCAAATCCTGATAGGTGCGTTCAGCGCTCGGCCCCCAGTGCCAGGTGTCACCAAATGCCATGATCTGCGCGTCACTGTCTCTGCCACTCTCGTCTCGGAACAGAATGTTGTAATCGCGGTTGCTGTTGAAGGGCGGGTCGAGGTAGATCAAATCCACATAGGCATTCGGGAAGTAATCGCGGTTGCGTAGAATATCGAGGTTATCACCATAAAACAGCTTGTTGCCACTCATCATCTGCTCCACTAGCGATCAATCTGTGCCATGAAGATTATAGTTGAGCGGCTGACTCTGCGCCAAATAGAATCAAAAACGCCGGGAAGGCGCTAACCCTCCCGGCGTTTTGCTTGCTGTTTGCTGTTACGCCTGGCCGCCGCTCACGACGGGGGTGGTGTCCTGCTGGCCGTAGCCGTTACCCTGTCCCTGGCCGGGGCCAAAGCCCTGACCACCGAAGGGCATCCCGTCACGACCACCGAAGCCCATGCCACCCTGCGGGCCCATCATGCCGCCGTGATGTCCACGACCACCGAAGCCCATGCCCATACCCATGCCGCGACCACCCATCATGTCCACATCCAGGGTGATGCTTTCACCCGCGCGGGTCACCGAGAGCGTCACGGTGCTGGACTGTGCAGCACGCATAGCGGTGTGCAGCGCCTGCATATCCAGTTCGGCGATGGCCTGGTCGTTGACCGCCGTGACCACATCGCCCACCTGGAGTTCGAACGGGTTGCGGCTGCTCAGCACATTGGTGACTTCAAAGCCGCCATCAACCGCGCTCAGGTCAGCGTGCAGGATATGCTGCGCCACCGTCAGCGGGTCAGCGTTCATCATCGCGCCGCGACCATACGTGGGGGCGCTGCCGAGCGTGACTTCGACGCTCACCGTTTCGCCATTACGCTGCACTTCGACGGTCACCGCATCGCCAGGGGCGGCGGCCTGCACCGCTTCGACCAGCCCGCTGGCCGTGGTGATTTCCGTACCGTTGAAGGAGACGATCACATCGTTGATCAGCAGGTTGGCGGCGTCGGCGGGCGAGCCGGTCTGCACGCGAGCGATGGTGACCTGGCTGTCACTTTCGACGACGGCGACACCCAACCAAGCTGTGGCGCTGGTGGCGGTGTCCTGGGCGAAGATCACACCCGCCGAGACGGCGAGCGCTGCTACGACAAGAACGAGGACGATTGACTTACGCATGTTGTTGGTTACTCCTGACTGCTTACTTGATGCTCTCACCTTAACATGCGTCGCCCGGTGCGTGGTTATCTGTGCCTCAAATAGCCTTAAATCCAGCTTAAATCTAAAAATTGAGCGAGAAATATCAGCTGCTGGCGCTGACCTGGATGCCCAGACGCTCCAGCAGGTTGCGGCTCAGCTCAGCGCGATACGGGATCGGCGGCTTGTCGGGACGGTGCGAGTCCGACCCTGAACTGACCAGCAGGTCGTGCTGTTTTGCGTAAGCCAGATACAACTCGAGTTGTTGCGGTGTGTGCAGCGGATAGTACACCTCGATGCCATCCAGCGGGACTTCGCGGCGCAGCGCATCCAGCCGCTCCACGTCAAATGGCACAAAGCCGTCATCGCGCCCCGGATGCGCCAGGATGCAAACAGCGCCGTCCTGGTGCGCTGCCTCGACCACGTCCGCAATCGGGTTCGTAGCAAAGTCAACGCCCGCTTCCCACAGCAGTCTGCCGGGGTGCTTTTCGCCGCTTTCATAGCCGTGACGCCGCAGCAGCAGTTCCAGTTCCTTGGGCTGCTGCGCGCTGGGTTTGGCTAAGATCGCGTCGAGTTCATCCGGCTGGAGGGGCAGCCCTTTGCCGACGAGGTGCGCGAATGCTGCGCGCGTGTTGTCCTGCTGGCGCTGCAAAACAGACTGTGCCAGGGTGCGCAGCGCCTGCTTCTGCGGGTCGAAGCCGAAACACAGCACGTCCGTCATCGCGCCTTGCCAGCTTGTCGTCATTTCTGCCGCCACCAGCAGCGGGAAGTGTTTTTCGGCGGCGAGCTGTTGCAGCGCGACGGCCGTATCTACGCGGTCATGATCGGTGATCGCGGCCAGCGCGAAGCCTGCACCCTGGAGATGATCGATCAACTGCTCCGGCAGCCAGGTACCATCGCTGAGATGGGTATGCACCTGGAGGTCAATGAGGGCGTCTGCGGCAAGTATAAGAAGGTCGGTTGAACGTCTCATCGGAAGTTCCTTACGCAAAGGCGGGCGGATGAGAGGGACATGGTCGTAGATGGTCGATTATACCCGCAGCGCGGCAGCGGTTGGAGGGGGCTTGTGCTGCCGGCTGCGTTTCAAAATAGGGGTGAGATAACTCGCGCATGGGCGGATATGCGCCCGCTGTCCCCAAAATGAAATATACCCACCAGCAGCATTGATGTGGTAGAATATATGTTCCAATCCTGAGGAGGAGCATATGAGCCAGAATGCCGTGAAGCGTCTTTATCTGATGCAGGTTGGATCGATGCCGGAATACCAGATTCCGATTGTTTGCTATCTGGTGCAAACGGGTGACGGCCAGAATATCCTGATTGACACCGGTCTACCGGAGATCATCCCTGAAGAAGAAGCGGAGTTCGAGAACGGCAAGGACGTTATCGAGCAGTTGGCGAGCATTGGCTTAAGACCGGACGATATCGATACCGTCATTTCGACGCATTATGATGGCGACCATGCCGGAAGACACGCGGCATTCACGAAGGCGCAGTATGTTGTTCAGCGTGTGCATCATGTGGATGCGGCGAGCAACCCACGTTATGCCGCCATTCGCTCGCAATGGGATCAGCCAATGGAGCGCATTCGGCTGGTGGACGGGGACACGGAACTGCTGCCGGGGCTGGAACTGATTGAGACGAGCGGGCATGTGCCGGGGCATCAATCGGTGCTGGTGCGGCTGCCCAAAACGGGGGCGATCTTGCTGACGGTTGACGCAGTCCCCTTCGGCGAGGGCTTTACCCGTGACGGGCAGGACGACGGTAGCAATCCGGACGCCGAAGCCATTCGCGCCAGTACGATTAAACTGCTTGATCGGGTCGAACGGGAGGGGATCGGGCTGGTGATTTTCGGTCATGACACAGAACAGTGGGCAGGGCTGAAAAAGCTGCCGGAGTATTACGAGTGAGTATGCACGCATCCATTCCCGCTTGGGAGTACCGAAAAGGGTAATGGCTATATGGAAGAGGAAACCATGTCTGATAAAGCGCTGAAAGACTTGTTTCGCGGGGCACTGTTGGCCGGGCTGGATGAGACATTTGAGAACGTGCGCGGCATGTATCTCGATAAGGGCACATCCTTGTTCGAGACGCTGGCGACGATCTCTGCCGAGGAAGCGTCGCGTCCCGTCTCGGCCAACTGCGCCAGCATCGCCGCCCAGGTTGAGCATGTGCGCTTCTATATTGACGTGCTGCTGCGCTTCATGCGCGGCGAACGCCCGGAAGTCGATTGGGACGAAATCTGGCGCACGGTGCGCGAGGTGACGCCGGAGGAATGGACAGCCAGCCAGGCGCGGCTGCGTGAGTCCTACAATAAGGTGCGCGAGCTGGCGACGAACTTCGACAACTGGGAGGCCGAGAACGCGATAGGCGGGGCGCTGGCGCTGCTGATGCACAACGCTTATCACCTCGGCGAAATCCGCCAGGCGCTCTGCACGGTCAAGTCGCGGTCCTGACTCCGTTCGTTCGACGACATTCACCCCACGCACCTAAGACAACCTTTCATCCTGGGCAGCACTTGACAGTGCGCCCTATTTGCGTCATTATAAAACCAACCGGTTGGTTTTATTCTGTGAGTTGGGCACATGGAGGCGCGATGGGCAAAGGCGACGAAACACGACAGACTATTCTGTCACAGGCGGCACAAGTCTTCAGCACGCACGGGTACTTCGGCACATCGCTGGACGACCTGATGCAGGCCACGAACCTGACCAAGGGCGGCATCTATAACCACTTCGGCAGCAAGGAAGCGCTGGCCGTCGAGGCGTTTGAATTTGGCGCGGGACAGGTGCGCGAACGCTTCCAGGCGCTGCTGGCGGGCAGGCCGCGTAATACGCGCAGCCGCCTGCTGGCACTGGTCGAGCAGTTCCACAGCCTGATCGAAACGCCGCTGTTCGCCGGGGGCTGCATCCTGCTGAACACCGCCGTCGAAGCCGATGACACCAACCCGGTGCTGCGTGACCGTGCCCGCTATTTCGCGGACGAATGGCGCGGCTTCATCACGCGCACGCTCAACAAAGGGCTGGAATTGGGTGACGTGCGCCCTGGCATTGATGTGGAAGCCGCCGCGACGATCATCATCGCAGCACTGGAGGGCGGCATCATGCTGAGCAAGCTGTACGATGACCCGGAGCATATCCGCCGTACCGCGCGACACCTGGAACAATATATCGAGTCGCTGCTGCGACCAGAAAATCCCACTTAGGAGACATGATGAACCATTTGCGAGAGAAACTGGATGTGATGAAGCAGTTACGTATGGTGCAGCAGGCGGTGGTCGATACCGTCGAAGGTATGAGCGAGGCGCAGTTCAATCACAGCGTCGGACCAGAGTGGTCAGCAGCGGGCTACCTCAAACACCTGATCCTCAGCGTCAAGCCGGTCGCCAAGGCGCTCAACCTGCCGCAGGATAAGCTGCGCGAGATGTTCGGCACAGCGGAAGGCGGCTCCCGCAGCTACGCGGAAATCGCCTCCGCCTACTCAGAACGGCTTTCTGAAGGTGTTCGCGCGGAGGACTACACCAACGTTACGCCGGATTTTTACCGCTTCCCGGACGGCGTGACCGACCAGAAACAGTACCTCACACAAACCTGGGACGAAAGCAACACGCGCCTGCTCAATGCCGTCGAAGGCTGGGATGATAGCGCGCTGGACAGCCTGCAAATGCCGCACCCGGCGATTGGCATGGTGACGGTGCGCGAGATGCTGTACTTCACCCTGCATCACAACTCGCTGCACTGGAACGACATCCAGCGCGTGGGTGGGCTGAAGTAGCTTTTCGCATCTGTTGAAAGTCCCCACCCCCGCCCCATTGCGCTGGGTTGGGGGTGGGGACAAATGAGGATTTCTTTCGCGAGTTGACGTGAACAGCGGGTGAATGCCGCCGTTTACTTAACCTGATACCGTTCCGCAATCGTCGGAATCAGATAGTCGTCAAAGGCTGCGCGCAGATCATAATCGGGATTCCAGCCCCAATCTGCGCGCGCCGCCGAATCGTCCACGTCGGCAGGCCAGCTATCGACAATCGCCTGGCGCTTCTGATGCGGCTCGAAGCGAATCTGCGCGTTGGAAAAGGCCGAGACGGTGATGTCGCGCAGTTCCGCCGCTGTCGGGCTGAAGCTGGTCACGTTGTAGACGCGCCGCGTGAGCTGTTCGGTGGGGGCCTGTGCCAGCGTCAGCAGCGCTTTGATCGCGTCCGGCATCGCCATGAACGGGATGCGCGAGTCTGGTCGCACGAAGCAGGCGTAAGGCTTGCCCGCCGCCGCCGCGTGCAGCATCTCCGGCGCGTAGTCGCTCGTGCCGCCCGTCGGCATGGTCAGCGCGCTGATCAGGCCGGGGAAGCGTACCGCGCGGAAGTCGACATGATACGGCTCATCGCTCACCGCCAGTTGGCGATAGTGGAAGGCGTAGTAGCGCCCCAGGTGTTCGCAGTACAGCTTGTTGCAGCCGTACATCGTCGTCGGCGCGTTGAACAGATCTTCGTTCACCGCTCCCGCCGCCGCTTTGGTTTCCAGGTCAGGCAGACCATAGATGGCGATGGAACTGGGGAACATGAACTTCACATCCTGCCCCCGCAGCCGCGACTGCTCTGCTGCCATCCGCAGCAGGTTCACGGTGCCCTGTACGTTGACGCGGTGCGCCTGCTCTGGGTTGAACTCCGAGTGTGTCGAGAGCAGCGCCGCCAGATGGTAAATCGTATCAATCTCGTACTCGTTGATCAGCGTGTCCAGCAGCGCGGTGTCGAGGATGTCGCCCACCTTCGTCTCCCAGACGTAAGGGCGGATGGCATCGTCCAGCCCGCGAATATCCAGTACGATGACCGGCGGCATGTTACCGCGCTCGGCCAGATAGCGGATCAGACCGTGCCCTACCTCGCCGTTCGCACCCGTGATTAAGATTGCTTTCGTTCGCATCGCGCCGTCCTTTGTGGTCGGTCAATTTGTTTTTTGTATATGAATTTTCGCTAAATTAGCGAATTTTCCATAATCTTTCGGCATGGAAACCTCAAAATGATTATATGATTATGAGTACCATTTTGCTAAGCCATGGAGATATGACTTGCAGGACGTGCTGAGATTGCTTGCTTTCCAGCGCAGAAATCGCAAGAACAGATTTTGTAATGGTGATGGCCGATGTTAAATTACAGGCATTCCTCCGACTTTTTGGATGTGAACCAGATAGGTGATTTGCTCCGCCGCTTAAGCCGGGCGACTGTCGTGCTGGCCGGGTCTTATAGCTTGCTGGTTCTGTTCACCAGCAGCAGCCCACAGGGCAACGCGACCTTTGGTCTTGCCCTGCTGATCGTCGGCCTGGTTGTATCGTATGGTTCCGCGCGTATACATCCACGCGTCGTCAGTTTGGGGCTGGTTTGCGCTGTATGGCTGGTGCTGACCATTTCAATCCTAACGGGGCCAGTGCGGGGCATTGATGATCCCAGCTTCACAGGGTATGTAGTAGCGGTTTTTCTGGCGGGCTTCTTGCTGGGCGAGGTTGCGGGTTATGGTGTGGCGATCCTCAGCAGCGTGAGCGGCCTGTTGATGATCTCGCTCGGCATTCACCCCGATACACCTACGATTCCAGAATCACAGGCGATGCTGTCGTGGTTCACCCACACGGGTTACTTCGCTGTGGCTGCGGTTCTGCTGGCCTTCGCGGGTCGCATCATTCGCGATGCGAGGATGCGCACGCATGAAGATGAGCGCACGCTGGCGGAACGCAATGTGGCGCTGGAACGCGAAGTCGCGGAACGCATTCAGGCTGAACATGCGCTTAGCGATAAGGAGATGCGGCTGCGGCTGGCGCTGCGCGTGGCGCAGATGAGGCCCTGGGACTGGGATCTACAGTCAGGCGTAATTCGCTATGCACACCCCTTGAACCTGAAATGGCTGCCCGATATCTCGACGTTCGACAAATTTCTGCAAAGCGTGGTCGAAGCGGATCGCCCGGCGGTGCAGGCCGCGCTGCAGCGTGCGCTTGAGCAGGATGTGGCTTTCTTCGTTGAACATCGCTTGACCGGCACCGATGGCAGCATTCGCTGGTTGTCCCAGACAGGGCGGGTGCAGCGCAGCGCTGGCGGTACGGCTGTCAGCATTTCGGGCGTCACGCAGGATATTACCGAGCGTAAGCAGGTCGAAATCGCCCTGAAGCACACCGAACAGCGCTTCTCGCGGGCGTTCCACGCCAATCCGGCGGCCATCGTCATCACGGACGCGCGCGATGGGCGTATTGTGGATGTCAATGAGAGCTGCATCGAGTTGTTTGGCTATGCACGCGAGGAATGCGTTGGGCGCACGGGTGTGGAACTGGGACTGTGGAAGGATGTCAGCAGCGAGTCGCGCGATAGCTACGTGCGCACGCTCCAAACAGTCGGTGCGATGCGCGAAGTGCATCTGCGTGCCCACGTCAAATCCGGCGAGCAGATTGACGTGCTGGCCTTTGTCGAAACCTTCGAGCAGGATGGCATCCCCTACTATCTGACCATCTATCAGGATTTGCGCGAACGCCAGCGCCTCCAGCAGCAGACCCTGGAACTGGCGCTCCAGCAGCAGCGCGCCGAACTGCTCTCCGAGTTCATGAGCAAGGTCACGCATGACCTGAAGACCCCGCTCACGGTGATCGAATCCGGCTTGTATCTGGCCGATCGCATCCAGGACGAAACCAAGCGCCACGAGAAGATCGAGCAGGTGCGAATTCAGGTCGAGCGCATCAACCGCTATATTCAGGACATCCTGACCGTGCTGCGCCTGGAAAATGTGCCGCAGATGCACAAGGACCTGCTGCACATCGAGAAGCTGCTCCTAATGTCGGTGGATCGGATGCGCCAGGCCGCTGAAGACAAGACCATCGCGCTGAGTCTGGAGTTAACGCCGCCGCTTCGTTCGCTGCTTGGCGATGGCAGTGAAATCGAGCGCGTCTTCGGCAATCTGATCGAGAATGCGATTCGCTACACCCCGGCGGGTGGCAGCATCATGGTGCGCGCCCGCGAGGGTGATGCCGCGATCATCGTCGAAGTCTCGGACACAGGCATCGGCATGGACGCAGAAGAGATCGAGAAGATCTTCAATCCATTCTATCGAACACCTGGCGCCAAGTCATTCTGGAACGGCGGCACGGGGTTGGGGCTGGCGATTGTCCAGCGCATCATACAGATGCACGGCGGCAGCATCACGGTCGTAAGTGAACCGGGCGTAGGCAGCACTTTCCGTGTCAGCCTGCCGCTGTCCGAAGAGTCGCTCTAAGGGGACAGCCTTCCGTCAATCAGCCGGGCATATCCAGGCATGTCACCCCCTCCTGAACGTCAAATGCTCTTTCATCCGCTGGTCATGCTGGCGTTGGCCGGAACGGCGGCGCTGTGTTTCGCGCTGGCAGCGGCGGTTGTGCTGCGTCCAAACACGCGCTTTTTCATCTACAACATCCCAATCGGGTTCGTCTTTGTGCTGGCCGCGCGACTGGCTTTCGCAGTTTGACCGCCTGACGCGGGCGCAGATGGCTGTGATCGTGGTCACGGTTGGTATCGCCTTAGCGCGTATGGGCGGCCCGGCGGCGCTGCCCTACAGCGGCCACACCGTTTTCGCGCTGTTCGCGTTGGGCACGACGCGACGCGGTGGGTACGCCTGCTGGCTGCGGCGGTGCTGGCGCAGGTGACGGTGCTGAAGCTGGTTTTCTGGCAGGATGCGACCTGGTTCGGCGGGATGCTCATCGGCGTGGTCGCGCTGGTGGTGTATCACATTGCCGCCAACCAAAGATCGTGAAAATCGGTAACAGGCTGCGGTTACGACTGCTCCATTCAGCGTTCCAGCCAATTGATGCTTGGAACCTGTTCAAATTCAAAGGGTACACCAAAATGAGTCAGAACGTTTTTCAAGGCACACGCAGAGTACATCACGCCAAACAGATTATCATACGCCGAAACAGATGAGGTGCGTTTGCGGGCGAAGTTTAATCCCACCGCCACAGCCGCTAACCAGAATGCAACCCGATAGTCGTCGGCACGATGCCCAAAGTGACTTTCTACTGCTTCCCGTAGGGGACGAATCAAGTCGGGTATCGTGCGGGTGAGAAAGCCACCAGGAATTGGGGTTCGCAGCGTTAGATCATCATCGTTCATGATCTGTGGCAGGATGCGGATGATCTCTTTTCGATATTCGCGACTTTCGAACGAATTGAGGCGAATAATCAAATCGAATTCCAGATAAGCCATATCGAAGTAGATGAGCTTGTTTGGGTTATAGGTGGCAAAATCCAGAATATCTGGAAAAGGATCATCACGTAATTGAGCTGATGGTTTCCGCCGCTGACAAATCAAGTTATTCGCGTGTAGGTCGCCATGCACATGCCCAATCGGAATGACAATTGCCTGGCTTGTTGCACCTCCCCATAATTCCTGATGACTCAAGAAGGCCATAGGATTCGGCAAAAGCAACTCACCGGCGAAAATGAGGCGAAGCGGTTCGTCCGAAATCGCCAACAACCGCTTGACACGGCTCTGAACACTCTCGTCGCCGTGAATACGTCGGCGTCCCAGCAAATCAACGAGAACCTGATATGGCTGATGCGTTTCTTTTTGAGGACGACTGTTCCATTCTTTGAGTAAGACCGATAGTCCAGAAATATGTTCCATCGCACTTGATAGATCCACATTGAGCAAGTCGCCTAATGAGATAACTTCTCTGGCGCTCAAGCGTCCACCTTGTGCAGGCTTGTAGAGGACGGCCAGTCGATCCTGATGCACAACGTAGTCGGCAATGGTTGGCATCGCACTGCGAATTGGCGTGTTTTGCAAAGCGTCTATCGAGGCGAGCAGATTAGATGTTTTTTCAGAGTCAGAATGGACTTTAAGATAATGTGGGCCTACCGGCTCAGCTTCTTGCGGCAGTGGATCAACATCCACGAGTAAGACCTGCGAACCGCTTTGTCCGCTTCGCAGGGATTGCTTAACTCTTATACGGGTGACTTTGGGTAGATTGCGGATGACTTGCTCACTGACGGAGTCAACCATCGTGCTGAGGACTGAGTCTACCTCAAACTCGACCTGCTTTTTGTAATCATCAACAATTAGTTCGACATCATGAATATCATCTGGTAGTGGTGTAGGTGTCTCTGACAATGGAACGGTCAGTGTGTCCTGATGATCATGACCCGCTCGATGAATTGCCCCCAATAATCGCGCAAAAGACGATAATCGGACCCCTTCGGCCATATCAACTGTCTGGATACGATTTAGCTCATGAGGAATGCGGGTACGGGAGCAAACTACCGGAATGATTCGCTTTCGCAGACGAAAGGCCTCAGCCAATTCCGCTCTGCAAAACTTCGAATGAGTGGATTGATCTGAAAGCAGGTATAAGAAAAGGGAACACTGCTTGACTTCTCTGAGAATGACAGCCCACCACTCGTCACCGCCTGTGAGATTGCCATCGTACCACACCGAATCGTGTCCATAGACTTCGCGTAACATTGGCACCAATTCGCTGAGAAAGAGGGAATCAGTGCGACTGTAGCTTATGAAGATACGCATGTTCGCTATCATATGGTTCCATTGAGGTTCACTGAATGTGGTTGAAGTCTAGCAGAGAATTCGCTCAAATGCCCTTCTAGAGTGCAAAAAACGTCTGCATCCAGTCCCACATGACGCCGGTCTGATCGAGCAGCTTGTGATCGGAATCGACCAACTTGAGGTCAACGTTGGGGCGGTCTTCGGCAAAGTGCACGCTCTGCTGATGATCGACGCTCTCGTCATGCACGCCGTGCACGATCAGCATAGGCATATCCAGCGTGACGCTGAACGAGTCGTAGCGCGTGATGTCCTCGTACAGCCCATAGTGTACCCGGCGCGTCTCGTTGTAGGTGTGATGATGCACTGTCAGATAGCCGCTGCTGCGCCAGGTGTCCAGACCG
>JAEUQX010000691.1 GCA_016788625.1 Anaerolineae bacterium
GCGTCCATCTCCGCTGCGTGGCCGTAGAGATGTACCGGGATGATGGCTTTTGTGCGCGGCGTGATGGCGGCTTCCAGCAGCGCTGTATCGAGATTGTAAGTGCGTGGATCGATGTCAACGAACACCGGGGTTGCACCCAGATTGGTAGCGGCTTCGGCGGTAGCGACGAACGTGAACGGCGTGGTAATCACCTCGTCGCCCGGCCCGACGCCCAGCGCGCGCAGTCCGATCAGCAGCGCATCCGTGCCGGAGTTCATCGCAATAGCGTGTTTGACGCCCAGGTACGACGCGGCTTCGCGCTCGAATGCCGGGACATCCGCGCCCATGATGAAGTGACCGTCTCGCAGCACGCGCTGAAAGGCGGCGTTGAACTCATCCCAAAGCGCGTCAATTTCCGGTTTCAGATCGAGGATCGGAATTTTGGTGTCAGTCATTGCTCACTCCACTCGGCGCACGGTCATCGCGCCATCATAGTCATAGCGTTTGCCGCACGCTGCACATTGCATAGTCTCTGCGCTTCTCTGTGCATCTGCGGTGAATGACTTTAGCGTCTCGCCGCACTCGCACACCCAGCCGATGATGCGCCCAGGCACGCCTGCCACCAGTGCGTAATCCGGCACGTCTTTCGTCACGACTGCGCCCGCCGCGACGAACGACCACGCGCCCAACGTAACACCGCAAACAATCGTGGCGTTCGCGCCGATGCTTGCGCCGTATTTGACGCGCGTAACGGCATAGTCAGCCGAGGTGTTGCGCGGGTAGGCCGAACGGGGAGTTTTGACGTTGGTGAAGACCATGCTGGGGCCGCAGAACACGTAGTCTTCCAGAATCACGCCTTCATAGATCGAGACGTTATTCTGAATCTTGACGTGATTGCCAATGCTGACCTGATTGGCGACGAACACGTTCTGACCGAGTGAGCAGTTCGCGCCGATTATTGCGCGCGGCATCACATGGCAAAAGTGCCAGATTTTGGTGCCCGCGCCGATCTGCGCGCCCTCATCTATATAGGCGGATGGATGTGCGTAGTAATCCACAGACTGCCCTTCACTTGCCGTCGTTGGACGGGTTGCTGAGATAAGTCAACGCTTCTTCCATAGTGTGATACCAGCGAATGTTATGTCGATTAGAGACGACACTCAAGCCCCGCCCGATACCACGCGCGGTGTGGGACCAGCACCAACAACCAGCCATTCCTTCAGCATCTTGTGTTTGAACGGTCCACTCAGTGCGGCCGAAAACGTTTCGTCGAGCAAGAATGTGGGATTTTTCCGCAGATCAACGATGACATAGAGCGGGCCGGTAGCTTCCTCGAAGAACTGCATCAAATACTGGAACGCTGCTGCCGTGTCACCCTTGTGAACTGTATGCTCCCAGCTTATCACGACTGCGCTGCGACCTTCGACCGCCTCGACTCGTACTGTTCCGGTCATCATGGCCTTCGTTCTTTAGGTTCGAGCGAAATAGCTATCCGTTTTCAATCATCGGATGCTTCAGGCCGCTCGTCTCGATGCCTGCATGGCGGATAGCCGCGACCATCTCAATTGAAGGCCGCGCCGCTTCGATACCGTAGCCATTACCGGCGAGCACCTGCTCGTAAACGCGCGTGTGCAGATCGGTAAACCCTTCGGAGAACTCAATCGCTTCACCGTCCATTGTGATCGAGCGATAGGCGAACTTACCCGCCTGGCGTTGTTCGGCTGGCAGGTCATGTTCGTCAACCGAGAGATACCAACGCACGCGTGCCCGTTCCAGTTCCAGTACTCCGGCCATCTTGTCCGGCTTTGCCAGGTGCAGCGCGCTCTTTTCCGCGCCGCCGAACAGCCACATGAGCAGGTCAAAGAAGTGAATGCCGATGTTCATCGCCAGCCCGCCGGATTTTTCCTCGTCACCCTTCCAGGAGGTGTGATACCAGCTTCCGCGCCGCGTCATGTAGGTCAGCACCACGTCGCGCCGCGCCGCGCCCTGTTCGGCATCCAGCCGGGCCTTGAGCGCCATCAGCGTAGGGTGAATCCGAAGCTGCAGGACGGTATAAACCCGCCGCCCGGTCTTGGCCTCCAACTCGGTGATCGAGTCGAGATTCCAGGTGTTGATCACCAGCGGTTTTTCGCAGATCACGTCCGCGCCAACGTGCAGGCCGAGGCGGATGTGGGTGTCGTGCAGATGGTTGGGGCTGCACACAGTCAGGTAATCGACAGGTTGGCCGTCGCTGACGCGGCGCTGCTTCTCCAGGTGTCGTTCGAAACGTTCGTATGAGACGAAGAACCGCGACTCCGGAAAGTAGCTGTCCAGGATGCCGACCGAGTCGTGCGGGTCGAGCGCTGCGACAAGCGTATTGCCGGTATCGCGGATGGCTTTAAGATGTCGAGGGGCGACGAATCCAGCCACCCCGGTCATGGCGAATCGTTTCACAGTGCTGCTGCCTTCTCATGTATGGCGATAATGCTTCTCATTATAATCCCCATCTCAATGCTGTAACACCCAATCCACTTGTAGCGGAGAGTATTCGCAAAATGAGTGAAGACCGTCTACCATATACGCTAAGTGAAGCACTTAACAGCCCCGAATTGGGTTTCGAATTGTACAATCGGGATGTGAACAACGACCATTATGATCACATCGCTTGTTTCTGACGCGCGCAAAGGTGCAGCCCGCATGTCATCCTACCTGCTCAAGCTGTACGTGGCAGGCTACAGTCCCACCACCGATGAAGTCATCGCTACTGTTCGGCGCGTCTGTGAAGAAAACCTGCCGTCCGATTGCGAACTGCTCGTGATTAACGTCCTGGAGACCCCGGAAGTTGCTGTTCGCGATAAGGTGTTGGCCACCCCGACGCTGATCCGCGAATACCCGTTGCCCGTGCGCCGTTTGGTTGGAGACCTGACGGATAAGCGCGTAGTGCTGAAGGCACTTGAACTGGAAAACTGAGGAGAGCAACGCACCATGACAGGCACGGATTCGCTGACCGGGCAGATTGAGTGGAAGGTCTTCCTGATCCCTGTGCCCGGCGGTGACTATCACAAGTTGACAGATCTCTTCGCGCAGACCGACTATCAACTGAGCGTGCTGGAGGGCGGCTGGCGCATCATCCCCGAACTGGATGACGGCCTGATTCTGCTCGACTGCCGCGATCAGGAGTGGGCCAACGGCGTTTCGCTGGCGTACCAGCGCCTGATGCCGCTGATCGCCCTGACGACGCGCCAGCAGGCCGAGCGGGTGATGGAGGCGGGCGCCTGGGACTACCTGCTGGTAGACGAGCTGAACAAGGATGTGCTGCTGCGCTCGCTGCGTTATGTCACCTTCCAACGCTGGATTCTGGCGCAGCTCGACGCGCGCACGCACGATCTGCACGTCAGTGAGGCGCGTTTTCACAACCTCGTCGCCCGCAATGGCGATGGTATCCTGGTCGTCGATCATCAAGGCAACATCCAGTTCACCAATCCGGCTGCGGAGCATTTGTTCCAGCGCGGCGCGGACGACCTGGTCGGAACACCGTTCGGTTTCCCGGTTGGCGTGGACGAAACGAGCGAAATCACGGTGTTACAGCCGAGCGGACGCATGGCGACCGTCGAGATGCGCGTTGTCGAGACAGAGTGGGACGGGCAGACCGCGCGGCTGGTCACACTGCGCGACATGACCGAACGAAACGCCGCGCAGCAGGCTTTGATCGAGCAGGAGCGGCTGCGCGTGGCGCTGGAGAAAGAGCGCGAACTGAGCGACGTGAAGTCGATGTTCATGCACACCGTTTCGCACGAGTTCCGCACCCCACTCGCGATGATCATGACCGCGAGCGAGCTGCTGCTGCACTACGCCGACCGCATGACCGACGACCAGCGCCAGTTGCGGCTGGCGACCATCCAGGCGCAGATCAAGCACATGGAAGCCATGATGCAGGAGATTGCCCTGGTGATCCGCGCCGACCAGGGACGGTTGGAGTATTTCCCGGAGCGCGTGGACTTCCGTGAATTGGCGTCGAGCATCGTGGACGAACTGCGCTCGACCATTGGCGCGCAGCATCGCATCACCTTCCATGCCCAGCCAGGCAGCTACCAGACCATGAGCGACCGCAAGCTGATGCGGCACATCATCCACAATATTTTCACCAATGCGGCGAAGTATTCCAAAGTTGGCAGCGCCATTCACGTCAGCCTCAAGCGCAGGGTAGGGGAGTATGAACTGAGCGTGCGTGACGAAGGCATTGGCATTCCCGCCGAAGACCTGGGACGCCTGTTCCAGCCATTCTACCGCGCACGCAACGTCGGTACGGTCAGCGGGACGGGGCTGGGGTTGAAGGTCGTCAAGGACTGCGTGGACGCGCACGGCGGGCGTATCTCGGTGGAGAGCGCGCTGGGTGTAGGCACGTTGGTGACGGTGAGCATTCCAGTGGTATTGGGGTAGGGCAATGCCGAGTGGATGGCGCTCTGCTTCCTGACTATCCGCTGCTGAATATGAACGGGATGCCGCACTCGCCCTCCATAACGGGTGTCCATTCTGGCAGCGCGTCGGTTGGCATTGTGGACTGGACGTGCAGCAGCCGCCAGCCTTCCGATACACTGCCGCCGACACGACTGTTCCAGATGACCTGTTCCGCGAAACCATTCGTTGGTGCGACGTGAATCAGTTGATCACCCCGGTTCGGCAGGTAGACAAAACCATCCGGCGTCCCGGCGAGAGGGCTTGAATAGGGGTCAAACGCGGCGGGTAAGGGCTGGCGCAGCACCTGTGCGCCCCGACGATCAACGATGACCATCTCCCAGGCTGTGTCAGCCTGAACCGGGCTTTGCAGCGGACGTAAAAAGAGGACTTGTGTGCCACCCCGCACAAATCGGGGATCAACCCGGAAATCCGTTTCCAGGCTGTTGACGATGGGGAAACAGCGCTCGCCAGCGCCGGTGACGGCATACAGCGCGATGGGCGGCGTGAAACGCTCATCGGCGCGCACATAGACGCCTTCACCCGTCGCAGGCAGCACATCCAGGTGCAGCGCTTCGTAACCCGGCGTGCGCGCGAACATCCCTGTTTGCAGATCCCACTCAAACGCTGTAATCGTGTCCTCCATGCCCAGGCGCGTGAAGGCCAGGATGATCTGGTCGCGGGCGAAGGTGCGCACCGCGGGTGTGCAGGTTGGGCAGGGCAGGGGGACAGCGGGCGAGTCGCCATCGAGCCGTTGCAGCAGCGCGCCCGTTTGCAGGTCATACATCAGCAAGTGCCAGGGGCCGATGGAGTCATCGGGCGGTAGATCCGGATTGTATTCGGTATACCCAAAGACGACGCGCGTTTCGGCAGGGTCGAAGTTCTGCGGCCCAGCTTGCCACAACGCGGCCTCCCAGATGCGCGTTTCGATGGGGTGGGTGAGGGCTGTGCGTTGTTCAGTCAGGTCATAGACGACGTACTGCCAGGGCGTCGCACTGGCGTCGAAATACAGCGCGTAGCGTCCGCTGGTCGAGAGGATGACACCACCGATGTTTTTAGTACCGTCGCTCAACGGCGGGAGAGTATATTCGCTGGCGCTGCCGTCCGGCCTGACCGCCAGCACGCGATCTTCGCGGGCGAGCCACGCTGTCCAGGCGGCATCCTGGGTCTGCGCGGGCGCGGTGCTGATGACTGTCAGCGCGACCAGCCCGACCCCGAGCATCCCTGTGAAGCGTAGTAACATGCCCATATG
>JAEUQX010000725.1 GCA_016788625.1 Anaerolineae bacterium
TCCTAACCCAATAATTATCCTGACTCACGCATGATCTGGACAGTACGAGATGCAGATGGGCATATGGTGTATGCTGGTGATACGTTGATTTCAGTTGCACCTAACGCCTCACAGCGTGTGATGCGTCCTGACTGGCGCGCTGATCGCTGTGTACAGGTTGATCTTGTGTTGCGAGGACCACGACATGAGGTGCTGGCGGAAAATCGCTACAGATACCCGCTTCAGCCCACAAAACGCCCACGCGGGTATCCCTGGAAATATGATCCTTACCTCGGCTGCAAAGTCTTCGATCAAGCGGGCGCGTCCAGCTTGGCAGATCAAAATCCCCATCCTTTGCTGCGGCGCATCCCACTGCCAATACGCGAACAAGCAGTCGAATGGGGCTTGCGCCAGCGTTTTCCTCACTGGTTGGTGCTGGCTATCGCTTATCTTGCTGATCGCATGTGAGTGGAAAAAGCTGGACACAGACGCGAATTGCCAGTGCATCTCTGGGCACTGGCTGTGTAGTGACGGTTACACGAGCGACTGAGTAAACCTTGCGCCCTGCTGCCAGTTCTTTGTCCCTCATCAAGACAAATCATAAGCCTAGATACGCCAAATCTTACTTAAAACTCATCCGTCAAAAACCAGTGCAAACCATACATGCTTGATCAACCCCCTGCTGTACGGTCTGCACGGTTATGTAGGGTTTTTCAATGCAATTCGTTTTCAATTGGCACGACATCGTAACGGCGCATCATGTCGCACACTTCGGCAGGCTGAACGGCATAGGTCATACCTTCAGGAGTACGTTTGCGCCGACCATCGTCCAGCAGGTGCAGCCGCTTAAGGATGTGACCGATCCACTGTGCATCACCGAATTTTTCGCTGGGCTGTCCCAGCAGCCGGGCGACTTCCTCACGCACAGCCCCCGCCTTCAACCAGACGGTTTCGGTTTGGTTGCGCGTCATGATCTCCAACGCTTGCAAGACCGCTTCTTCCCGGTCACTCAGTGCCTTGCCCTCACTGACCTGCTCATCCCATTCGGCGGCGTCCGAAATCGCTTGCAGCAATCCTGCCACCGTTCCCTTTTCCTCAAAGAAGGCAGCCAGCGCCACCAGTGGCGACCAGAGTTCGCCAGAGCGGTTGTGCAGCCGGTGCAGCTCAGGGCGTTCAAAGTAGTTGCGGTGAACGTGCGTGAAATCGGTCAGCGCCAGGCTGTAAAGCTGATGACGAATGGCAGCCGCGTCAAAGTTCGCCGGGAACGCCTGTATCTTGCGATCTGTGCGGCGCATCGGGATAGCAATACAGCGGCTGGCGAGGATGTCCTCCAACCCGGCAATCGCTGCCAGAATTTTCGGTGAGTAGACATCGAATGCCTGCGGTTTCATATCGTCACCCATCAGCCTGATGGCGGGCATTCCGGCTTTGTAGCCGCTGTTGAGCAGCTGTCTTATCTGCTGCATCCCCGGATCGCGCGGATTGTGATAGCGCTCCGCTTCATCAATACCGACGGTACAACTGGTCGTGTGGATCAGGCGGAACATGCTCGGCCCGGTGGGATCGGAGGTGTTGACCATGTTGAACGCCAGCGGCTGGGCCACCCGAAGCACGGTACTCTTGCCACTGTTTTTCGGACCGTTCAGCGCCAGATACGGATAGGCGGGGAACATGGTGTAGAAGTAGGTGCCGATCACCCACAGCGTCAGAATGCGGCTTTCCACTGGCGAGCGGAAATCGACATAACGGGTGAAAACATCATGTACCGCGTTGAACACTGGGCCCGGTTCAATAGTCTCCCCACTCAAGAAGCGCTGCACATCGCGATAGCGCCAGCGCATCAAAAACTCGCAGGCATCCGGGAGCGTCCGCAGCGCGACTTCCTGCCCGTTCAACTGGATGATCTGCTGCTCGGTTAAACGCCGCAGTTCGCGGGTGCTGGTGACGAGGTAGGGCTGCGTGTTGAGCCGATTGTCCTTCGTCCGCTCGATGATGGTCACCGTCAACATCGCTACCTCGCGGTGAAACCCCAGCGCGGGCGAGAGCAGTGGCACATCGTCGTTGAGAATTTCGGGCATTGGCTCCTCCTCTTGAACACTGCTATTCGGTTGAACCTGCTGTGCTGCTTTGAACAGGTCGTTGAACATACGCGCCTTGATGCCAATTTTCGCCATCTGGCTCTTGAAGTTCGCCATGCCGAACTCGTCCAGTTGAACAGCGTACTGAAACAGGTCCCGAATCGCATCTTCGCGCGCCAGCCCCATCAAACTGCCGACTCGCTGCACCTCCGCTTCTAGCCAGGGCGTAGCGAGGTTGAGCAGGTTTGCCGCTTGTTCCGGGGTGGCATTTGCCTTGACCAACCAATCGTTGGCATCCTTCACTTCGCTCGGAAAGCGAGGAATGTGCGCAGTCACGCCAATGACTTGGCATAGCGTGCGTGTTTTCTCTGCTGTCTCCGGCACATTGTCCAGCGCGACGAACACACGGCGATGCCGCTTGAGTTTGGCGAGCAGTTCATCCGATAGACTCATCCCGCACAATGCTACAGCCGCGATTCCCCACTCCGCAAACGTGATGGCATCCGCCTGTCCCTCGACAACCACCACCTGATCGGCATCTTCTGAATACAGGGGATTGAAATACGGCTGCCGCTCCCCGATGACCTCGCGCGGTGGGTTGTAGTGCCGCTTGGCGACGATGGATCGTCCACTGAGATAGACCAATCGCCCTTGATGCAGATGAACATACACCAACATATCCGCTGGAAAATCCTGGATAACCTTGCGCCAGGTGTCGGAGATATTGAGGTCGGCCAGCAGCGCCCGCTTATCCGTGGGCATGTACCCCAATCTCGCCGTGCGAATCGTCGGAAGCTGCCAGCCACGGGCTTTAGTAGCATATTCGAGCGCTGGATTGTGTTTCAGTAGCGCCTCATGCAGCCGTGCCACCAGCTGCCGCTCTGCCCAGCTATGCGAGCGTCGGAACTCCTGATCTTCCTTAATCGTGATCCCTGCCCGCTGTGCGAGATACTTCACCACTTCTATGAACTGATTGGCATCGCGGTTGTTCCAGCCTGAACCGTAACCCAAGTGGTAGCGTCCGACAAAATCGAACACATCCCCGTGTTCACCTTTCGAGTTCCAGAAATAGAAGCCGGTGCGCGGCGTCACAACCAGGCTGTCGTGTTCGATGCTGACAAAACGACTGCCCTGCTTTTTCAAACCGAATTTTTCGTTGACAACATCCTCAATCGGATTGCGACTGCGGATATGTTCCAGATTAATGCTCATCGTCCCACCTCCAGGCGTGTTGAACAAAAGTCGTGTGCTAAACATGACGGAAATTGCTCAAATTCACTTGCGTGGAGATTCGGGACGTGATACATTGTTGATTGTCTAGGTCAACAATTATCTTGTCAGCCGCGCCTCCAGCGCCCGCCCACCGACCCGCCGGTGGGTTTTGGCTTCTATAAGGTGGGTGGTGCTCGTGCAAGAGAAACCATGCCTTCTCCGATTTGTAAACCCGGGTTTACAATTTCACTCATTTGGTAACTGCTTTATCGCATCTTCCACCAGTTGTTGAAGCATCCGCAAACGAGCACGCGCTAAATGAATGTCGTTCTCTTGACGTATAGCCGCCCGCATTAAGTCAGTACTCGATATTCCGTTCTCACTTCGGGAAGCTTTTATGATTTGAATAGCAGTTCGGGGTATGACCTCCTCTTCTTGAGTTTCAGTAGAGTCTTCGTCTAGTCCCTCACCATCACAAATCTCTTTGACTTGTCTGCTAGTCAGATTGAGATCAACAATCTGACGTACTACCTCAGCATGGTATTCATGAGGCAGGTTGATGACGTAGCGGAGTTTCTTCTCATCAATGTTGTATCGATCTGCTAACTCGAAGGCCTCATCAGATAGACCAAGTAAAGCCTTGAATTGACTGAAGCGCATGCGCCCGATACCACCCATTGCCGTGAGAATATCTGTCGTGTACTCACGTTTGCTCCTCAGATCGAGTTCCAAAGCCTGACGATAGAAATCATTTGTGACAGAACTCGCAGGCAGCTCGTAACCATGAACTGTTAGCAGAAGGAGTGCTGCCTGTCGTGCCATCGCTATCGCAGATAAACCAGCCCGCGCCGTGTTTTCTTTCGCCTGCCGGAAAGGGGAATAGGACTCAGCGGGGATGACGATGCAGGGGATCATGCCGTCACCAGTGTAGCCGGGGATGAAGTCGCGCAGCAGCCACGTCGCCCAGTAGCGGCGCTCACCTGTCTCGATCCGAAACTGCCGCATCACGCCCTGTGAAACATCCACGACGGTCATCGGATTGACCTGTCCATCATCGCGGATCGTGGTCGCCAGATTAACCAAATCGCGCAGCAGTGCTTCTTCGGGTGACAGTAGTGATTTCTGTTCATCATCGCCTTCGTCGTCAGGATTGGGCAAGAGGTCAAGCAGCCCATCGAAGGGGCGTCCTTTTTGCCGTGCTGCCAATTGCGCCATCTGCACCAGCTCGCGCAGCGCCTGGGTAGGCGTGAGCCGATTGTCGTGGAAGGCGTGGTAGATGCGTTCGGGAAGCACCCTGCGGGGTTGAATGGGGTCGGGACGCACCAACTCTAGCAGTATACGTTCGACCCGCAGTCCATGTTCCTGAAACTCCGCCAGCGCTTCGCCACCGAGGATGTCCTCGGTGACAGACGCGAGCAGCGCATCGAGTTTGGCGGTGTTGTCGCGTTTGCCGCTCATGCTGCGCTGCCTTTCAGCCGTTTCACCAGTGTCCCGATAAGCTGGGCATACGCGTGGCTGGCAGGGGCTTTAGGATCATGGGCAAAAATGCTCACATGCTCCCGGTGAGCATAGGACACGGCTTCATTGGCCGGGATCACCCCGCACAGCAGCCGTCCAAGGATATTGTGGCTCTTGAGTTCATCCAACAGGTGATTGTGACCCTTCACCCGGCTGTCCATCTTCGTCACAAGGATGCCGCTCACCCGCAGATCGGGGCGTCGCCAGCCTTCGCGCACATCGTTGATCTTGTTCATCACACTGAGCAGACCGACAGTTTCCAGATAGCGCGGTTCCACTGGGATAATGGCGTCGGTGGCGGCAACCAATGCCATCTCCGTCATGAGCGAGAAGGATGGGCGTGTATCAATTACCACCGCTGCATAATGTCCGGCGATGCGGGATAGTGGATCAGCCAAGCGATACGGCGCGCCTGCCACACCCATAAGTTCGCGCTCACCGCCTTCGAGCAGCGCTGAAGCGGGCAACACGTGCAGATCAGCATCCCAATGGCTCTGGACGATCACACTTGCCATCACCTGCGGCGCAGCTTGGCGATCCGCCATCAACACCGAGTACAGGCTGTCATCGGTGCCGAAGTCATTGCGCCCGGTGGTGACGAGTGTGGCATGGCTCTGACTGTCGGTATCGATCAGCAGCACACGGCAGTTCGCAGCACCGGCGCGCCGAAGTAGCCCAGTCAGCCCGAAGGCGATATTGGTGGCGGATGTCGATTTCCCGACACCCCCTTTGTGGTTGGTGAGTACAAAAACGCGGGTCATGGAAAACCTCCTACATGTTTGACGAACGGTTCGCCGAGAGGCCGCCGACCCTGTTACACTGATGGGCAGGGTCGCGCTGCCAGCGCCAGCGAGACTTCATGGTGGCTGGGGGAGGGGAAGGTCTCTCCCTGTCCACCGCAAAGCACAAGCTCAGTGGTTACTGTTCGTCGATCAGGAGTTGTTCGAGGGTCAAGCGCTGAGGATAGCGGGTGAGTTCCAGGTATTCCATGAAATCAGAGGCAAGTGAGAGGGCGGTCTGTTCATTTTGGGTCGGGGTGTGGTCACACCAACGTTCATGTAAATGAATGTGTAGTGAGATAAAGCAAAAAGAGCCGGCAAATAACTGGCCTGTCGAGCACAGGTCAGACTGAAAATGCTCTTACGCGGAAGCTGCTGCACGAGTGTGCCCCTGCATCCCCTGTAGGACGACAATCTGCGCTCCCCCCGTGTGGCTTGCCAAAACGCACCTTCCTCACCTCCATTGGAGAAGATGTATCCCACATCCAACATCGAGAGCGGTTGATACATCCACCTGATCGATACCCCGCATGTATTTTTGCTAAAGTGCGCTGTTACGCAGGGCACAAGCGTACGCCAGCCCCCCGCCCTCACCCGAAGAGCGGCACGGATTTGTGCTGAGACGCGCCAAAGGCGCAGACGGCACAAGCCAGAAGCGAAGCCGTACTTGCTTGCAGGTATTAGAGATGGGGTGGCGTATTATCCTGCGGAATGAAGGCGCGCCAAAAACACCTGTGAGAGAAAAGATTGACATCGAACAGGCTGATGGCGAGGCGTGTATGAGTTGATGAGCTTTATTGGGGCAGTTTATGCTAATTGTCACTGATGATGACAGAATACTTTATTTAGAATCGATCCAATAACACAATCAAGCGTGAAGAGCTGGTTGATCATAGACGAACCGGGTAAATCAAGATTATGAGAGGATCGGTGCGGCGATTAGGGGGTAGGCTGTATGTCCTGACTTTGGTTTTGTTGCTCACTTCTGGATGTGCCGCGAATTTCAGTCAGCCTGTTATTTCTCTCTCAGTTTTATCTCCACTGCCTGCGCCACCAGAAAATGAGATCATCCCGCTGCGAGTTTCGGTGGCGGCCGTGATTTCACCACGGGGTACCGTCGAAAGCTATCAACCGCTATTGAATTACCTGAGCGAAGCGTTGGATCGCCCGGTGGAACTGGTGCAGCGGCGCACCTATGAGGAAACCAATGATCTGGTCGAAAGCGGTGAGGTTGATCTGGCGTTTGTCTGTACCAGCGCTTATGTTACTGGACACGATGATTTTGATATGCGGCTTCTGGTTGCTCCTGAAGTCAACGGCGCGACGACGTACCATTCGCTGTTGATTGTTCCTCTGGACAGCCCTGCAAAAACGATGGCTGATTTACAGGGCAAAGTGTTTGCCTTCACCGATCCAATTTCGAACAGCGGACGTGTTTACCCTACTTACCTCGTACAACAGCTTGGTTTCACACCAGAAACCTTTTTCGCACGCACTTTTTTTACCTACAATCACGATGATGCGATTCGTGCAGTTGCAGATAAGCTGGCAGATGGCGCGGCAGTAGATAGCCTGGTGTATGAATATGCGATTGATCGCGATCCGACACTACTGGAACGGGTACGTGTCATTCATCGCTCGCCAGCTTTTGGCATTCCTCCTGTCGTTGTGAGTCCCAATATTCGTCCCCAGATCCGCGCACTGCTGCAAGAAACGTTGTTGAACATGGGTCAAGATCCTGAAGGACAGACCGCGCTGACCAGCTTGGGCATTGATGCTTTCGTCCTGATTGATGACCCTGCTTATGATACGGCGCGTCAGCTCATCAATGAGGTGGGGGCATTGGCACCATGAACAAAGCCCCTCTGGAGAAATGGCTGCATCGTCTCTGGGTGGTCGCCGGAGCGGTCAATATTCGGGTCAAAATCCTGGGTATTGTACTGGGGTTGGTTATTCTGTTGGGATTGACTGTCACGATACAGGTGCGTCAACTTCTGGCTCAGAGCATGTATGTGCAGCTTGAGGAGCAGGCTGTTTCGATTACGCGTGATCTTGCGGCGCGTGCAACTGACCCTATCCTCATCAACAATCTCTATTCCTTACAGCAGCTATTGCTTGGTGCGAAAACGACTCATCCGGCTGTCCGTTATGCATTTGTCGTGGATTCCGACGGCTACATTCTGGGGCACACTTTTGATGGTGGTTTTCCATCAGGACTCATCGAAGCCAACACCGTTTCTCCAAAAGCTTATGAACACACGAACTTGCTTCAGACCGACGAAGGACAAATCTGGGATATTGCAGTTCCTATTTTTGATGGAAGAGTTGGAACCGCGCGAGTGGGTGTTTCCGACGCTCAGGTTGTCCAGACGATTAATATCATTACAGGTCAACTTCTGTTGACAACCGTGCTGGTCTCAGCAGTGGGCATTACAGCAGCCGTCTTGCTGACCTGGCTGCTGACACGCCCAATTCTGGCGCTGGTTGATGCAACCAAAGCCGTTGAACGGGGCGATTTCTCGCAGCGTGTTCCCCGGTGGGCAGATGATGAGGTCGGAGAACTTGCCAATGCGTTCAATGCCATGACCGAAGCGCTGGCGAAAAGCGATGTCGAACGCGCCGAGCGCGAACAACTGCGCGCCCAATATGTCAGCGGATTTATCACCGCACAGGAGGATGAACGTAAGCGCATCGCCCGCGAACTCCACGACAGCACCAGCCAGAGTCTCACATCGCTGATGATTGGACTGCGTGCCTTGAGCGATATCTGTTCACAGTCTGAGATTCGCAGTCGGGCAGAAGAACTGCGGGCGGTTGCTGGCAGCACCCTGAACGATGTACACACGCTGGCGCTGCAACTACGGCCCAGCGTGCTGGATGACGTGGGTTTGCCAGAAGCCATCAAGCGGCATGTGGCAGATTGTCAGAAGCGACATCCACTCAACATTGATCTGGCGTTTACCGGACTAGAAGACTGCCGTTTGCCACCCGCTGTTGAAACAGCCCTGTATCGCATCACGCAGGAAGCGCTCACCAATATCATTCGTCATGCCGAGGCAGCTACAGCCAGTATTTTCATTGAACGTAGCGACAAAAAAGTGTTGGCGATTATTGATGATGATGGTCGCGGTTTTGATCCGAGCCTCATTGAACATCGGGATGGGCACCTTGGGCTGTACGGAATTCGGGAGCGTGCCGAACTGCTGTCCGGGCACCTGGTCATTGAGTCCGAACCCGGTACTGGAACGAGCCTTTATATTGAGATACCTTTGCCTGAAAAATGAGGGACTTGGCAATGATACGCATCATCATGGCGGATGATCATACGGTCCTGAGAGCAGGGCTGCGAATGCTGCTGGATGCTCAGGCTGATATGACGGTTGTCGGTGAGGCAGGCAGTGGAGCTGAATTACTGGGTTTAGTGGAACATCTACCATGTGATCTGATTCTGTTGGATTTGACCATGCCGGGTCTCGGTGGATTAGAGACCCTGCCGCTGCTGCGAAAACAGTGTCCTGCGGCGCGGATTTTGATCCTGACCATGCACGATGACGAAGGCTATTTACGCCAGGCGCTGCGTGAAGGCGCCGCGGGCTACGTCCTCAAAAAAGCTGCTGATAGCGAACTGATTGCTGCGATTCGTTCTGTCATGCGCGGCGAGGTATACGTCCATCCTGCCTTAACACGCAACCTCCTGGAAGACCTGCTGCCTTCCGATACCGCTGATCCTGTCAGCCCCTGGGATGCATTGAGCGAGCGCGAACGTGAAGTGCTGCTGCTGGTGGCACGCGGGCATACTGCCGCCAACATTGCTGAGAGTCTTAACCTCAGCGCGAAAACCGTTGAAACTTACCGCGCGCGCGGGATGGAAAAACTAGGGCTGCGCTCACGCGCTGCACTCGTGCAGTTTGCGCTGACCCACCAATTCCTGAAATAACTTGTCAGGAAATCCCTGACAAACGCGCAAAAAAAGACAGACTTTCCCCGATTTCAGTCGTTTCTCATCTGAATTACTCTCAAGAGTAATCGCGTGGCTTGGTTTCGCGCACTCCAACGTCACGTACCATAGGAGAAACGTTATGCCAGAAATAAACGATGCTCAACAGAGCCGCCGAAACTTCCTCAAGATGCTGGCGGGAACTGGGGGTGCGGCAGCAGTGCTGCCCGTTGTGGATGCATTCGCCGCCGATCCCGAAGCTGTTTTAGCGAAGCTGGTGCAGCAGACCACTGCTTCTGACAACATCGACTTCAGCGAACTCGATGTGCTCGAACGGATGCGGTTTGAACTCTTGCGCGCGCTGCAAAAGACGCCAGCCGAACGGCGCTGGGTCATGGTCATTGATCTGCGCAAGTGCGTTGGCTGCCATTCCTGCACAGTTGCTTGCATTGCCGAGAATAAGCTGCCGCCCGGTGTCGTCTATCGTCCTGTTATCGAAGAAGAAATTGGCGAATACCCGAATGTCGCTCGCCGTTTCGTTCCACGCCCGTGTATGCAGTGCGACAACCCGCCCTGTGTGCCGGTGTGCCCCGTCGATGCAACTTATACCAATGAAGAAGGCATCGTCGAAATGAACTACGAGCGCTGCATTGGCTGCCGTTACTGCTTGACCGCATGTCCTTACTCCGCCCGAACCTCCGATTTTGGCTACACCTATACGCAGGGCAATGCCAATGGTGACGGCTTTATTCTAGGAAGTGACATCGCTGAGAATTATGAACGCGCTGCCAATTTTGAATATGGCAAGCAGTATCCCCGTGATGAAGGACGCAACTCCCCGATTGGCAATGCGCGTAAATGCCATTTTTGCCAGCACCGGTTTCTCAACGGGCAGCTTCCTGCCTGTGTGACCACATGCATTGGGCGCGCGACTTTGTTTGGCGATGCTAATGATCCTGACAGCCTGGTTGCCAGTTTGATTGCCAGTCCAAATGTGATGCGACTGCGTGAAGAACTCGGCACCGAACCGCGCGTCTATTATCTGGTTTAAGGAGGCAAACATGGCACAGGCAGTTCAACCTCAAGAGAGTGCTGCGCCCCCGCAGAAACTTCGACAATCAAGTGGTTCAGGTTTTGTGTTCCGCTGGACGGACATCTTCTGGATCATAGGTGTAATTCTGCTGGTTATCGGCGCTTCTGGTATGTGGCAGCGAATTACCGAAGGTTTGGCACCGACCAATCTCACCAGTTATGTTCCCTGGGGATTGTGGGTCGGTTTTTATGATTACCTCGTATGGATGGAAGTCGGCAGCCTGATCATCTTCACCAGCATGATCTACATTATTGGTGATAAGCGGCTGGCAGGCATCAAGCCCGTTGTCCTGTTTACCGGTTTCACCGTCGTTACAATGGGCTTGCTCATCGTTCTGCTCGATCTAGGGCATCCAGAGCGTTTTTGGCACGTCATTGTCTACCCGGACTTCGGGTCAATGATTACGTGGATGGTCTGGTTGCATTCCTCTTATCTGCTGATTCTTATTGTGGAGTTGGCACTGGTTCTCTGGGGCGGCAAACGCGGTCAGCGCATTGTCCAATGGTTAGCTTACCTTAGTCTACCTGTTGGCCTGGCGTTGATCATCGTCAGTGGTTCGATCTTTGGTGTAGTAGCTGCACGTCCGCTGTGGAACACCGCCAGTCTGCCGCTCATGTTTCTCATTTCCGCGCTGGCGGCAGGTAGCAGTTTGCTGCTCCTGCTCACTGTGCTGTTCTGGAAAGATAAGACCTCCGAAGACTATCATGCAGTCGTCAAACGGCTCTCCCGCTTAACATCTGTGTTGTTGATTACGGGGGTGTTTGCGGCTGGTGTGATCGCTTCGACGATCCTGTACAAAGGAAGCGGCAATCCGTCTCGCGTCGATGCGTTGAACCTCATCCTGACTGGCCCCTACTGGTGGAGTTTTTGGGTCGTTCATATCCTTATGGGCGTGCTGATCCCGCTGGCAATTCTGCTGAATGCGTCCGATAAACCGCGACTGGTGGGCATCGCTGCCTTCTTAAGCAGCACGACATTTGTGGCTGTGACTCTCAATATCGTCATTCCGGTACTGGTCACGCCGGAGCTTGAGGGGCTGGCGACCGCTTTCGTTGACCCTAAACTCAACCCTAATTACGTACCGAATTCGATGGAATGGATGGTGCTTGCCTTTGTCTTTGGGATCGGCGGCATCATTTATGGATTGGGGCTGCGCTTCCTGCCGCTTCAATCTCGCCATGTGGAGGAAAGCCATGACTGAACAAAACATCACCAACAACGATGCGCCGTCGAACGATCAAACAGAGGTTACACAGCAATCGTCCGTTTCCCGACGCACCTTCCTCAAAGCGAGCGCAGCAGGTGGTACGGCAGCTTTTCTTGGCTCGATGGCTGTCTTCAGTCAGCTTCAGACGGCTCAGGCACAGGCAAGTGAAGGGGAATTACTATACCCCTTGCTCGATCCAATCAACCAGATATACAGCGTCTGTCTGCAATGCAACACGGGTTGCGGCATTAAAGTCAAATTGCTGGATGGCGTCGCCGTGAAAATCGACGGCAACCCTTACAGCCCGATGACCATGTATCCCCATGTAACCTACGAAACTCCCGTGAAGGAGATGGGTACGGTCGAAGGCGCTGTTTGTCCAAAAGGGCAGTCAGGCTTGCAGTCAGTCTACGATCCCTATCGTCTTGTCAGTGTGGTCAAGCGCAAGCCCGGTACTTCACGCGGCGGCGGCGAATGGGAAACGATTTCCTTCGAGCAGGCCATTGAAGAAATCGTCGAAGGTGGTGATCTGTTTGGTGAAGGAAATGTCCCTGGTCTGCGCGAATCGTATGCACTCACCGACCCCAAAGTCGCTAAGGATATGGCAGCCGCGGTCAAGGCGATTCAATCCGAGAAAGACCAGGATGCTAAGCGCACACTGATCGCCGAGTTCCAGACCACGTTTGCCGACTACCTCGATACACTGATCGATCCCGAACATCCCGATCTGGGGCCGAAGAATAATCAAGTCGTCTTCAGTTGGGGGCGCTTGAAAGCCGGTCGCTCGGAATTCTACCGCCGTTGGATTGGGCAGGGCTTCGGTTCTGTCAATGCACATGGTCATACGACCGTCTGTCAGGGCAGTCTCTACTTTACCGGGATGGGCATGTCGCATCAGCTCGTGGATGGCAAATGGTCGGGCGGCAGTAAAGCCTACTGGCAAGCGGATCTGGGTAACGCCGAGTTTGCGATTATCGTTGGCTCGTCCATTTTTGAGGGTGGTTATGGTCCGCCGCTGCGCACACCCAGCTTGACCGAAAACACCGTCGAGAACGGGATGCGCTTCGTGGTGGTTGATCCGCGTTTTTCCAAGACGGCCGCCAAAGCGTGGAAATGGATACCTGCTGTTCCCGGTTCTGAAGGCGCGCTTGCAATGGGGTTGATCCGCTGGGTTATCGACAATGAACGTTATGATGCGCGCTATCTGTCGGCCACCAACAAAGCCGCCGCCGCTGAAATCGGCGAGCCGACCTGGACAGAGGCAGCATGGTTGGTGAAGATCAACGAAGACGGTACCCCTGGCAAATTCCTGCGCGCCAGCGAAATCGGATTGCGCGAAAAGGAAGAGCGTCCCCTCTCGACTGATGACACCAAAACCTACGAGTTCGATTATTTCGTCGCCCTGGTCAACGGCGAACCGGTCGCTGTCGATCCGAATACGGATGTGCCAGAGGATGCCATTTTTGGCGACTTGCTGATTGATGGTGAGGTCGAGGGTATTCGCGTTAAGTCGGGCTTGCAGATCATCGCGGACTCATCCCGTGAACGGGCGCTCGAAGAATGGGCAGCCATCTGCGATGTCAACATAAATGACCTGGTCAGCATTGCCCGCGAGTTTACCAGTCATGGCAAGCGCGCGGTTGCCGATATTCATCGCGGCGTCAGCCAGCACACCAACGGTTTCTACAACGTATTTGCCTGGTACACGCTAAACGCTTTGATCGGCAACTTTGACTGGGCAGGGGGATTGGTGTGGGCATCGACGTTTGGCACAACCAGCGGCTATGCGAGTGTGAGTGACGCTGACAAGAAACAAGCGCCGTTTGGCACGACAATCATCCGCAGCGAAGCCTATGAGAACAATTCCCTGTTCCTGCGCGATGGCTACCCGGCGCGCCGTAACTGGTATCCGCTGGCGACCGACATCTATCAGGAGATCGCGCCGTCGATCGGTGATGCCTACCCCTACCCGGTGAAAGCGCTGTTCCTGTATATGGGATCGCCCGTGTACTCGCTGCCTGCCGGACACACCAACATCGATATTCTCCGTGATCCGCAGAAGCTCCCGCTCTTTATTGCCAGTGATGCGGTGATCGGTGAAACGACGATGTACGCCGATTACATCTTCCCGGATACGATGTACCTTGAACGCTGGGAGTTCCATGGATCGCATCCGAATGTGCCATTCAGAATTCAACCGCTGCGTAATCCCGCTATTGATCCGCTTGTGCCGGATGTGACCGTTTACGGCCAGCCGATGCCGCTGTCGCTCGAAGCGATGCTGTTGGGCCTGGCAGAACGGTTGGAACTCCCCGGTTTTGGCGAGAATGGTTTTGGGGAAGGACTGCCCTTCAAACATCAGGATGATCTCTACATTCGGATGGCGGCCAATCTGGCAATCGATCGCGAACCCGTACCGGATGCTGACGAAGAAGAAATGCGTATCTTTGTTGAGTCGCGTCGGCATCTGCGTTCCAGCGTTTTTGATGTGGAACGCTGGCAAGCTATCGCGGGTGAGCTGTGGCCCAAGGTTGTGTATGTGTTGAATCGTGGTGGACGTTTCCAGAATTTCAGCGGCGGCTACCGTGAAACCTCAAGAGGAAAGCAGCTTGGCAATCGCTTTGGTAAGCTGGTCAACATCTACCAGGAGAAGACCTACGATGCACGTAATGCGATGACTGGTGAACGACTGAAGGGCTATGCCTATTACACACCTGCCGCCACCGGATTACTCGGTGAAAAGCTCGATGAACTGGATGCGCAAGAAGGCTTCGACCTGCGCCTCATTACCTACCGTGAGATCGCGCAGACGAAAAGTCGTACCGCGTCCAATTACTGGCTGCTTGGTGTGCTGCCCGAAAACTTTGTCCTGATGAACGTTGCCGACGCCACTGCTCGTGGGTTGATTGAAGGCGATATGGTTCGCATCATCTCGCCCACCAACCCGGCAGGTGAGTGGGATTTGGGCAATGGGAATAAGGTTCCTATGGTCGGCAAAGTCAAAGCAGTACAGGGTATTCGCCCCGGTGTGATCGCCGTCAGTCTGGGCTTTGGGCACTGGGCCTATGGCAGCACCCCGGTCACCATCAACGGTGTAACTGTTCCGGCTGATGAGCGACGTGGGCGTGGTTTGCATATTAACGCAGCATTGCGAACGGATCCGCATACTCCGAACACCACCTTAGTCGATCCGGTGGGCGGCAGCGCGGTATTCTATGACACCTTGGTGCGCGTCGAAAAAGTCTAGTGGAAAATCCGGCAGGGGTGGCACCATGTCACCCCTGCCAGTCTCCCTTCACGTAAAGGAAAAGGTTCATGGCGTCCTTTGTGGAATTACTGGCCCAGGCTGCCGACCGACACGACCATCTCTGTCCTCGACAGGTCATTGGCGTTCGCATGGGTATGTATGCCGCCGAACTGCTGCATTTGGAATTGCCACAGTCGGATAAACGGCTGTTAACTTTTGTCGAAACGGATGGCTGTTTTGCCGATGGGGTGTCAGTGGCGACGGGTTGTTCGCTGGGACACCGCACGATGCGCTTGATGGATTTTGGCAAAGTCGCGGCGACCTTTGTCGATACCAAGACCGAGCGTGCCGTTCGTATTTTCCCTCACGCTGAATCACGCGCCAACGCCCGTTTGACTCTGCCGGATGCCCGCAGCCGCTGGCACGCCCAGTTAGAAGCCTATCAGGTGATGCCTGTTGAACAGATGTTGTGCTGGCAGCCTGTGACGCTCACCATCGCCTTGAAACAGCTTATCAGCCGTCCCGGTGTACGTGTCAACTGTGCTGTTTGCGGCGAAGAGATTATCAATGAGCGCGAAGTGATCGTTGACGGACAGGCGATCTGCCGCACGTGTGCCGGTGATCATTACTATCAGGTTGGCAGTGATGCTTTTGATGCTGTGCTGAATGAGGTTGTGCAGGCACATGCGAAATGATGTGACGGTGGCAGTTCTGGCTGGTGGCCTTTCCCGACGCATGGGAACCAACAAGAGTTTTGTGTTGCTTGATGGTAAGCCGCTGATTGCGCATGTGATCGACTGCGTAACTGCGCTGCGCCTGCCCGTACTTCTGGTTACCAATACACCTGAGCAGTACGCACACCTTGATTTACCCATGTATAGCGATGTATATCCGATGTGCGGGTCGTTGGGTGGGCTTTACACGGCGCTGCATTACAGTCTGACCGACTATACACTGTGCGTCGCCTGTGACATGCCTTTTGTGTGTGTAGATTTGTTACGATACATGCTGGGTCTGCGATCAGGAGTGGATAGCGTCGTGCCATACATTGCAGGCAATTATGAGAGCCTGCACGCCATCTATCATCGCACCTGTCTGCCAGTCATTCGAGAACAGCTTGAGCAGGGGCAGTTTCGCATCAGTAGTATTTACGCACGTCTTCAAGTCCGATTGGTTACTGCCGCAGAAGTTGAACGCTTTGACCCTGACCAACGTTCATTTGTGAATTTGAATACCCCTGATGATGTGGCACACATCCAGAAGTTGCTGCCATGACCCTCTACGATGCCTTCAATCGCCCGCTTGAAAATCTCCGTATCTCCGTAACGGATCGTTGCAACTTCCGTTGTTCCTACTGTATGCCCGCGCACAAATTTCCACAGGGATACCGCTTTATCACCAACGGCGATCTGCTGACCTTCGCGGAAATTGTGCGGTTGGCGCGGATTTTCAGCCGTCTTGGTGTCCGCAAGATCCGTCTGACCGGTGGTGAGCCGCTGGTGCGTCCCCATATCGAACGGTTGGTCGGGATGCTCTCACAGGTTGATGGTATTCACGATATTGCGATGACGACCAACGGCTATTTGCTGCCGCAAAAGGCCAAGCTGCTGCGCGAACAGGGTCTAAAGCGCCTAAACATCAGCCTTGACAGTCTGGATGCTGCCATCTTTAAACAGATGAATGGCGGACGCGCCGAGGTCAGTGATGTGCTGAGCGGGATTGAAGCAGCAGAACGCGCAGGCTTTGTACCTCTCAAGATCAACACTGTGGTTCAGCGGGGTGTCAATGATCACACGCTTGTTGATCTTGCGCTCTACTTCCGTCAACATGGGCATATCATCCGCTTCATTGAGTTTATGGACACGGGGACGCTCAACGGCTGGAAATACGATCACGTTCTGCTCACCGACGACCTCATCCAGCAAATTGGGCGCGTGATTCCGTTGGAGCCACTCCGTGCTCAACATCATGGCGAAGTTGTTCGACGCTATCGGTACGCCGACGGCAGCGGTGAGCTTGGGTTCATCACGTCCGTTTCAAAACCTTTTTGCGGTGGCTGTAACCGGCTGCGCCTTTCAGCGGAAGGAAAAATGTACACCTGTCTGTTTGCGAGAAAGGGAGTTGACCTGCGTGATCTGCTGCGAGCAGGGGCTTCAGATGACACCATCATTGAACGCATTACGCAGACCTGGCAGCAGCGGGCAGATCGCTATTCGGAAGAGCGCAGTAGCGGGCAGCGAACTGAAAAAGTAGAAATGTATCATATGGGTGGTTAGGGTGCAGGGTCAAGTCAGAATCAACTTAAGACCCGCAATCACCATGACGACAGCCAGTGCATAACGTACTTGATGATTGCCCCAACGTTTACTTCCATAGTCTGCCCCAATCCAGCCTCCGATAGCCACAGCAATTAACCAGAGCGGCAGCACCTCGGGCAGTGAACTTAGACTGGTCGGCTGTCCCAATAATCCAGCAACAGAGTTCACCAGAATAAACACCGCCGATACGCCCGATGCCTGTCGTGGTTTAGCCCAGTGCATGAACAATAACAGCGGGCTTAAGAAAATACCGCCTCCTGTGCCAGTGAGACCAGACAGCAATCCAATCCCTGCGCCAGACAACAGCGCCAGTATGGGTGGTGGAGATGTGATGATTTCTGGGGTTAGAGCGTGTGTGCTGCTAAACATGCGATACGCAGCATAGATCAAAATCAATCCAACAACGACTTTATAGGCGTTGGTTGGCAGGGTGACACCACCACCGATAAAAGCCAATGGAATTGAAGTTATGGCGAACGGCCAGAAAAGCGCCCACGAGAAAGCCCCAGCACGGTAGAACTTAAAAGCGGCAATACTGGCAACGAGGACATTCAAGACTAATGCCGTGGGGCGCATGGTAGCAGGCGCTACGCCGAGCAGCGCCATCGCGGTCAGATAGCCAGAAGCTCCGGCGTGTCCTACAGAAGCATAGAGCAAAGCGGT
>JAEUQX010000035.1 GCA_016788625.1 Anaerolineae bacterium
AATATGCGGCGCGCGGCCCGGATGGCTTGTTCTACCCCTGGGGTAACGACTGGCAGCCGGACTATCTGGTGTGGCCGGGCAACGCCAACGCTCAGCCTGCGCAGGTAGGCAGCCGTCCGAATGGCGCGTCGTGGGTCGCGGGGCAGGACATGGCAGGCAACGTGTGGGAATGGGTCAGCACACTCTACGACGGCTTTGTTTATCCGTACGCTGCGGATGGGCGCGAAGGTATAACTGATCTGACCTCGCAGCGGGTGATGCGCGGCAGTTCATACTACGACGCTTCGGACTACTATGCCTACGCCAGCAACCGCGCTCGTGCTGCCGCGAATCTGGCGGGGGTGGCCGTTGGCTTCCGTTGCGTGCGACCGTACTGATGTACAATGGAAGCATGAAAAGTGAGGTGAAGCGATATGTCTGCTGTACTGCGAACGCCTTACCAAGAATTTGCCGAATTCGTGACATCGTCACCGACCCTGGAACAGATCGTTGAGTATCGCCTATCCGATGCAAACGAGGCGTATATCAGCAGCCTGCTCGAAGGGAACCGGAATGGGACGCTGACGCCTGAGGAATTGCAGGAGCTTCAGGATTACACGCGCCTTGAGCATCTGATGCGGCTGGTTAAGATACGTGCCTACGAAAAACTGGCGCGATAGTGACCTATATTCCTGATTCACTCAGGCGCTTTGTTCGTGAACGGGCAGGTTACAAATGTGAGTATTGCCTGCTTAAAGAGGAGTTCACCATCAAACGCCATGAGATTGACCATATCATCGCTGAAAAACATGGGGGTGAAACGCTTGCGTCCAACCTCTGTTTATGTTGTCATGATTGCAACCTTCACAAGGGTAGTGATCTTTCATCTATTGACCCACTTACCCTAAAAGGCGAGTTTCTTTTTAATCCGCGTCTGGATAACTGGTCGGAACACTTCCAACTAAAAGGGGCATTGATTGTTCCTCTCACTGCGGCTGGAAGGGTTACAACCCAGTTGCTACGCTTCAATGATACGAATCGTGTCATGGAACGAAACATTCTGGTCAGTTTGGGTGTCTACCCATGAGCTGAGTTTTGGCTGCTCACAACTGATATTCAACTACAAGAACGATTTCCCACCCTCTTGACACCGTCCACAATTGTCGTTATGCTCGTTTGCAATCAAACATGAAATGACGTTGATCTGGAAAAGTACACTCCAATACGGTGTTCAGAGAGCCGCCGGGTGCTGTGAAGGCGGTACACACGCTGAAGTGGAATGGCCCAGGGAGTTGCGTGGGCGAAAACGCAGTGAGTAGCCCCCGCCGGATGCGCCCCGTTATCGCAGCGCCAGTGATCGGCATATGAATGTCTAACTACATTTGCCCGTCATTGACAGAGTGAAGCTGTCGCACAGCTTAACCAAGGTGGCACCACGGGAACCCCTTCTCGTCCTTGACTGACGAAGGGGTTTTTTCATTGGGAGGATGTGCGTATGGTTCTGTTTGCCCCGCAAGTCCGTGATGTCATCCGACCGAGTCGGGAGTCTATCCACCGCCTGTTCGAGCAGGGTGATCTGGTGCCCGTCTATCGCACGCTGCCTGCCGACCTGGAGACGCCCGTCTCTGTGTATATGAAGCTCTCGCGGCAAGGTGCATACTCCTTTCTGTTGGAGAGCGTCGAAGGCGGCGAACACATCGGTCGTTACTCATTCCTCGGCGTGAATCCCAAAGGCGTGATTACCGTCAAGGATAATCAGGTCACGCGCACCCATCATGGTGTGACCTCGGTTCGTCCTCTTCCCACCGGACAGGACCCGTTGGGCGCGATCAAGCAGGAGTTTGCCCGCGTCAAGCCCGTCAAGGTGCCCGGTCTGCCGCGTTTCGTCGGTGGGGCGGTGGGCTTTCTGAGCTACGACGTGGTGCGTTACTTCGAGCGACTGCCCGACACGGCAGTGGACGAACTGCATGTGCCCGATGCGGCCTTCATGCTGCCGGATACGCTGGTGATCTTCGACCACGCCAAGCACCAGTTGATTGTTCTGGCGAATGCCCACAACACAGGCGACCCCGATCAGGCTTATGATGATGCGGTTGAGCGTATCGAGCAGATCGTCGCGATGCTGCGCGAGCCGCTCTCTGTGCCCCCTCCTCCGGGTGATCCGCTCGGTGAAGAACTGCGCTCGAATATGCCTCGTGAGCAGTTCGAGGATAATGTGCGCGCTGCTAAGGAATACATCGCGGCGGGCGATGCCTTTCAGATCGTGCTGTCGCAGCGCTTCAGCAGTCGCACCTCCGCGCCGTCGCTGGCGATTTACCGCGCCCTGCGGATGCTCAACCCTTCGCCCTACATGTTCTTTCTCAACTTTGGTGAAGACTTCAGCCTGATTGGTGCCTCGCCAGAGATGATGGTGCGGCTGGAAGATGGTGTTGCTACTGTGCGTCCCATCGCCGGCACGCGCAAACGCGGCGCGACCGAGCAGGAAGATCAGCGTTTGGCCGATGAACTGATTAATGACCCCAAAGAACGCGCGGAACACGTCATGCTGGTTGACCTGGGACGCAATGACCTGGGGCGCGTGTGCGATTACGGCACGGTCAAAGTCCTCAAGATGATGTATATCGAGCGCTACTCCCACGTGATGCACATCGTCAGCGAGGTGAATGGGAAGCTGCGTGCCAATATGGACGCCTTCGACCTCTTGCGCGCGACGTTCCCGGCGGGTACGCTCAGCGGCGCGCCCAAAGTGCGGGCAATGGAGATCATCGAAGAACTCGAAGGTTTGCGCCGAGGCACCTATGGCGGCGCGGTGGGCTACTTCAGCTTTGACGGTTCGATGGATACCTGCATCACCATCCGCTCGGTACTCGTGCAGGGCGATAGGGTGATGCTGCAAGCGGGCGGGGGCATCGTTGCGGACAGCGACCCGGCCTTCGAGTTCGAGGAGAGCGTGAACAAAGCGCGCGCCGTCGCCGTCGCCATTCAGTACGCTGAACGCGGTTTGGAATAAGGAAGGTGTTGATGGCAGTCAAACGTGTGATTTTCATCCGGCCTGGCGAGACTGATTGGAACCGTCAGCTTCGCTGGCAGGGTTGGGTCGCCATTCCGCTGAATGAATTGGGCCGTAAGCAGGCGCAGCGGTTGGCGTCTTTCATGCGCAATATTGGCATTAGTGCCTTGTATTCGAGCGACCTTCGTCGTGCTCTGGAAACCGCACAGCTTATCGTGGAACCGCTGGATTTTCAGCCGATCCTAGATGAGCGGCTGCGCGAACGCAACATTGGCGATTGGCAGGGGCTGACGCCAGACGAGATGCAGAACTGGTTCCCGGATGAATATGCCCGGCTGATGGAGGATCCAGACAACTTCCGTGTTCCTGGCGGCGAATCGCGCGCCGACGTTCGTAAGCGAATGCGCGCTGCTTTCGATGACATCATCGCTCAGGCGGCGGGTGAAACGGTTGCGATTATGTCACACACCACCGCGATTAACGCATTGTTGACCGACCTCCTGCCCGGCGGTTACCGTACCAAGACCCTGTTCAGCAATTCGTCGGTGACGACGATTCACCTTGGCGACGATGGCGTATGGCAGTTGGTCGCCGCCGATGATGTTATGCATCTGGAGGGGTTGGAGTCAAAGGCCTTCCCTGAGCTGGAGGACAAACGCAAATGATTCTGGTTATCGACAACTACGACAGCTTTACCTATAACCTCGTCCAGGAGATGGGCGAGATGGGCGCACAGATTGAGGTCGTTCGCAACGATCAGGTCACGCTCAGCCAGATTCGCGCGCTTAACCCCAGCCGGATCGTGATTTCGCCGGGTCCCGGCGACCCGGATAACAGTGGCGTATCGCTGGAGGTGCTGCGCGAATTGGGGCCACACATCCCCATCCTGGGTGTGTGCCTGGGGCATCAGTGCATCGGGCAGGTCTATGGCGGCGTGGTCAAGCGTGCTCCGCGCCTGATGCACGGCAAGACCAGCATGCTTCAGCACACGGGCGACCCGATGTTTGACGGCGTGCCGAACCCGTTCGAGGCGACACGCTATCACAGCCTGATTGTCGAGAGCGAGACGCTGCCGTCCTGTCTGGTCGTCACGGCCTATACCGATGCGGGCGAAATCATGGGGCTGCGCCACACCGAGTATCCCATATTCGGGGTGCAGTTTCACCCGGAGAGCATCCTGACGCGTTTCGGCCCACGCATTTTGCAGAATTTCTTGGAACTCAAGGTAGCAGAGAGAGTGCTTGGATGACGGTTCTGGAAAACACTTACACAGCGGATAACATCTTCAAGACCGATAAGAAACGTGTGCTTTCTGGTATTCAGCCGACGGGTATTTTGCACATCGGCAATTACATCGGTGCGATCAGCGTTTGGGTGCAGAAGCAGCACGAGTTCAACAACCTGTTCATGATCGCCAACCTGCACGCGCTGACCATCCCAGAAGCGGTCAAGGCCGATGTGCTGCGCCACAATTCGCGCATGGTCGCGGCGCTGTATGTGGCCTGCGGCATCGACCCGGACAGCGCGGTGATCTTCCTGCAATCGGATGTTCCCGGCCACGCCTATCTATCATGGATACTGGGCTGCTGCACGCCAATGGGCTGGCTGGAACGCATGACGCAGTTCAAAACCAAGTCGGAGCAGGCGGAAAGTGTGAGCAGCGGGCTTTTCACCTATCCCGCGCTCCAGGCAGCGGACATCCTGATCTACAAGGCTAACTTTGTGCCAGTCGGGGAAGACCAGAGCCAGCATGTCGAGATCACGCGCGACATCGCCCAGCGCTTCAATCATCTGTTTGGGGAGTGTTTCCCGCTGCCGCAGGGCTTGTATCGCGAAGCGGGCGCACGCGTGATGGGACTGGACGACCCGACTGCCAAGATGAGCAAGAGTGTCGCCGAGACGCGCAAGGGGCACGCGATTTCGCTGCTCGATGAACCGTCGGTTATCAAAAAGGCCATCATGTCTGCCGTGACCGATCCGGGCAGCGAGGTGCGATTTGAACACGCTTCGCCCGGCGTCAAGAATCTGCTCGTCCTCTATGAAGTGCTCTCCGGCGAGTCGCGCCCTGCCATCGAAGAGAAGTTCGCAGGCAAGGGCTACGGCTTCCTCAAGCGCGAACTGCTCGACCAGGTAGTCAGGACGCTGGAGCCGATTCAGAAGCGCTACCGCGAGATCACCGAGGATGAGCGTTACCTGGATGACCTGCTGGCGAACGGTGCGGCCAAGGCGCGGGCGATTGCCGACCAGACGGTGGCTGAAGTGCGCCGCCTGACGGGCGTGTAATAATGGAGCAGGTGAATATGGACATTCAACGCGCAATTGACTTACTGAGCCGCTTTGGGCATCTCCAGGAAGATGAAGCCGAGGCGGTCATGAACCAGATCATGACGGGCGGCGCAACCGAGGCGCAGATTGGCGCATACCTGATGGCGCTGCGCATGAAGGGCGAAACTTCGGAAGAAATCGTCGGCAGCGCGCGGGCCATGCGTTCCAACTCGCATCGCGTCCCCTCGCAGCAGCCCGCTGATGAACTGCTCGATACCTGCGGTACGGGCGGCGATAAGTCCGGTACGTTTAACATCAGCACAACCGTCGCTTTCGTCGCGGCGGGGGCAGGGGTGCGCGTCGCCAAACACGGCAATCGCGCCGCCAGCAGCAAGTGTGGCAGCGCCGATGTGCTGGCCGAACTGGGTGTCAATCTTGACCTGACGCCGGAGCAGGTGGGCGAATGCATCGATGATGTCGGTATCGGCTTCTTGTTCGCGGCCAAGCTGCATCCGGCCATGAAGCACGCCATCGGGCCGCGCCGCCAGATGGGTGTTCGCACGATCTTCAATATCCTGGGGCCGCTGACCAATCCAGCGGGGGCGCAGCGGCAGCTCATGGGTGTTTTCGCCTCCGACCTGACCGACCTGATCGCGCACGTCTTTGCCAAGCTTGGCTCAAAGAGCGCGATTGTGGTCAGCGGCTATGGCGGACTGGACGAACTGACCACGACTGGGCCGAACCATGTCAGCCATTATCATGCCGGCGCGGTGCGGACGTTTGAAATCGATCCGCGCGAATACGGCTTCCGGGGAGCGAACATCAGCGAACTGCTGGGCGACGATGCGCCAACCAACGCAGCTATCCTGAAAGGCATCCTCAAGGGCGAAATTCGCGACGCAAAACGCGATGTAGTGCTGCTTAACGGAGGCGCAGCGCTGCTGGCTGCCGATAAAGTCGATTCGCTCAAGGATGGTATCGAGCTGGCGGCGCAGGTGATCGACAGTGGGGCGGCATACGCCAAACTGGACGCGCTTATCACGCGCTCCCGTCAGTTTACTCAGTAGGGTGGGGGAAATCATGTCCGGGCAAGCCTTCATCGAAACCGGAACGATCCTGGATACAATTCTGGCGCATAAACTGGTCGAGGTCGCTGAGCGCCGCGCACAGGTGGGGCTGCCAGCGCTCCAGGCACAAGCTGCCGCCGCCCCGCCCGCTCGCGATTTCGCCGCCGCTCTGCGTCGCGACACCGTGACGCTGATCGCGGAGGTGAAGAAAGCCTCGCCGAGCAAAGGCGTGCTGATTGAGAACTTCGATCCGGTCGCGCTCGCCACGACTTATGCCCAGAACGGTGCATCGGCCATCTCTGTGCTGACTGACGAGCGCTTCTTCCAGGGCGGTTTTCCGGTGCTGGAAACCGTGCGGCGGACGGTTGATCTGCCGCTGCTCTGCAAGGAGTTCATCCTCGACCCCTACCAGGTCTACCAGGGTCGTGCAGCCGGGGCGGATGCGGCTCTGCTGATCGTCATGGCGCTCGATGATACCCAGTTACGTGATTTGCACGATGTGATTACCGGGCTGGGCATGGCTGCGCTCGTCGAGGTGCACAATGAGGTGGAGATGGAGCGGGCGCTGCGCTGCGGCGCGACGTTGATCGGCGTCAACAACCGCGATTTGCGTACCTTTCACGAAGATTTGCATACGACCGAGCGGCTGGCGCGCATGACCCCGCCGGGCGTTACGCTGGTGGCTGAGAGTGCGATACGCAGCGCCGACGATGTGTGGCGCATGGGCAGCTTTGGCGCGCGGGCGGTTTTGGTCGGTGAAGGATTGGTCAAGGCTGCCGACATCGCTCAACAAGTGCGGCTGTTCAGCAGCCAACCGTGCGAGGTGAATCATGCCTCAGGTTAAGATTTGCGGCGTTACGACTTTTGATGATGCGCTGACAGCGGCACAGGCTGGCGCGGATCTGTTGGGTTTCAATTTCTATAAGAAGAGTCCGCGTTATATTGCGCCAGAAATGGCTCAGCCGATCTGTGACGCGCTGCGCGAGCAGTTGGGCGCGGCTTGCCCGGTGCTGGTTGGCGTCTTCGTCAACGAGGTGGTCGGGGTGATTTCGGCCTTTACGCGCAAGGTGGGGCTGAACGCCGCCCAGTTGAGCGGTGATGAGTCCGATGACATGCTGCGCGAACTGCGTGGGATAGGCTTCAAGGCCATTCGTCCAGCCAATCTGGCGCAGGCCCTTGATGATGTCCAGTACTTCAGCCCGCACCTGCCAACGAACGAACGCATTCCTTCACTGCTGCTGGACGCCTATCACCCGCAGCTCTATGGCGGTACGGGCGAGCAGGCCAGTATCGATGTCGCGCTGGCCGTTAAGGCGCAGGTGCCGCGCCTGATGCTGGCGGGTGGATTGACGCCGGACAACGTGGCGGCGCGCGTGCAGGCCGTGCAGCCCTGGGGCGTCGATGTCGCCAGCGGGGTGGAGTTCGATGGACAGCCCGGTCAGAAAGACCCGACCAAAGTTCGCGCGTTCATCCAGGCAGCGAAGGGCGGCTGAGTCGTAAGTCATTGGTCAATAGTCGTTAGCTGTACGCTCATAGCTCCGAAAATGATCCTGAACATTCAGTAGGGAAACGGCATTGCCGTGTCCGCGACGACAATTATCCCGACGCCATTGGCGAAATGTTGAGTCGAAGAAAGTTACAACATATGGCAGATATGACAAGCCCATACATTCAAACCGATGTGACTGAGGTGCCCGATGCGCGCGGCTATTTTGGCGACTTCGGCGGGCGTTTCGTCCCGGAGACGCTCATTCCGGCGCTCGATGAGTTGATCGTTGCCTATCGCGATGCGATGGCCGACCCGGCTTTTCAGCAGCGTTTGATGCAGTTGCAGCAGACTTATACCGGACGCCCAACACCCATCACCTACGCTCAGCGTCTTTCGCAGCAGTTGGGTGGTGCGCAGATTTACCTCAAGCGCGAAGACCTGGCGCACACAGGCGCGCACAAGATCAATAACGCACTCGGTCAGGCGCTCCTGGCACAGCGTATGGGCAAGCAGCGCATCGTTGCAGAGACCGGGGCAGGGCAGCACGGCGTTGCCAGCGCGACGGCCTGCGCGCTGCTCGGCCTGGAATGCCACGTTTATATGGGCAGCGTCGATATGGCGCGGCAGCAGCCTAACGTCTTTCGCATGAAGCTGCTCGGCGCGAACGTCGTTCCGGTCGAAAGTGGCAGCAAAACGCTCAAGGACGCCATCAACGAAGCCATCCGCGATTGGGTGACCAATGTGCGTTCAACCTTCTACCTGCTCGGCTCAGCGTTGGGGCCGCATCCTTATCCGATGATCGTGCGCGATTTCCAGAGCGTAATCGGCGTCGAGGCGCGCGCGCAGATGCTGGAGCAGGTCGGACGTCTGCCGGATACCTGTATCGCCTGCGTCGGCGGCGGCAGCAATGCTATCGGCATGTTTCACGGCTTCCGCAACGATGAGGATGTCGAACTGATTGGTGTCGAGGCTGGTGGGCACGGTGTTCTGAGCGGCGAACACGCGGCGCGCTTTGCAGACCCGCAGATCGGGCGACCTGGTGTGCTGCACGGTGCGCGTTCGTTCGTACTGCAAGACAGTGACGGGCAGATCATGAACACGCACAGCGTATCCGCCGGGCTGGACTACGCCTCGGTTGGTCCCGAACACGCTTATCTGCGCCAGATCGAGCGCGCTTATTACACGCTGGCGACTGACGAAGAAGCGCTCGAAGCGCTGCAAACCCTGTGCCGCATGGAGGGTATTATTCCGGCGCTGGAGAGTTCACATGCCGTCGCGGAAGCTATCAAACGTGCGCCGACGATGCCCAAAGACGCGGTTATCCTGGTCAACCTCTCCGGTCGCGGTGACAAAGATCTGGATACTGTCATGCGGGAACTGAAACTCAATGGCTGAGCTTGTTCGTCCGGCGACGGTCAGCATCTTTCTGCGCGACCCACACGGCAGACTGAGCGCACATCTACGCGACGACAAGCCGACGATCCTGTATCCGGCCTGTTGGTCGACGCTTGGCGGGGCAGTCGAGGATGGTGAGTCTCCTGATGAAGCTGCCCGTCGCGAATTGCTGGAAGAAGTCGAATTCTGCCCGTCGCTGACCTTCTGGCGCAGCTTCGACCACGCTTTCGAAATTGCGGGACAGCGTTACGCGGTGCAGATCCATGCATTCATCGGAGAGACGGATCGTACCCCCGCACAGATCAATCTGCGCGAAGGGCAGCGCTTGGCGTTCCTGAATCGGGCAGAGGTCGATAATCTGCCATTTGCCTTCGCGCTCGATATGCTTTACCGGGCGTATTTCGACGAGTTCGGGGAGGCTGCCATATGACCATTGCGTTGGCAACGACCTGGAATCCGCGCGGCGAGAGCGGGCGGCTGCTGCGCTTGCTTGGGCAGTTACAGGAGGCATACAGCCATATTATCATTTCGCTGCCGCCATCAGCAGCGGAATCGGACCTCGCCGCTTTGCAGGGTCTGGCCGCCGTACAGATTCACCGCAATGCCGATTGGTCGCATGGGCGTTACATGGCGCTCAAGCTGGCGGCTGATACTGGCGCGGAGCATATTCATTATGCTGACATGGATCGGCTGCTGCGTTGGGTCGAGACACGATCTGACGAATGGCGAAGCACCATCACCCGAATAACACAGGCGGACTGCCTGGTTATCGGGCGCACAGAAGCGGCCTGGGCGACACATCCGCAGGCGCTGCGCCAGCCCGAACGCATCAGCAATACGCTCTTTTCGCG
>JAEUQX010000142.1 GCA_016788625.1 Anaerolineae bacterium
TATTGTCTTAGGAATAAGGAGAGAGCATGACAACCACTTGGACAATTGCAGTTGATTGGGATCGTAACGGTGACTACACTGGCACCTATGACAATGTGACCAGTCGGGTTATTTCGGCCAATTGGTTTCTGGGCGGGCGAACGCCTTACCAGGACGTAGCAGATGAGTCTACGCTCGATCTGACGCTGGATAATTCGGACAAACGCTACTCACCGGAGTATGCCACCAGCCCGCTGTTCGGCAAGGTACGCCCACAACGCCCGGTTCGCATTCAATCAGATGATGGCTCAGGGGTTAATCAGCCACGTACCCATTGGGTGGGGTGGGTGGACAAGATCGAGCCAGGAGTCGGTAAATTCGGCAAACGCACCATTCGAATCACTGCCATTGGTGCTATGCAGTTTCTAAAAGCTGCTGAAAGCAGACTCCCGCTGCAAGAGAATAAACGCACCGACCAAATCATGGCAGATCTCATCAAAGAGGTGGTGGTTCCACCAGCCCTCAACAAAGCCTGGGTCCTGGGGCGCATTGGCAACAGTGAGGTCGGACTGACGACCTACCTGGCAAACACCAGTGCCTACAGCACCCTGGATGCAGGGGCGCTGACGCTGGGCATGGCAGCCGATAACTGGGTGGTGCAGGGCGGTGCTTCCGACGAGGAAAAGAACAGCTTCGATGTCTACCGCGCCATTGGCGATATCACCGCCGCCGAACATGGCAAGTTCCTCTTTGACCGCGAAGGCAAAGCACTGTTCTGGAATCGTCATCACCTGCTGCAAGGGGCTGCTGTTGACGCAACCTTCAACGATGTGATGACCGACATGCAGTACAGCTACGCCAGCATCGAGCAGACCAAGAACGAGGTCATCGTCATTTGCCATCCGCGCAAGATCGGAACCGTGACGACTGATATCCTTTGGCAGCTTGATAACAGCGTCATTCGGGTCAATCCTGGCGAAACCCGCACCGTCTATATCAAGTACGAAGACGAGGGCAAAAACCGCGTCGGCGCGAAAGATGTCACTGTAACCGACCTGGAATACGCGGCAGGCAGCGCAACCGTCACCGTGGACGCCAAAGCCAACGGCGCGGAACTCAAGCTGGTCAACACCGGCACCGAGGCTGCCATCGTCAAGAAATGCATCATCCGGGGACGCAAAATCCTTGACAGCGGCGAGATGGAAGCAAAGGCTGTCGATGCAGCCAGCATCATTGACTTTGGCCGTCGCACATTGCGGATTAACCTGCCGTCCATTGACAGCCTCGAACAGGCTCAGTACATCGCCGACTTCGAGCGGCGGCGGCGCGGGCAGCCGCGCGGCGAAGTGAGTGCCATCACCGTACTCAGTCACGGCAAGAAAGGCAGCGACGCCGGACATCCTACCAACAGCAAGCACACGCAGCAGTTGGCCTTGACGTTGGGCAAGCTGATCTCGGTGCAGGAAACGCAGAGCGGGCACAGCAAAAGCTACACCATCATCGGGGAAGCCCACGAACTGACCATGAGCGCGACGCTGTGGAAAACCACCTGGTACTTGGAACCTGCTCCTGAGAGCTATCCCTGGAAACTGGGCGTCGTCGGTCGCAGCAATTTGGGAGTGGAAACGCGCCTGACGTACTAAACCAGGCAAGTGGCAATGCAGGCCGTCGGTAAACGAGACGGCCTGCGAATGAAAGATATTTACCCCACCCATCACATGTGGGTTTGTAGAATGAGGTGCTGGCATGGCGAAGAAACAGTCTAACAACTCCCAGTGGGACGGCGAATTCCAGTCCAAGCCAAAACATAACCCCAAGCAAGGGAAGCAATCTTCATCTGGAAAGCCATCGGGGAAGCCAGCAACACAACACCCCCAGAACAAGCCAGCACTGCCTAAAATGGGCACATCGAGCCAGCCATCTGCTCAGCCAGCCCCAACACCTGCTTCACCGCGCGGGGGAAAGCCCAATAGCCGTTACAAACCGCAGCCGCGAGCCTTGCCAGTGGAAATGTATGTTGCGGCAGCAGGCAACCCCTTAGCCCAAAGCCTCTTGATGGCTTTACAGCATGAGGGCAAGCCGAAGCATGTTTCCAATGAGAAGTATCTTCATCGCTTTGCCCACTATGGCTGGCATCGTGGAGATGATGAATTAGCACGAAGGATGGTGCAGGCTTGGAACAACCAACAATTGCAATCGGAAAACATTAACCCCGCATTTCTTGATGCAGCTAATTTAGCTATAGAGGCTTATAAGCTGGATCAAGAGCAGATTCTTGCTGATATGCGTGCAGGAATCTTGACGCCAGCGGAGGCGCGCTCGTCATTGGAACATCTCCGATTGCAAAAGATGGGGATCACAAATGCTTTGAATAATCTCGACGAAGGCGGCACCGCTGAAGAGTATGAAGCCCTATTAGAGGCTGTATTTGGGTACGATGTGTTTCGAGAAAACGAATTCACTGAGCAGCAACAGATCGAGCAAATGACAGCATTGGCAGTATCAAACCTAGCAATATTGCAATACATCGAAAGATTGGTGCCAGGCCAAGGCATAGACGCTTTCAACCATTTCTTCTCAGAGAACGGTCGGGTTAATATACATCTAGGAGCAGAAAAAACCACTAGACTCGATGATCAAGAAGGGTTTAGTGGGCTGACACCCTTAATTGAAGGCAATTACGACATTTTTTTGGGGAGTCAGATGTCAGTAGGAGCAATTACACACGAATTTTTCCATCAGCTTGATCGTGCCATCGGACGTGATATAGTAACATCAATCATCCCGGCTCAGACATCATTAGCACAATACCTAGATCAGAATTTTCAGATAAAGACGGGTGTCCCACTAAATCCACAGTACATTTATGAAGTCGGAGATTACTCTGATTCTTCACAACCTGGTTATAGTCCCGCCCAAATTCTAACAGGTTATGTGGGGCAAATCGAAGCAGTTGGTTCCCGCGAAGAATTGTTAGCAGATATTGGGATGACCGCTGTACTCAGCGGCAGTGGACAGAGAGTTTTGGTGCGAATGTTTGATGGAAGTTTCGAAGAATTTGATGTTGCCTGGGACGCAACACAAAATGCTGACGCTGTACGCAATTACTTCGATGGATTAATGAGAGAGTTGTTTAAATCATGAAGGTGAGAGTTGCTCTGCATTTCACTTTATTCAGCTTACTGATATTTGGGTCAGCAACAATAAATTGTGTCGCCCAGGAAACAAGCATACCCCCGATCATGCAGATCGAGAAGTCCACGGCTAGCGCCTTGGCATGGAGTCCCGATGGTAAGTTTCTTGCAATCGGCGATACAGAGGGAGTCTCAATCTACACAAGAGAGTTGGAATTCATTCGGTTGCTCGAATTGCCCACAAAACAGATGAAAACATTGGCATGGAGTCCCAATGGTAGTTTAATTGCAGCCGGAGGCGGAAATGACATAGGAACATTTGATCCTGATGAGCCACGCCAGAAAGCCATTTACATATGGGATACAATAAATTGGGAATTACTAACACGTTATGATGAACATGAAGGATACGTGCCGAGCATTGCTTGGAGTCCTGATGGTAGCTTAATCGCCAGCGGTAGTTGGGATCGAACCATTCGGATTTGGGATCCCCTCAATGGGGCAACCTACTTTATATTGCCAGCACCACTTATTGAACACGAGACGAATGAAATATTCTCACTGGATTGGTCAAGGCGAGGGCACATCGCCGCCACGGTGGGCAATCAACATTTATTCATATGGGAAAGCTTTCAGAAAAAGCCGGAATATCTGAATGCAACTTCTGGCGCTGTTACATGGAGTCCTAATGGCGACCGACTTACCCTCGGTAGTGGCTATATCAGTATGAGTGATCGCGTAGCCCATCGCCTTGAAAACTGTACTTTAAGTGGATTCACTGACTGGAGTCCAAATGGTCGGTGGTATGCCACACTGACTTGGTATTCGGGGATAGAAGTGTGTGATCCATCTGAAGATCACATAGTAATGCGGTTAGATGCTTGGCCGAGTCTAGATGCACTCTTCGGCTATCAAGATGCCGTCGATTGGCATCCAGATGGCAACTTAATTGCGGGGGCATCAGGAGGCGGTTTTGTGGGTATCTGGGATGTGTCCGCTTTAGTAGGCGAGTAAATGTGAAGTCTGACCCATTCTTATATTATAATTTATGACGTAAACAACGATATCACATCTGTTCACTCGATTTGAATATGAACCATCGATGTAATTTTTTCGTTTCTTGATTGAATTAAGATCAGGTTGTATCAACTTCAGACAGCCAGCAACTCAAGTAGCCATTTTTGACTTTCGCCATTAACATATCTGGGGTATAGTAATCGGGATTTAGAATCACAAACACCCACTCCGTCCTGGAAAACTGTGTGGGTGCTTGCTTAGTCCTATGCGGGACGCGCTGTAAGTGGGAATAGTGTCAAATCCCAGTTGCCCTAAGAATACTCCAAAAGGGCACACCGGGCAAGAGAACAATCCTTAACGATCACCGCGCTCCTCAGGCCAAGCAAGTCAGGCTGAGAGGACGCGCGTGGCTACTGCTCCTCAATTTCCCCACTCAGACCACTCTCAGGGCCGCAGCACCCGGCACATCCCTTCGGATTCCCCCCGCGCCATTCACCAAAGTGCGGAAACCTATGTCAGCCAGGGCTGGAGCATCATTCCCCTGTACGGGGAAGCGGATTCCACACGCCCCAAACAACCTCCGATCAAATGGCAAGACTATCAAAAACGGCTGCCCACTTCCCGCGAACTGGGCATGTGGTTCATGACCCACAAGTATCCAGCGATGGGGATTGTCACGGGCGGCATCAGCAACCTCGTCGTCCTTGACTTCGACTCAACCGATCTCTATCTGGCCTTCGCCAGTGCCTGTCCGCAGCTTGTTAACACCTACACCGTCAAAACCGCTCGCGGGCGGCATCTGTATTTCCACACCCCCGCGCTCATCGCCGTTCCAAGCTGCAAAATACCAGGGCTGGACGTGCAGGCCGACGGTCGCTATGTCGTCGCGCCGCCGTCGATGATCAACGGCCATCGCTACACCATCCAGGGCGATCTACCGCCTCACATTCTCACCCCAAGCGACGTGGAGCAGATCAAGCAGTTCCTCCGGGCTTCTGACAATTCATCGCATTCTCCAGCGCGACCAGCAGCCCGGCAAACACATCCCGCACAGCAGCCCTCACTCGAAAACCACTACACAGATCTGGCAACCCAGCACGGCAGCCGCAACACCGCCCTCTACCGCCTGAGCCATGAGGCACGCCGCAGCGGCTACACCGAGACCCAGACACGGGAGGCGCTGGCCGACCTCCATGCCACCACCCGGCCAGTTGGCACGCATAACCGCGAAACGTATGAGCAGCGCCTGCAGGAAGCCAACCACACGATCCACAGTGCCTACCAAGCGCGCTACGCTGCACCGCGCACCGGGCAAGTTGTCCCGGACGGAACGACGGTCTGCGACCAAGCAGTGCGTGAGCATCTGCTCCAGCGGGATAAGGTCGAAGGGACTGCGTTTCTGCGCGTGTATGAAGGGCTACTTAGTCAGGGCGTCAAACCAGGGGACGATCTGACCTACGCGCAGATGTACGGGCTGCTATCCCCCTTAGGAATTGGCCGCCCGGCGATCATACGCGCCCTCAAAACCGAGGCTGAAGGGAACGCCCGCCTTATTCAACCTCAGTCTGCCCCTTTCCCTAGAACCCATACCCGGTTAACCACTGACCTTGACAAAGAGCAAGAGAGTTTTTCTTGCTTCCAGCCAGTTAGACCCCAAAATGGTGTCCAAACGTCAAACCATACAAAAACTCCTAACACGGGAGGACGCCCCCCGCAGCACTACCGTTTCCCCGCTGTAAATGACCTCTGCCAGCGCTTAGGCATCCGGCCAGCAGGAGGGGGCGACCCGCTCAAACCAGAGGCGCTGGCATCCCCCGCAGCCTACCGCTGCGCGTTGGAACACGCCTTTATCAAGCGTCGTCCTGACAAATACTATCTTGGCCTCTTAGCCGGACGTCTGGGCGTTTCACATCGCACCATCCAGCGCTATCACACCCAATCCGGGGTCTTCTCGCACCCCACCTACGACCGGGTGGTCGAGATTGACTGGCTCAATCTCGACGATGAATTTGAACCCAACCGGGATCCGCGCAAGCCCAGCAAATACTGTTTGCAGGATGATCGCGGCCAGCGCTACTTAGAACGCCGCGAAACCGCCGAGTGGCTGCTCAAACGCAAGCGGCGGGTCTGGATCATGAAGCGCGGCCCCAATTTCTATTGGGTTGACGCCCCCCCGCTGCGGCTGCTCGCCCAGCAGCAAGTCGCCAGCTATCTCTTGTTTGCTGCCACGCCTGGAAAAGAAGACGATGCAGTCAGCCGGTTGACTCGCTCACTGGAACAGTTCTACGAAACAAGCACTGCTGAAGCGGCACACCCGGCCAGCCGCGTACCCGACTCCCCTACCCCGGAAATCTGGTCGCAGCACATCGAGGAACTCACCCGCGCCGCTATTTGGAACAGCCCGGAACGCCCTGCCACAGAGCAACTCAGTTTCCTACCCAAAGAAGCTAAGAAGCCGAAGAAACCGAGGAAGGCAAAGCGTCCCAAACCAAAGCGCTTCTATCGAGACCCGTTGCGTGATCAATACCATGAACGCCTCGCACAGCAGGTCCATGCGTTCACCAACCCCAACAAATCCAGCACGGGTGCAGGAAAAACGGACAGCAAGGGGCTGTTGCTCTCCAACGCCCGGCAGCTGGTCGATGTGTATGGTTATGAGGCTGTATCAACAGCGCTCAACCGTGCCGTCTACAAGCAGGAACATGGCACCCTCTACAGTCCATCTGGATTCATCGTTACAGTAGCGCGCACCGCCTGGTTGGAAGAACATCCCGATGTGCCACATCAAGAGCGGCCTAGATTCGAGGCGGAGAAGCGCGCCAAACGCTCACCCGGATACCGAGCAGAGTACGACGAGATCTGGCTGTTGCTCCGCACAGCCATCCTGTTGACGGACGAAACCTATCTCGCCTGGCGCAGGGCATTCTGGGCAGCGCTGGGCAAATCTGATCCCCTCCTCAATGGCTACCAGGAGTCTGAGATCGAGACGTTCACCCATCCGGGGGCACAACCGGAGGAGCTACCCTACTGAGGTAAATCACGCTATTTGCGGCTAGTTTTGGGAATTTTCAACGAACATTTATCTTGGCAGACGAGGTGCTACACTACATCGTATGAGGCACAACGAGGTTGATCGGTTTTTAGAGACCA
>JAEUQX010000152.1 GCA_016788625.1 Anaerolineae bacterium
CGCGCGTGTAGAGCACGGCCACCTGCCCGGACTTGCCGCTGAAGTCACCATCTTCGATCAGGTTGCTGATCATGCTGTCCAGCGCCGTATCGAGCGTGGCGGTCGCGCCGCTCAGCTCGGCATCTTCAAACAGGTTCACAATCACGGCATCAGCCGCCACACTCTCGACACGTCCCGCGACAGCTTTAATATCCACAGCTACCCCCTAATTCTCACTTTTTGTTGATTACTTTCGAGATTCGACTTTCAGAACCGCGAGTAGAAACACATAAAATGGACAGCTGAATGAAAACCGGATAATCTGCGAAATCAGCAACACAAAAACATATACGGAGCGTTAATCTTCAATGTTAGCCGCTCTTACTGCTACTTCATTTGGGGTAACGGCCTGACTTAGCGGTAACGGCCACTGACCAATAGTGTATAGGTTGTCACTTAGGGGTTTCCACGTGCTAGGGCGCATTATACTGAAAAGCCCCAGAACGCGCGGTCTACCTTCTGGGCCAACACTGGCTGCTACTACATGCAATGGCCCGCTGTCCCGAACGATGCTCACTGTACTAACGCAAGCCCAGATTGCTAACTCGTGGAGCCGAAGTCCTATCGCGAAACGCGGTTTAGCACTCGGTTCTCCTGAAACCATATCCCCTGCTGCACGCCGTTGGCTCTCATCTTCTGGATTATATAACACAGCCACCATACCAACTTCTGCCAAGATATGAACTAATTTCTTCCATTCGTCACGTGTCCAGGTTCGACGATCTTCAACAACACCTACCGCAGGGATAATCAAAAAAACTTTGTCGGTACTAGGATCAAAGTCTTGCTCGCCAAAAACCCTCTCCGAACTTAATTTTGCCAACTTCTCCTGAGTCATCTGATCGCGTACATCATTTAATTCATCTTGATCGACAACAATACGAGGACTCGGTAAATCCGCTACATGTAAACCGAGGTCATCCAAACAACTATGAAGTTGGCGACACAGGTGGTCAGAACTTTGCGCATTAAGCGGTTTTACAGGGGCGAAACAGGGTATACCACTCAATCCCTTGACACTAGCAATCACTTCATCGTTCTGGGTGCAAATCAAAGCCGCATCGATTTCTGAAGTTTTCGTAATCTGGGCAATATTAGGCAATTTAGCGACAGTCCCATCCCATTCGTAAGTCTCAACATGTGGTTTGAAATATGGAAATATCTCATCAACGATCCACTTAGCTCCCCACCAGTAAACTTTTTCTAACCGCGGAAAGAGGCTGCGGTCCAGCAAAGTTCGAACAAGTGAGGATTGGAGGATCGTGTCGCCGATAATTCCAGAACGTCCTGTACAGTTTGGAGGTGCAAGAAGAACTACCCGCTTTAGATTACCAGCACCAATTGCCCGATTTGACGAAACAGCCATAGCACACCTCCATCAACTGACCATTACGATTTCACTCCAATCAAATTATACAAAAACAAATACTCACAACAATGAAGATCCTAATGCCACTCTAAACCCGAAGAATTCTCGTGCGCCATATGGAAGGTAAAAACCACGATAATCCGAACATGCACTTGTTTTAAGGTAATAGTATGAGCCGCCTCGTAACGTCCTTCTCGCATTACCACCCAAATACGTATTCGCGGGATTATCAAATTCGTTGAGACACCATTCCCAAACATTCCCGCTCATGTCCAATGCCTTACATGGCGATGCTCCGTGTGGATAAACACCAACAGCTGTCGACTGTTCTAATCCGCTTTCGTTGGTGTTTGTTCGTCTTCCATCCCATTCTTTGCCCCAAGGATACACAAAATCCTTTTGACCACATGTTGCCACATGTTGCCACTCCCATTCGGTCGGAAGTCGGATGATCCAATCATTGCCAATAGGCACATCGTCCGAAGGCCAGGCATCACGCGGCAATTTAGCTGTCAGCCAGCGGCAGAAAGCCACTGCCTGATACCAGCTTACACTGTCGCGCGGGTGGTTATCAAACTTATTGCTTTGTTCGTTCATGCGTTGTTTTCGATATTTCTCAATCACCACCTGCCACCATTCATCAATATCAAATCCATCTGAAGCATCAAGAAACACCTGGAACTGGCTATAAGTGATTGGATACTGTGCGATATAGAATGGCGAAACATCAAATTCACCCAGATTTTTGCCGTCATAATAATCTTTGAGTTCAATCTTTCCAGCAGGAACAGGCACCCATTTGATATCTGGCAATCCATCTACCCTCAACCCCACCCCTTCCCGTGTATCGCCGATTGCCTCTAGCCGATTGCCGATTGCGCTACGTCGATGGTGACCAATGTCAAGATGTTCCAATTCTGCCAAGAGATGCTCGGATTCAGGCCGAATGAAGTCCAGCACCAGTGGGTCAAGTTCTGGTTTCCGCCGTTCAAGCATCTCATAAACTGGCTTCAGTCGCTCGGCTGACCAAAGATAGCCGTAACTAAAGTTACTTTTTGCCCATAGCACTGCTGCCTGACGTAATTGGCTATGCAATTTTATCCATGCAAGATCTATGTCCAGCGCCCTGATAAGTTCTCTAGATGACTGCTCAAATTGGATGCTGTCTGAAAACATCACATATTGTATTTTACTCAATTCAAGCCAGTTCTCACTTGCCAGCATCTTAAGACTAAGAACTGGACTCATGATGTTTCTTGGGAGTTCACTGTCATCAGGGATAGCTTTAATTGCCGCGTCAATGTCTCTCCAGGTGTCTCCTTCTCCGTTTTCACCGCAATACAGCACCATCACGATGCGTCTTAAGTGGTAGCGGGCGTGAGCGATTTCGGCATGGCAGTACGCAGATGCAACCGATTGGGGAGTAGCGACAAACAGGAAATTATCGGAATTCTCGATACCGTAGGCAATTTCCTCCCAAAACCTTGTTCCTGGCGCAATACCTTCAAGCGGTTCTTTGATCTGGTCAAACCACAGGGCTTTGTTACCCTTTTTCAGGGCATTCACAAGCAGTTGCACAAATCCCAGATTTCTCCGTGAGTAGGAGACAAACACATCTAGCATAAAGCCCTCTTATTGAACAATCAAAGCCCAATCATTCTTTGCTCAAGCTGATCCTTGTCTGATATTCCAAGTGCTGACGTAATTGGTCACTTGTCCAGGCAATAGCGGTATACCTACAACCAACTGGATACATCTGCAATATATCTTCAAGCAAGGGGCGGTATTCTGCATTGCTTTTACAGGGTTGACCACTTTTTGAGGGATAATACAACCTCTGCAAGCCTTCTTCGCACGCTGTCGGCGCTACGCATAGATCGCATTTTTCGTGACCAACATCAATTGTTCCGACCGTTGTGAATACTGCCCTTGTTGAAAACAGTCGTAATGTCATCGCCCGTTTCAGCGCTTCCGGGATATCAGTGTACGCCCAGTTTACCGATTTCCCGAGATTTGACTCTAGTTCTCGTCTTTGGCTTCGGTCATGTCCGCGCCCGTGCTGCTCTGGCTCACTTCGCTGGTCTCGGTCGCGCGCGTCTCGCTGACCTCGCTGGTCTCCGTCGCACTCGCCAGCAGCGCCTGCACACGCGGAATCAGCACCTTAGCCGTGATCGGCACGAGCAGCACTTCATTCGCGCCAACCTGCTTCGCACGCTGCACGAACTCATCATCGCTGCGCCCGGAAAGGACGATAATCGGAAACTGGAGTCCACGCATTTCGCGCACATTGCGGCACAGTTCAAAGCCATCCATGCCGGGCATGGTGTAATCGGTGATCATCATATCCGGCACAGCCAGATCAAGCGCTTCCAAAGCAGCGCGCCCGCTGGTGGCTTTCTTCACCGTATAGCCTTCGCGCTGGAGCATCATGCCCAGAAGCATCAGCCATCCCGCGTCATCGTCAACGATCAGAATTGTTTGCGCCACAAAATTCCCCTTAACTACCTATCAGTAATTGCGCGGCAGCCGCAATAATCCTTTCGTACCGCAGCGGCGCTGCATCCCGGCTTGCCGCCCCACCCACGCGCGTCACGCAGGCCAGCACTGCCACGGCCATGTCCAGTTCGCGCGCCAGCGTCAGGCACGGACTGAGGAAGCGTCCCACGACATGCCCGCCCGCCCGCGCCCAGAACGTCGCCTCAGCAGGCGTTTCCAGGCGCGTATTGCTGACGCACACGTACACGCCGCGCGTGAACGGCCTGGGCGTAACGGCTTGCAGCGCGCCGATCAATGCCTCGCGGCTGGCCGGGTCGAAGGGCGGCACCTGCTGCACATACCCCCCCGCTTTCTCGCTGAAGTAGGTGTAGTGCTGGCCACGCGTGCCGTCAATGTAATCATCCGGCACCAGCCAGTCGCCCACTTCCAGCAGCGGCGAGAGCGCGCCGACCGCCTCACACAGCCACAGATGTGTCGCGCCCAGGGTCTTGAGCGCGTGTACCGTCGCGCGTGGGTCAGCATAGCCCTGCGAACAGACCAGCAGCGGCGGCCCTTCGGTTTGCACCTGCTCGATGGGCGCAGATGTGCCGTAGGGCGTCTCGTGGGTCTGCCCGGCCTGAGCGTGATTAGTCAGAATTGCCAGCATCATGATGGTTATGCGGGTTGGTACGAGCGCAGCACGCGCCCCTCGCCGCTCAGGGTATACACGCCCACGGCAGCAGGCACGAGCGCCGTCTGCCCCTTGTGGATGTCTACCGTCACAGCGCCTGACGTGATGCTCAGCGCTCCGTCGATACACGTGAGGATATGGAACTGTGTGCCGTGTGTATCGAGCGAGATGCGCGTGCCATTGCGCGGGTTCATCTGGTGCAGCAGCGTGATGAAGTACGGGCACTGCACGATCTCGACGACGGGCATGTTGTTCGCGCCTGTGCGCTGCACCTCCGGCACAACCTCGACATTGGAGACGGCGACGCCCTTCTCAATATGCAGGGCGCGCGGCTTGCCGTTCAGATCCATGCGCCCCCAATCATAGAGGCGGTAGGTCACATCGGATGACTGTTGAATCTCGTAGATCATGATGCCCGGCCCCAGCGCGTGGATCGTCCCCGCCAGGTTGAGCAGCACATCGCCCGGCTGCACCACCTCGTAGACCAACAGGTCTTCCAGACGGTTTTCGCGGATAGCCTGCGCCATTGCCTCGCGCGTCGTGCCCGGCTGCACGGCCTTGACCAGTTTTGCGCCCGGCTCGACGGCCAGCACATACCAGGCTTCGGTCTTGCCGCGCGGGTCACCTTCCAGTTCGCGCGCCTGTTCGTCGTTGGGATGTACCTGCACAGAGAGCCACTCGGCAGCATCCAGGAACTTCGCCAGCAGCGGCAGCCCATCCGCCGGGTTGTTGTGCGGCCCTACGAACGCATGGCCGTACTCGCGCACCAGATCACCGACGGCGCGCCCAGCCAGCGGGCCATTGGCGACGACCGCTGTATCGTGGCATTCCCAGCTTTCGCCATAGGGTTCGTCGCTGGGCAGCGGGATGCCCAGGATGCTGTTTAAGCGCCGTCCGCCCCAGACTTTGACGTGCAGCGCGGGGTTGAGCAGGAAGGGGTAAAGCGACATGCGGAGTCCTTTGGTGCAACAGCGGCTTCTCAGAACGCAGTTCGGCTACTATAGTAACATGATTCAATGGTGATTCGGCAAGCCAGGCAGGAGTGAGAGGGCATGATGGGGCGACGTTTCAGTTTATTGGGAATAGTTCTCGTGGTGCTGCTGGCAGGTTGCACGTTTGGCTTCGACCCCAACACGACCACGCCCATCGCTGGCGGCACTACGGGTGGCGGCGGCAGTGTGCCCGCTGGCGAGGATGCAACGGTGAACTTCGTCATCGACGGCGACACGATTGACGTGACCATCAACGGCCAGTCACAGCGCGTGCGTTACATCGGCGTCAACACGCCGGAACGCGACGAGGTCTGCTACAACGAGGCACGCCAGGCCAATACGCTGTTCGTCAATGGCAAGACGGTGCGGTTGGTCAAGGATGTGGAAAACACCGACCGCTACGACCGCCTGCTGCGCTATGTTTACGTGGATGGGTTATTCGTCAACCAGGCGTTAATCGAACAGGGCTATGCGGAGGTGGTCTCTTACCCGCCTAACACCGCGCATTACCAGACCTTCCGCCAACTGGAGCAGGAGGCGCGTAACGCCAATCGCGGCTGCCACCCGACAGGCATCTTCAACGACGGCAGCGACACCCGCTGAGATATGGAATCAAAAAGGCGAACGAATCGAAAGATTATTCGCCTTTGAACGCTCGCAAGTCGATCAGTCCCGCCGCAGACGCCGCAGTCCCTGATAAGCAGCGTCACCCTGGATTTCCTGCCAGCGCTGCGTCCCGCCATCGGTGTGCCACTCGACACAGAACATGCCGCTGGCATCGCGATAGGCCAACGCAGGGCGCATCATCAGAATCTGGCGCATCACGCCGATCAGTTCCTTGACTTCGCGGCCAGAGCGCAGGATGAAATACTTGCCCGGTTCCCACTCGAACTGCACCGGCATGTCATTCCAGATCGCTTCCATCTTGATCGGCACGGTGTACTGCGTGCAGATCATCGAAAGCCCTTGCAGGCGGTTCTTCCAGAGCGTGTGGTTCACCCGTTCCTCGATGAAGTAGGGGCGGGGTTCGGGGGTGGTGTAGAACCATGTGCGGGAATCGGTTGCCATAAGCGCTGCCCTGTCCTCGTTATCGTCGTCACAAAGTGGCGGTAGTGTACCTCAAAACCGCCGCGCTCTCCACCCCTTGACCTGCTCATGTTCTGGTGTTGCGATTCTATTCACGCCGACGATGGCACTGGTGCCATAAAATACGGCAGCGCAGCCGCGCGGCTGCACATACCAGCGACGATACCAGTGTGCAGACACGTCCAGGCGGGCATCGACCTGGCGCCATCTCACAGACCGGGGAATGATCTTAACGGACTGCATTGGTCTTATAGCCATTGTCTACAATGTTAAGAGAATAGCCGTTAGTCGTTAGTGAGTAGTCCTTAGCCATACCACTGAACGACGAACCAGTCATGCAGCGAATACAGCTAATGACTAAAGACTATCGACTGCTGGCTTCAGTGATTGTTCCCCTGTGGCAACTTAGGCCGCATTGAATCAGGACAACTGCATGACATCGCTTGCACACTCGCGCACCGGCAGCGCAGCGCGCGCGCGGACGCTTTCCGCATTACAAAATCATGAATTTCGGCGCTACTTCATCGGCCAACTGATCTCGCTCTCCGGCACCTGGATGCAGACGGTCGCCCAGGGCTGGCTGGTCTTCCACCTGACGCAATCCGAACTGTGGCTGGGCGTCGTGGCCTGCGCGGCGGGACTGCCTTCGCTGATCCTCTCACCATTTGGCGGTGTGCTGATCGACCGCCTGCCGCGTCGTAACGTCCTGATCTTCTCGCAGACGGCGCAGATGACGCTGGCGCTGATACTGGCCGCGCTGACGTTCACCAATCAGGTGCAGGTCTGGCACATCGTCGTGCTGGCGGCGCTGCTCGGTATCGTCAACGCGGTTGATGCGCCATCGCGCCAGGCGATCATCGCCGATCTGGTCGGCCACGATAAGCTGAACAGCGGCATCGCCCTGAATGCGATCATGTTCAACGGTTCGCGCGTCGTCGGCCCGGCGGTAGCGGGCATCGCGCTAACCAGCGTCGGCCCGGCCTGGTGCTTCCTGCTCAACGGGCTGAGCTTTCTGGCCGTCATCGCCATGCTGCTGACGATTACGCCCAAGCGCCCCGAACAGACCAGCGATGGGTTTCACCCGCTGCTGCGCCTGAAGGAAGGGCTGCGTTTTTCGCGCCGTCACCCGACGATCTGGCCGCTGCTGCTGCTCGCCGCCACCGCCAGCATCTTCACGGCCAACATCTCGCAGCTGATGCCCGCGTTTGCGGATACGGTGCTGAACTCGCCCAAGGAAGCCTATGCGGCTATGAGCACCGCGACCGGGCTGGGTGCGGTCGTGGCGGCGGCGCTGATGGCCTCGCTGGGACAGCGCTACGGGCGTGGGCGCGTGGTGACGGTCATGGCGGGGTTCGTGCTGGTAGCCGTGCTGCTGGTCACGCGCACGACATCGATACCTGTCGCCATTGGGCTGATGGGCATGTTCGGCTTCGGCATCATCCTGGAATTCGTCACCGTCAATACGCTGATCCAGAGCGAGGTGCCGGATGCCTTTCGCGGGCGTGTGATGAGCCTGTACACGCTGACCTGGTTCGGGCTGGCGCCGTTCGGTGCGCTGACGCTCGGCGCGCTGGCACAGGTGATTGGCACGCCGGATGCCATGCTGATCTACGCGCTGATTGGCGGCGTGCTGAGCGTCACCATCCTGCTGCGTTCCCCACATGTGCGGCGGCTGCGTTAACAAAGTCCAACCAGCATTCCTATCTTTGGATAGGTGATCTTCCTCCGGGTTGGAGCGTACTCTAGCAATAGAGTTGCAATTGAGGAGGAAGTCACCATGATCGATCTGATGAACACAACACTGGTGCAGGCAGCCATGACGAAGGTGATGCAAGACCAACTGAGCTACGACGAAAGCCCGGTCGAACCCACTCAGAGCTGGCTGCACCAGATAGCTGATATGCTGCGGAGCAAACCCGCTGCCCAACCGTCTGCACCGTCCGTGACGCCGGGCAAGACACTGCTGAACCCGCGCTAGATCACGAATATGAACCACAAAACAAAACGCCTCGGTGAACCCGGGGCGTTGTTGTTGAGCTACCTTATTGTGGCGCTGCCCAATACCTGCACATCTGTTTTCGCTCGCGGCTTCATAAGCGCAGCAGCATGGGAGAATCTGCTGATCACGCAAACTCGCGCAGGACATTGCGGGCGATGACCAGGCGTTGAATCTCGCTCGTACCCTCGCCAATCGTCATCAGGCGCTGGTCGCGGTAGATGCGCTCGACCGGGAACTCGCGGCTGTAGCCATAGCTGCCGTGTATCTGGATGGCGTTGCGGCAGACGCGCTCGGCCACCTCGCTCGCCATCAGCTTCGCCATCGCGGCCTGCTTGCTGAAGTCGCGACCCTGGTCTTTCAGCCAGGCTGCACGGTAGACCATCAGCCGGGCGGCGTCAATCTCGGTAGCAGCGTCAGCGATCATCCACTGAATCGCCTGATGATCGGCAATCGCTTTGCCGAAGGCGCGTCGCTGCCGGGCATAATTCACGCCCTCCTCGAAGGCCGCCCGCGCCAGCCCCAGGCACAACGCCCCAATGCCAATGCGACCGCTGTCCAGCGTCTGCATGGTCTGCTGGAAGCCCTGCCCTTCTGCGCCCAGCAGTGCATCCAGGGGCACGCGCACCTCGTCGAAGCTGAGCATCTGCGTCGGTGAACCGTTCAGCCCCATCTTCTTTTCCGGCGCGTGAATCGTCAACCCGGCTGTGCCCGGCTCGACCAGCAGCATACTGAAACCGCGCGTCCCTGCCTGCTTATCCGTCCGCACCAGCGTGACAATCACCGGGGCGTAGCGCGGATTGGTGATCCAGGCCTTGCTGCCATCGATGATCCAGCTATCACCTTCTTTGACCGCCGAGGTTTGCACACCGCCCGCCAGGTCAGAACCCGCCCCAGGTTCGGTCAGCGCCAGCGAGCCGAGCGCCTCGCCGCTAACTAACTTCGGCAGGTAACGTTCTTTCTGCGCCGCGCTGCCCCAGTTGACCAATGGCGCACAGCACAATCCGTTGTGCGCCGCAATCGAGAGCGCCGTCGAGCCACAGGCCCAACCGAGTTCCTCCAGCGCCAGCACAACACTGACCGTATCCAGCGCCGCGCCGCCGTATTCTTCCGGCACTTGCAGCGCGGTCAGCCCTAACTGTGGCATCTTGCGGATAGCCTCCCAGCGCAGTTCGCCGCTGGCATCCACCTCGGCGGCAAAGGGCTTGACCTCCGCCGCGCAGAAGTCATGCACCGCGCGCTGGTACATCTTCTGTTCCTGCGTCAGTTCAAAATCCATAACGTACCTCACTCTGAAAGGGGGTCAATAACGGTTAGTCGTTAGCGAATAGTCCTTGAAGACCCATTCGATTGGCTGTTTGCAGAGGCATAACGCAGCATAGCCAGTGTAATTTGGCACATTCTAGTCGCTTTGAGCATTCGTCGCAAAGTCGGAAGCCGGGCGAGGCAGCACTTGCCAGCGACCAAAGATGATTGACTGCTGAATTAGCTGTGCGCTTCGGTACGCAGCAGGTCGATGACGAACCTGACAAAGGTCGAGGGGATAATCGGCTTGGTCATGAAGGCCGTGCCACCCTGCTGGAGGAACTCCTGCTTGATCGCCGGACTGGGGGTAGCTGTGACGATGATAAAGGGGATGTTAGCGGTTGATGGGTTGCTCTTCAGGCGTTGAAACAGCTCCATGCCAGAAAGGCCGGGCTTGCGCAGGTCAGAGATGACCAGCGAGATGGACGTCGTCTGGCACACGCTCCAGGCTTCCAATCCATCGGATGTGGCCAAAGATGTCAGGCTATGAACAGCAAACATCGCCCGGTACAAATCAAGGATAGGTTGTTGATCGTCTGTGACCAGGATGGGATGTTCTTGCGTGTAGACGCTCAAATCCAGACTTTGCGGCTGCGATGGTGTAAAATCATTCAATGACATCATTCCGGCAGCGCTAAAATGACCACTGTTTTGATTTCCAAGTAAGGTGGTGCCGACATGACCCATTCCCGTAAACCTTCAAAAAAGTTACTGCAAACAACTTGTATTGAATAAATTCATTGTAAGGTTAAGTTCAACCCAAATTGTACAAAGAAACGTCAATGTTGCAAGGTTGTAACTAACCATGACGAAACTCCCCCAACGCTTTGGCCTGACCCGCTACGAAGCGGACGAATACTTTCAACAGGCGCTGGATGCCTACAAGAAAGGTCGTTACGACGTGGCCATCAGCGCGCTGAACGATGCCCTGGCGCTGCTGCCGGGGCGTGCTGAGTATGTCGCTACGCGCGGGCTGATCTACCTGGAAGACGGCATAAAAGAGAAGGCGCTGGCTGATTTCGAGCGGGCGCTCAAGCTGTACCCGCTGGAGATGCTGGCGCATTACGGGCGCGGGGTGATCGCCTACCAGGACAAGAACTGGGATGAGGCACTGGCGCACTTCACCGATGCCTATCGTGCCGACCCCAACCGCCCGGAGACGCTCTACTATCTGGCGCTGGTTTATCACCGCAAGGGCAACAACGACGGCGCGAAGAAGCTGATGGAAGCGGCTATCGAGCGCTTCCCAGCGGAAGATACACGACGGCGGGGCGACGCTCAGAAGTGGGTCAAAGAGTTCGAGAAAATCCTCAACACGCGCGGACGCTAAGGCATCACGGCCACTTGTTCGCCGTCCTGATCATCTCATATGCCTGATTCAGGCGTTTGAAACGGGTTTCGGCTTCCGGCTTGGGCAGGTCACTCACGTCCGGATGCACCTCAAAGGCCAGTTTGCGAAAGGCAGCGCGCACCTCGTCACGGGTAGCGCGCGGCGTCACACCCAGCAGCAGGTAACTTTCCTCGAGCGGCGTCCTGGGCACAGCGGGCAGCGGGGTTTGTGGCGCTCCCTGCGGGATCTCGGTTGAACGCACGGACGACGAACGGACAGCCGGATCGCCCTCGAAATCGGCCAGCAGCCAGTAACCCTTAAGCGCATTGAGCTTGACCGTGCTGCGAAAATGACGAATCTGTCTGATCGGCAGCGGAGGCGCGTAGAGCGGCTCAACTTCCTCGCGCGAGATGCTTTTGAAGCGCACGGGCACAATTGCGGGTGACTGGCCTTGCTGCTGAAAGGTATAGGCCTTTTCTGTGCCCAACGACTGAAATGGCACATACCAGCGGTCGGCGGGTTCACGCTGGCCGGGGGGAGGCAGCAGGCGCGCATCCAGGATGAACAGCGTGGGGATGCCGCCGTTGGTCGCATTTTCCAGGATGCGCCGCACCTTGGGGGTCTTGATCGGCGCGGTGATCACGTGGATTTGAATCGAGATGCCCGTCCAGGTATGCACGACCAGATCGACATCGCGCACCGGGTCGGCAGCCACCCCGCCGAGTCCGAAGGTGCAGCGCTGCACATTGACGAGCGGGATGAGTTGGTCGCGCAGCCAGCGCGTGACAGGATGGATCGAGAGTGACATCGACAAAGACTCATGCTAATGACAACTGGCTACATGCTACCGCATCCGCAGTTTACAGGCGATGGTGGGGCCGCAGCGCCCAACGCAGCAGCACCACGCCTGCGCCGCCGAGTGCGCCCGCCAGCGCCCAGCCCGGCGCACGGTTGAGCAGCGCCAGCAGCAGCGCGGGCGGAAAGTCCAGGAAGACGTGGGCGTGCAGCGCGTTCTTGAAGAACATCAGCCCGACCGCCGCCACGCTCGTCCCCGCGCCGAGCAGCACGCCGAACAGCACGACGGCCCAGGCAGACCCGCTGAACGGACGCGGCACGACACGCAGCGCCAGCAGCAGCGCCAGCCCTACGCCGAGCAGCACGGGCGGCCAGACATGTTGGTCTTCCGGGCTGAGCCACAAGAAGACCAGCAGGCCGTAAATGGTCAGCAGCGTGCGGCGACGCGGCAGATTAACCCCCGCCCATATTCATGCCGTCCATCTCGTCACCTTCCGCGAACAAGGCGCGAAAGCTGGCGGCCAGCAGCGCCCGTTGCTCGTCGCTCAGGTTGGCTTCCGGGTGCAGCGGCAGGTAGATGCGCGGCGGCATGTCGTTGTAGAGATGCCATTCCAGATCCTCGGCGTCAAAGTCACTGAGCGGGTCGGTGGAGAAGTTCATCGCCGCGCGACCTCTATTCACATCGCGCGTTACCAGCCAGGATGCGGGCGCGATGTGCGAATACCAGGGCCAGACCGTCTCATTGCTGTGGCAGTCATAGCAGGCCGCGCGGGCGATCTGTTCGGCCTCGGCAGAGTCCCACTCAAAGTTCTGGCTGACGGGTGGGTTTGGGCGACGCTCCAACACCCTGATGAAACTGCCCACTGGGATGATCTGAATCAGCAGGAATCCGGCAATGCCCAGCGCCAGCGCATAACCGACTAAGCGACGTAGTTGCGGCATGTTGTCATCTCCCTTATTCCGTAGGACTATTCGTCACGCCTGCCCATATGCCTGCCGCGCTTCGGGCAGCAGTTCCTCCAGCGCATCCACGATGCGGTCGCAGACGCCAGACGCGCCGTAGAAATCGGGATGTTCGGCGGGCGGAGGTACTGCCGCAGCCGCAGCCGCCGCGCGGAAATCACCCGGTTCGGTCAGACGATTCCAGCCGGATTCGACGGTCTCAATCCATTCGGTCGTGTCGCGCACGGTGACGCACGGACGCCGCAGCATATAAGCCTCTTTTTGCAGCCCGCCGCTGTCGGTGATCACCATGCGGCAGGCGTCCAGCAGCGCGACCATATCGACGAAACCGAGCGGTTCGACCGGGCGCACATTGCCGCTGAAGCTCAGCCCAAACTCCGCGAGCATCTTTTTCAGACGTGGATGTACGGGCAGCACGACGGGCAGATCGAGCGTGTTGAAGGCGTTCACGATGTCGCTCAGCCGCGCGCGATCATCGGTGTTCGAGGCGCGGTGAATCGTCGCCAGCGCGAAGCCCTCGCCCGCCTGCAATCCGGTTTGCGTGAACAGATCGGACTGGCGTGTGCGGGCGCGCGGCACAGTCTGCTCGACCACATCGACGCGCACATCACCGACCAGGCGCACGCCGCGCGTGATGCCCTCTTTGCGCAGGTTATCAACGGCAGCCTGCGTAGGCGCGAACAGCGCGCTGCTGAGGTGATCGGTCATCACGCGGTTGACCTCTTCGGGCATCCGGCGGTCATAGCTGCGCAGCCCGGACTCGATATGCGCGACCGGGATGTGAATCTTGGCAGCGGCCAGCGCTCCGGCGATGGTCGAGTTGGTATCCCCGAAGACGACGACCCAATCGGGCTTTTCCTGCTGGAAGGCTGCCTCCAGCTTCATGAGCATCTGCCCGGTCATCTCCGCGTGGCTGCCGCCGCCCACGCCAAGGTTGAGTTCGGGCTGCGGGATTCCCAGGTCGCTGAAGAAGACAGCGGACATGTTGTCATCGTAGTGCTGTCCGGTGTGAACCAGGATATCGGTGTGGCGTTTGCGGATAGCTTTGGTGAAAGGCGCGGTCTGGATGAACTCCGGGCGCGCGCCAACAATCGTGATCGTTTTCAAGCGCTTATTTCCTCAAGATGTCGGTTAGCAGGTGTTGGATTCGCGGAACGAATAGTTCCTGTCCTCATAATTGTCGGGCAACGCCGTTACATAATCCTAAAATTGCGCCTGAGCCGGTTTCGTGTTTCGTTGACTCTTTAGGTTCATTTTGAAGATACACCCCAAGGATACTTTGTTTCATCACCATTGGGCAGCAAAACCTGGTACACGCGCCAGCGCCCGCTGGGTGACTGGAGCAGCACGAACACGACTTCCCCCTCAATCTCTTCAACCTCGACGGTGATACGGGCGGCAGCAGTACCTTCCATATTGTCAAGCATCTCTGTGTTGAGCTGCTTCACGACGCCGCGTAGATCGACGGGGAGAACATTATTCTCCTCTGCCAGTATCATAGCCGCATCGAAGCGGTAAGTCGTTAGACTGACATCATGTTCGGCAACCCCTTCATCGAAGGCGTCGAAAACCTGTGATACCAGCGCTTGCAACGTGTCCCCGTCGGCATTGAACCAGCCCGAATAATCGAAGGTTACCGCCGCATAACGTATCCAGTTCTGCTGTGCCAGGGGATGGAAAATCAGGAACAGCCCCGCGTAATCGCGTGCGTGAAATGTATCCACAAACGTCGTTACTGCCGCTTCGGGCGTGCTGAGATCGAAGGTTTCGTACTGGGTGCGTGCTTTGTCCCCTTGGGCGACCGAACAAGATACCACAAAACACAGTGCAACGAGAGTTGCGAGCAGCTTAGTCATACCAACAGCTCCATTTATATGTAATGACGTGACATCTAAATTGAACAGAAGTGACCGATAATGGGGCACGGCACATAAAACTCGCCGCTGCGTGCATTCCCTACCCCAGCAGCGCCGCGCTGTGGAACGCAACCACCCGGCGGATGAACTCCTCACGGGCGACAGACAGGTAATCGCCATGCCCCGCGCCCGGCACTTCCCACAACTCGACGTTCAGCCCGATGGACTGCCCACGCGCCAGCATCGCCCGCGCCCCGGCCAGCGACGGTTCGTTCGTGCCGTAAATCAGCAGCAGATCGCGCCCAACCAGCGCATCCAGCGCATTCAGCGGGCTAAGCACGGAGAGGTCATCGCCCGTGATCAGGCGGTATGCGCCATCGACTCCGGCCATATACAGGCTTTCGACGAATCCATTGTCCCCGCCCAGGCCGAGCGTATCGGGGAAGTGGTGATAGCCACCCTCCGCCGAGACTGAACGAATTTGCGGCATTCGTGCCGCCGCCATGATCGACGTTGAGCCTGCCGACGAGAAACCGTGCAGCCCAACGCGCGTCAGATCGATGTCACCGCGTCCGCGCAGGTACTCGTAAGCCGCCAGCACGTCATCGACTTCCTGATAGCCCAGCGAGATACGTCCGGCGCTGGTACACACCCGCGATTCTAAAGTCAGCACGTTGAAGCCGGCGTCGTGGAAAACCTGCGCGTAGTGGTTATTGCTGCCGCGCCCGCCGTTGTAGGCCGGGGGAATGATGATCGTCGCGCTGCCGCTGCCGGGGATGAAGTAGCCGCGCAGTCGCAGCCCGCTCGCTGCCGTCAGCGACACATCTTCCCAATCCGGGGTGATGGCCGAAGGGTCGGCGCCGGGTGAACAGGGTGGATGCGTCAGCCCCCACATGCTCAGCACGCCGAGCATGAACGGGATGGCAGGCAGCGCGATGAGCAGGCTGATGGCGAAGAAACGAATCAGCCGGCGACGGTAGGCCGGATCACGGCTGGACTGAGCGGCCATCTCACCGTAACTCATGCGATAGGGTTATTCCGCGTTGTTGGTGTTGAGGCGGCGACCGATGAATACCAAGATGATGCTGAGCAGATACAGCGCCATTAGCGGCCCCATCACCAGCATCATGTTCACCGGGTCAATCGTGGGTGTGATCATGGCGGCGGCCACCGCCGAGCCGATGATGGCGATGCGCCAGTTGCGAATCAGATTCATCGCGCTGACGAAACCGAGCAGGGACAGGACGAAGAAAATCAGCGGCGTCTCAAAGGCCACGCCCATCCAGAACAGCAGCGCCGTCACGAAGCCGAGGTACTGGTCAGCCTGCCATTCCGGCTTGAAGATATCGACCTGAAAGTTCTGCAGGAAGTTGAAAGCGGGTGGCACCAGGATGAACCAGGCGAAGGCCACGCCAACGATGAACAGCAGCGTCACCGGGAAGATCGAGCCTAGCACGATGCGGGTCTCGCGGCGCGTCAGGCCGGGCAGCACGAACATCAAGACCTGATAGGTGATGATCGGAATCGCCAGGATGCCACCGATCAGCAGCGAGACGCGAAAATAGGCCACGACCGATTCCGTTGGGCCAAGCGTTTGCAGCCGCTCACCATACGGCGCGATCAGGTATTGCAGCACCGGGGTGGCGACGGCAATGCCCGCCAACGTGCCCACGACCAGCGCGAAAGCCGCTTTGGTCAAGCGCTGGCGCAGCTCGTCCAGGTGGTCGAAGAAGCCCATGCGAGAGCCTTCGCCATCATCGATGCTCTCTACTTCCTCGATCTCTGGCGGCGGCGCACTGCTGCGAACACGGCGCGGTCGAAGCCTGGACAACATAGGCAGCTATTCTCCCGTTTCCGGCGGAATGATCTGGCGCAGCGCTTCATCATCTATGAGCGCGGCCAACACGCCGTTGACAAAGCGTGTGGAGCCGTCCGCGCCGAACATGTTCGCCAGTTCGACTGCTTCAGCAACGACGACATTGATCGGAATTTCGCGCGTCGCAGCTTCGTATGATCCTAACCGCAGGATGTTGCGATCGACGATGGCAACCTGGTTGAGCGGGAATTCGGTGGCGTACCGCTGAATGATAGTGTCAAGCTTGTCGCGGTAGGCGGTTACCCCGCTGACCAACTGCTGAACGTGATGTTCAATTTTTCGGCTGGGTGGGTCGTCCTGGAAGCGATTCGCCATCACCACGCCGGGTGGGTGGGCGGTACAGTCAATTTCGTAGAGGATTTGTAGAGCCAGACGGCGGGCGGCGCTGCGGTCGGTGATCGCCTGGGGATGCTCCAACACTTCGGTCGCGATGATCTCCGGCTCTTCGCCTTCGCTGCTCATGATGGGTAAATCGGTCAAATTAAGCCCTGTTGCGTTCGGTCATGGTGTCTTGTGTCGATGTTGAAAAGTGTACATCAGATTCGGTGGAGTAGAAAGATCGAAGGGAAAGCTCTCACTCCCCGTCGCTCAGGTAGCCCTCGATGATCTCGTCCTCGACTCGCACCATGCGTTCGTGCTGCGCCCACAGCCACTCGTTGAGCTGCGCGCACAATTCCGCGCTGAGGATGAAGATGGCCGCAATCAGGTACATCCACAGCAGCAGGGCGATGACGGTGGCGATGCCGCTGTAGATGAACTGGAAGTTGGAAACCTGCGCGGTATACCAGGCAAACCCGGCCTTCGCCAGTTCCCAACCCGCCGCGCCGAAGACCGCCGCCGACCAGACGGCATCCCAGTGCACGCGCCGGGTAGGCACGAAGCGGAACAGCAGCGCGAAGATGACGATCTCCAGACCGAGCGGCAGGAAGATCGTGCCAATGTCCAGCCAGGCGCTCGGCTGCCCCAACAGCGAGGCCGAGACCAGCCGCAGCACTGCCGAGGTGAGAAACGAGGCCGTGACCAGCACGATCAGCACCAGCGCCATGATCGCGGCGACGAGGCGCTGCCGCCACAGGCTGTGCCGCGCGGGCACATCGAAGATCACATCCAGCGAGAAGGTAATATTGGAGAACAGCCCCAGTCCTGACCAGAGCAGGCCAATCACCGCCACCAGCGTGAACGAACCGCTCTGCTCGGTAGCCTGGGCGATATTGCTCTGCACCAGCAGCACTGTGTCGCCGGGCATGAACAGCGAGAGCGCGCTGGCGATCTGCTCCTGCGCGGCGACGGGGCCGAGGACGCGCCCGATGATGACCGCCAGCAGCAGCGTGAGCGGAAAGAGCGAAAAGATTGCATAATAAGCGAGGGCGGCAGCGTGACGTGTGCCCGACTGCACGAAGTTGCGAAAGGCGCGATGCACGCAGCCCAGGAACTCGCGAACTGCGTCGTCCTGTTTATCCCACCAGCGCAGCAGAAAACGGAGCATGGTGCAGTATCCTATGAAACGAGCGGTTATTTTTGATTTTGGCGGCGTGCTGATGAAAACAGCAGATCAATCGCCGCGCCATCGCTGGGATGAGCGGTTGGGGCTGGCGCATGGCAGCGTCGAGCATGTCGTTCATGGCAGCGAAAGCTGGCGGCAGGCGCAGACGGGCGCGTTGAGCGTCGCGGATTATTGGGCGGACGTGGCCCGGCAGCTCGGCATCAGCCCTGCTGATGTGGCGCAGCTTGCCGAAGATTTCTTCAGCGGTGACCAACTGGACGCCGAAATGCTGGCGCTGGTCGAACGGCTGCGCGCTGCGGGTCACCAGGTCGCGCTGCTCAGCAACGACAGCCCGGCGCTGCGCGGCAAGCTGACCGCGTTGGGCATCGCTGCGCTGTTCGAGCCGCTGGTCATCTCCGGCGAGATCGGTGTGATGAAGCCGGACACGCGCAGTTACCAGGCCGTGCTGGACATGCTGCGGCTGCCAGCGGAGCAGACGATTTTCGTCGATGACATGCCCGCGAACATCGCCGGGGCAAAAGCGTTGGGTATTCACGGCCTTCACTATACCACGACCGCCGCGCTGCTGGCGGCACTAGAACCGCTGCTGTTGGGTGAATAATCCACGATACAGGGAGCGTAAAAATTATGACTGACGAACAGGCCTCATTGTATATCCGTTTGCGGCGGCTGCAAGAACAGAACCGTTCCGACCTGCCGGGCATGATGACACAACGGGCGATGCGCGCATTCTCGCTGCAGCAGGAAACAGCGCCGGAGATGCCGCGCCATTCGGTCAGCGTCGTGGTCTATCCACAAGACCCGTTTGTCAGCGAACCCGCCGTGCGCCAGATCAACGCTGCCGATATTGCGCCAGGGCTGCTCAACGCGCGCTTCGAGATCCGCGACAAGACCGCGCCGCCCGCCAAACCCGACGCGCAGGGCAACTACCTCTATTGGCCAGGCGTGCCGGAGTTCGATCAGATCAACAGCCTGTACTACGCCACCTTCACACTGCGGATGTACGAGCGCTATGCTCAGCGCGCGCTGCCCTGGTCATTCCCACAGCCGCGCCTGACGATTGAGCCGCACGCGGGGGATGGCGCGAACGCCTTCTACAGCGAGCAGGATCGGCTGCTGGGTTTCCACAGTTTCAGCTTCGCGGGCGAGTCGATCCACGCCGCGCAGAGCGCCGACGTCGTCAGCCATGAGACGGCCCATGCCGTGCTGGATGGGATGCGCGACCTGATGAACGAGTCCTTCGGGCTGGGCGCGGCGGCCTTCCACGAGAGCTTTGGCGACATGACGGCAGTGTTGGCGGCGCTGCACGACGACTCGCTGGTGCGGCGGCTGCTGAACTGGACAGACGGCAACCTGCGGCTGGATAACTTCGTCACGGCAGTTGCCGAGCAGCTCACCGAACGGCTGAAAAAACACGGCGAACAGATGCACGGGCGCTCGGTGTACCTCCGCAATGCCCTGAACGACTTTAAGGCCGTGCCCTTTGACCAACTGCCCGTCGCGCCAGAACGCCCGGAGATCACACTGGGGCGTGACAGCCACAACTATTCGCGCCTGTTCACCGGGGCGTTCTATGACGCGCTGGTGGGCATCCACGAAATGATGAAACTGACGCTGGATGAACGCGCCGCTATCCACGCCACGCGCGACATCCTGGGCAGCATCCTCACCTGCGCGGTCGAGATCGGGCCGGTGGGCGAACTGGACTTCAGCGATATGGCGAAGGCTTTCCTGGCGGCTGATCAGATCCTTTACGACGGCAAACACAGCATCATTCTGCGGCTGGTCTTCAAGCAGCGCGGCATCCTGGACACAGCCGAGGCCGAGGCCTGGCTGGACGAGCTGCACACCCTGCCCGCCATCCAGGTGCCCAGCACGATGCAGTCCACGCTGGATGCGGCGCACTTTCTGGAGGAAGAGGTACTGCCCGCGCTGCCTGCGCTCAAAGGGCTGGAACTGACGCCGATGATGGCCTACCGCAGCGGGTCGGGGCGCGTGTATCTGACCTACTTCACGCACCGCCGCACGACGCTGGTGGGCGAGCCGTATGGACAGTTCAACGGCTCGCATGTGGATGCCTTCGGCGGACTGACGTTGAGCTTTGACAGCGCGGGGCGGCTGCGCTGCGTCTTCCTGCGCCCAGTGACGGACGAAGACGTGCGCCAGATTCATGTGCTGACGGCAGACCTGATCACGCAGGGATTGGTCGCGGCAGGCATCGGACAGGGCGGCGGCCTCTCGCCCGTGTACCCGCTGCACCTCCAGCCGGGCAATCCGCTCGGCCTGTGGCTGGCACACCCACCGCTGCTGAGCGCAGCACCGCTGCCCGGCCAGGCCAAGCTGGTCAAGTACCCGGTGATCTTCGACACGCTGCCGGGGACGCTGCCGGACATCCTCACCTATCTGCGCACGCTGCGCGACAAACTGCGGCGGTAGGGGGAATGGGATAAGGTTTTCGCACGGCAGACGCTGGATGAAGGTCGATATCTACCTTTGGCAATGCGTTTGCCTAGGGGCGCATAGCTGTGCGCCCCTACAAATATCAACCAGGTCACCAGATGTCATCCGATCATAACCAATGATGGATCAGAATCTCAATCTGGTGACAATGGTCTTGTGCTCGATTTGGTTATTACCCCAACCGCTCGATGATCGTGCCCGTGCCCATGCCGCCGCCGCAGCACATCGTCTGCAAGCCGTAGCGCTGATCGTGCGTCTCCAGCGCGTGCAGCAGCGTCGTCATCAGCCGCGCGCCGCTCGCGCCCAGCGGGTGGCCGAGCGCAATCGCGCCGCCATGCACGTTCACCTTGCTCATGTCCGGCTGAATCTCGCGCTGCCACATGCCGATCACGGTGGCGAAGGCTTCGTTAATCTCGAACAGGTCGATCTGGTCGAGCGTCATCCCGGCTTTGTTCAGCACCTTGCGGGTCGCGCCAATCGGGCCAGTCAGCATCAGGTGCGGGTCGCTGCCCACCGTGACCGACGCAACGATGCGCGCGCGCGGCTGTACACCCAGTTCCGCCGCTTTCTCCGCGCTCATCAGCACTAGCGCCGCCGCGCCGTCGGTGATCTGGCTGCTGTTCCCGGCGGTGGTCACGCCACCCGGGCTGAAGGCTGCGCCGAGCGTCGCCATCTTCTCCAATGATGCGTTCGGGCGGATGCCCTGGTCCTGACTGACGATCAGCGGCTTGCCCTCGTCGTCCAGCCCTTCCAGCGCCACAATCTCGCGCTTCAGCCAACCGTTCTCGGTGGCGCGCGCCGCCTTCATATGACTCTCGTAACCCGTGCGGTCTACTTCTTCGCGCCCGATACCCCACTTCTGGGCGATCTCGTCCGAGGCGATGCCCTGCGGCACGATGTTGTACTGCTCCATGATGCGGTCGGTGAAAGGCGCGCCACCCGCCAGGCTGGAACCCATCGGCACGCGCGTCATGCTCTCGACGCCACCCGCCACCATGATATCGACCTGCCCGGAGGCAATCATACCTGCCGCCAGCCCAACGGCCTGCTGGCTGCTGCCGCACTGGAAATCGACTGTCGTCGCCGGAACTTCGATGGGCAGTCCGGCATCCAGCACCACATTGCGCGCCAGGTTGAAGGTTTGCTCGCCGACCTGGCTGACGCAGCCCATAATCACATGCTCGACCAGCGCCGGGTCGAGGTTGGCGCGCGCCAGCGCCTCGCACAGCGCAATCGATCCCAGGCGCACGGGCGGCACACCGCGCAGCCAACCATTGCGCCGTCCCAGCGGGGTACGCACTGCCGCGACAATCACCACATCTCGCATCGTAATAACCTGCTTTCGTAATCTACTCTTGATTTGATTTTCATATCATAGCGCGATTCCGGGCGGAAACGTCAAGCATTGTGCCGATCTCACAAAAATGGAAAACGAATCGCCCATCGCACCCCCCTGTTCTTTGTAGAATTCCCATAAGACCACTTTGGCATCATATGGTATATTTAGGGGGCAGGCTCATGCTACACTTGTGGTTTGTCATGCTGCTTGTAACACTTCCTGAAGTCGAGAGTGGGGACTGCCCAACCTCTCTTAAGTCAATGGATCAGCGACCATGTTCAACGCCTCAAAACTTGCCATCCAGCTAGACCGGGACGGAGAAGAACCGATCTACCGCCAGCTCATCCGTCACATTCGCGCGCAGGTCGAAAGCGGCGTGCTGCAAGCGGGCACGCGCCTGCCTGCCAGCCGCGATCTGGCGCAGCAGTTGAATATCAGCCGCATTAGCGTGGTCAATGCCTATGCCGAGCTGCGCGCAGAAGGATTCCTCAGCGCGCACGCCGGACGCGGCACATTCATCGCCGGGGACAACCATGGCAACGGCAACGGGCATGGGCACACCTACACCTCGCCGTCTTCCAACACCAACATTGACCTGCCCTCTGCGCCAGATCGTTCGATTCGTGACATGATGCGCATGGCGCGCAAGCCGGGCGTGATCAGCTTTGCCAACGGCGCGCCGCCCAATGATTTCTTTCCCATCACTCACGTCAAGGACGCGATCAACACCGTTCTGGAACGCGACGGCGCTCAGGCGCTGGCCTACGAAATGCCGGAAGGCTACCAACCGCTGCGGCTCGCCATCCGCGATTACGTCAGTGGGCTGGGGATTCGCTGTCATCCCGAACAAGTGCTGGTGACGGGCGGCACGCAGCAGGCGCTTGATCTGGTCGTGCAGGCGCTGCTCTCCGAAGGCGACCTGATGGTGACAGAAAACCCCACCTATCTGGGTATGATCGACATCGCGCGCACCCGCCGTGTACAGGTGCACGGGATTGATGTGGATCAGGATGGCATCCGGCTCGACCTGCTGGAGAACTTCGTGCTGGAGACGCGCCCGAAGTTGATATATGTCATGCCAACCTTCCATAACCCGACCGGCGCGGTGATGCCGCTGCACCGCCGCCGCCAGCTCATCAACCTGGCTGCCGAGCATCGCATCCCGATTCTGGAAGATGGGGTGTATCACGAACTGCGCTTCGAGGGTGACAGCCTGCCACCGCTCAAGGCGCTGGACGAGAACGGCATCGTCATCCACGCCAGCGCGTTCACCAAGATGATGCTGCCGGGGATGCGTATCGGCTACGTCGTCAGCGACAACACGCACTACGAACGGCTGCTGCGCGTCAAACAGGCCGCCGATATTTCGTCGCCCAGCCTGAACCAGCGCACGATGCACCTGCTGCTGGAACGCGGGGTGATGTCGCAGCAGTTGATGTGGAACAACCGCGAACTGAAGCGGCGGCGCGATGTGGCGCTGGTGGCCGCGCACAAGTACCTGCCGCCCGGCACACGCTGGAATCGTCCGCAGGGTGGTTTATACCTGTGGGCGCAGTTCCCGACCAATGGGCCGACAGCGACCGAAGTCTATATCACCGCGATCCAGATGGGCGCGGCCTATGCCATCGGTAATGTGTTCTACACGGATAACTCCGGCAATTATCGCATCCGGCTGAACTACGCGGTGCATAAGCCCTTCGACATCGAAGAAGGTTTCAAGCGCATCGGTCGTGCCTGGCGCGATGTGGCCTGCGAGTACGACGAAATCGAGAAACTGCCGCTGCTTTAGGCGAACTGCCCGCAGATCACCCGGCAGGAATGTGGACGTGGGCTGTTGTGCCCACCTGAGGGGTACTCTCCAGGCGGATGCTGCCGTGCAGCAGCGCGACATAGTGCTGCACGACCGCCAATCCCAGGCCGCTGCCGGGCACTTCGTCCAGGTTGCTGCCTCTAAAGAGCGGCTTGAACACCTGTGGCAGATCTTCGGGCAGGATGCCTATGCCCTGGTCGCGCACGGTCATCTGCAGATTGCCAGCCAGAAAGCGCACTTCAAGTTCGACCATCTCGGTCGAGAATTTGAGCGCATTGCTGAGAAGCTGCATTATGATCTCGCGCAGCAGATGTTCGTCCGTCAGAATCGTGTCCGAGTCGCAGTCGAACGTCAGATGAATACGATCGTAATTCCAGGTCTGCTGGCTGGCGTGGAAGATGGCCTGCTCGCAAATATTGTGCAGGTTGGCCTGTGATAGCCTGATCTGCGGATCGGCAGAACCGGCGCGCAGAACCGCGCTGATATCGTTCAGAATGCGGTTGATCACATCGAAATTGGCATCAATGCGCGCCTGATGGGTGCTGCGCTGTTCAGGGGTGATGCGCTCGGCGTAGCGCGTCAGCAAATCCATTGAGGAACGGATGATAGCCAACGGGGTGCGGAACTCGTGCGAGACGCGCTGAAGAATGTGCTCTTTCAGGTGCGTCAGTTCGCGTTCTTTCTCAAGTGAAACGTGCAGCCGCTCGACTTGCAGCCGTTCGGCATGTTCGCGCTCGGCCGTTTCCAGGCGCAGGCGATGCATCTGGGCTTCGCGCTGGGCGCTTTCGACCTCGTGCAGGGTGAGCAGCACATTCATCTGTGCCTGCTGGCGCTCGTCGAAGAGTTTTTCCCGCACCTTGCTGTATTCGCGCAGGTGATAGAGCGCCTGGGCATAATCGCCCATGCTTTCGTACACGGCGGCCAGATAGCGATGATTGTGTATCGTATACTGGTTATTGTTGTGCGCCAACGACAGCGTCAGCGCCTGCTGCGCCGTTTGCAGCGCCCGGCGATGCTGTTGGTGCTCAAGATACCAGCGGCTGATATGGGTGAGTGCCTGGCTTTCCAGTCCTTCCCCCAGTTCCCGCGCAATGTGCACTGACTGTTCAAGGCGCTCTGCTGGCACCTCCTCCTGCCCCAATAGCGACAGGATTTGCAGAGCACGCACTTCCTGGTCACGAAACTGGTTTTGTTCCGCCAGCGTCAGGGCATCCAGGCACAGTTGCAGTGCGCTTTCCCGCTCCCCCAGATCGATATGGTGTAAGGCGAAGTTCAGCAGCCCGAATGTCTTGACGTACAACAAGCCGTGCTGATCCGCCTGTTCGAGCGCTGCACGGTAGTAGTACGCGGCGCGTTCACGCTCAGCCAGGTCTTCATAGGTAACGGCCAGATCCTGCAGCGCGGAAGCCAGCAGTTCGATGTGTTGATGTGCTTCGGCAATCCGCTGTTGGCGCAGCAGCAGTTCCAGCGCCTCTTGGGGGTTATCAACTGCGGCGTAGATGGCGCTCAGCACCGACAGGCTGTAAGCTTCTTCGACCTCCAACCCATAGGTTTGCGCCAACCGCCGCGCCTCGATGGCGGGCTTAACCGCTTCGACGTAATTGCTCAGTCGCAGATACCCCCAGGCGCTGTAGAACAAGCCCATCGCGCAGCCGCGCCAGTATTCCAGCGGGAGCGCGCGCGAATGGATTTCCGTGCCCAACGCGATTACAGCGTTGAAGTCGGTATGGCGCAGCGCCTCGGCGCGCTGAATCAGTTGATCCACGGACTGGATTTCGGGGGTCATAGCATCCTGGTCAGACATAGAACTGCTATCACACTTCCACTGGAAACACAGCAGAAGAGCACATTGGTTATGATCCATTGTACTGCCGCTCCTTCCCTACAAGCCTATAGGCGCCTTAAGCATTCACGAGGTTCGTATGTGGCACTGGCAGCACACGACTGGTTTCAGGCATACTGGTGGCGCAACGACCCAGAGGACGATGCCCATGATCGAGACACCGCGCCTGCGTCTGCGCCCGTTTAATGAGGATGATTTGCAGGCTTACCACGAGATGATTTTCAGCAACGCGGATGTGACGCGCTTCCTGCCCGGCGGCAAACCGCGCCCGCTGGAAGGCACGAAGACGGTGCTGGACTTCGCCATCGCCCATCAGAAGAAGCACGGATTCTCGATCTGGGCGGTGGAACGGCGCGCCGATTATCACTTCCTCGGTCACTGTGGGCTGGTTTATCTGCGCGATACGCCACAGGTCGAGGTGGCTTATGCGTTCGGCACGGCATTCTGGGGACAGGGCTATGCGACAGAGACAGCGCGCGCGTCGCTGCAATATGGCTTCCAGACCCTCAAGCTCGACCGCATCCTGGCGCTGTCGTTCCCGGATAATATCGCCTCACAGCGCGTGATGCAGAAGATCGGGATGCGTCATCAGGGCGAAACCGAACAGTATTATCAGACACGGCTGGTGCTCTACACGGCCGACCGCGCAGATTGGCCGCCAGCATGACGAGTGAAGCACAAGCGATCAGCGGGGCAGAAGCACGCCGCGCCGCGCGCAATGCGGGCGCAATCGCCGCCGCCAGCATCCTCAGCCGGGGGCTGCAATTCCTGTGGCAGTTGATCCTCGTGCCGGGATTGGGCAGCGTGTCTTATGGCGTCTACGGCGCGGTGATGGCTTTCATCCAGGTGGGAACGGCGCTGCCCGCGTTCGGCATGGGGCTGATCGTCATTCGCGATGTGGCGCGGCGGCCAGAACAGGCGGGCAGGTACCTGACGACGACGCTGTTCATGCAAACGCTGCTGGCCGCGCTGACCTATATCGGCCTGAACGCGGCAGCGGCCATCGGCGGTTACAGCACCGAGGTGCGCGTCTTCGTGGCGATTGCCGCGCTCAACCTGATCATCGACATCCTGGGCAACATGTGCAACGACCTGCTGCTGGCGCGCGAACACATGTGGGCGACGGCGGCGGTAACGGTCGGGCATGTCGTGGTGCTGATCGCGCTGGCCGGGCTGGGGCTGGCGAGCGGTTACGGCCTGTTCGGCGTCTACCTGGGCACGATTGTGGCTGGCCTGCTGCGGACGGCGGCGCTGTGGCTGCTGGCGCTGCGTCTGGGCATCCGGCCTGTCTTCCCGCTCGACCGCGCGCTGGCTCGCCTGCTGCTGATCAGTGGCGCGCCGCTGGCGTTCTCGGCATTTCTGACGCTGGCGTACCAGCAGGTGGATAAGCTGCTGACCAACCGTCTGCTTGGCGATGCCGAGACGGGCTATCTGACGGTAGCCTTCATCATCATCTTCGGCGTGGTCGAACTGCTGAACACCACCATCCTGACCGCGCTTTACCCGCTGATGTCGCGTTCATATGGCGACGGGCAGCAGCCGCTATTCGGCCTGATGGTCGAGAAGCTGGCCTTCTTCACGCTGGTCATCTGTCTGCCCATCACGCTGGTGATCTCCTGCTTCGCCGCAGCGCTGACGGTACCGCTGTTTGGCGAGGACTTCCGCCCGGCGGCGGATGTGCTGGCCGTGCTGATCTGGTACGCGCTGATCATGATGACGGGCAATATGTTCCAGCAGGGGCTGTTGGTGCAAAACCGTCAACGGCGCGTGCTGTTCGTGCGTGCCTGCGGTCTGGTCGTCAACCTGACCCTGCTGTTCATCCTGCTGCCCGCGATGGGCGTGGTCGGCGCTGCGGTGACCTCGGTCTGCGCGGAAGTGCTGGTGCTGGCGCTCTGGCTGCGGAACTTCCGCGCGGCGGGCTGGGACTTATGGCGGATTGTACCGCGCGTCTCCCGGCTCGCAGGGGTCGGCATGGTCAGCGCGCTGGTCATGCTGCTCCTGCGCGAGTGGAGTCCCGTCGTAGGCATCGCCGCTGGGCTGCTGACCTATGGCGCGGGCGTGCTGTTCGTGCGCGTGCTGGGCAGCGACGATTGGGAACTGCTGGATCGGTTGTTGAGCACGCTGCCGGGCGGGGCGCTGCTGCGGCGCTGGTACAAGAAGCTGCCAGGCGTTAGCTCGTAGGCTGTTCCCACCGCTCGGTGATCTGGAAACCACGACGGCGCACTTCGTCTACGAAACGCGTCGCGGGGATCGCTTTCTCCAGCGGCCAGACGCCGGGCGCAACCTCGCGGCGGGCGATGAACTGTGCCATGATAGCCGCGTGCCAGCCCGTCAGACGTTCCATCGCGGTGAAGCCCGTCGCTTCGTCGTAGCGGTCAATCAGGTCGATCACGATGGACAAATCGCTGCCGTCCTTTGCGCCCGTCCCTTTGGCGCGCATCAGGCAGATGTCAATCACGCGCCCGGTTTCAAGCTTCGGCCCCAGTAAGGCGTGATACAACTGACGCGGGTTGACCGTCTGTCCGGGCAGGACGGTGATGGGTTCCTCATTGAAAAGCCCCAGGTCTTTGAAGGCTTTGAACTGGACGTAGTGCCCCGGATAACGCATCGTCTTGTTCTCGTAGACCTGCAAGATGCCCTCGTAGGTGTACGGAACGGTGGATGTGCCACCAGACGTGACGAACGCCTCAAAGCTGCCAATGCCGTCAAACGCGACGATTTCCATCTCGGTCAGCGCATCCACTGGCATAACTTTGCCGCCGCGTAATACCAGCGCCTGACCGTTGTACTCATTGGTCAGGCCGTTGATGTGGAACGAACACTGATAGCCCCAGGGTTCGGGCGGATTCTGCGGCAGACCGCCATCCCAAAGCCGCACCTCACGCGGGGTCGCGCCGCGCCCTGCAACTGCTCGACCGCATACACGCCCAGCGTGTTGTTCATGCCAGGCCCCATGCCGCAGTCGGGAACGACCGTAACACCAGCCGCAGCCACCGCATCGTGCATCGCCAACTGCCGCAGTACGGTATCGGTATGGCCGCCGAGATCAACCATGCTGGTCTGCGCCTCGACAGCGGCTTGCATACAGAGGGGAATCATGCGGAACGGCGTGCCGCAGAGGAATACATCAACGGGTTTAAGGCACTCCACCAGCGCGTTGTGATCGAGGACATCAACCTGCGCGGCACTGACGTTTGGGTGCCCGGTCAATTGGGCGATACGCTCGGCGGCCTGGGACGCGGCACTGTAGTTCGCATCCGCCAGCAGGATGCTTGCGGCGTCACCCCACTTCGCCATGTCATAAGCCGCCGCGACACCCTGTCGCCCGGCGCCAACCACTGCGTAATGATATTGTCCATTCATAAAAAGTGCTCCATCGTAAGCTTCTCACATATCTGTTTTCACAAAAGGTTATTTGAACCTGGCAGGTGAGCAGCAGTGAGATTATGACGCCGACGAGCCGTTTTCGTCAAAGCGGGTCAAACAAACAGCCCGGACATCATTGGCATTTGATGATGTCCAGGCCGTATTTTCAGTATGGCAGGTAATGGCGAAACCGGAGGCGGGGGCTTTACTCGCGGGCGGCGCGGGTGCCATTCGTATCGCGGGCGTAAAACGCGATTTGGTCTTTGATGAACTCGTAGCCCGGCTTGGGGTTGCGATATACCCAACCGACGTTCTGCGAGCGTGTACCGTCCGCTGTGGTGACGTCAATCCAGAAGCACACGCCCTTGTACGGGCAGGTGTAGGTCCGCTCTGTGATCGTGAGGTGCTGCATCTTGACTGCTTCTGGCGCGAAGTACCAGTTGCCCTCGAAGACGCGGACGTCGTTGTTCTCTGTGCCGGATGCGATGACTTCGCCCGATAGGCGTTCTTTGATGATCAGCGCCATAACAATTAACCACCTTGATCTATGATTGCATTGAACATCAATGTAGACGCTGCTCATGAGTTGAGAGTTACGGCATGTTAAGGGAATTCTCAGCCTTTCCGGCGGCGCTGGTCTTCTTCGTACTCCCACGCCAGAGAGTCGTCCACCGCATCATCATCGGAGAGCTGCAAACGCTTGGGTTTTTCGTAGCTCAGCGCCGCGCGCAGTTTGGCGACTTCGCTTTCAATGTCCTCGTCGCGCGAGTTCGCCATCGCCGCGATGATCGTGTGTGGGACGAAGATGCCCGCGACGCCCAGCATAACCGCGATGCCGATCATCTGGTACGGCGAATCGATCAGCAGCACTACCGCAGCAACCGATATGATCAATGCGGCCAGGTTTACCGCCCACAATGTCCAGCGGCGGTTGCGGCGAGTGATGCGCTCCTGGGCAATAGCATAGAGTTCCTGGTCAGACATGGCTGCTCCTACGGTGAAAATTTCGTTATGGGACTATACGCGCCAGGATTGCAGGAGGTTGCACCCAGAAACGAGGGAAGCAGTACAGAAAAAAGTGTATCCCTCCAACGCGCCTGGCCTCAGAGGGATACACAACAGCAGATCGTCTTAGCGGTTGACGGTGATCGTCACGGTCGCAGTGGCCGTGCCGCCGCGTCCGTCGCTGATCGTGTACGTGAACGTCACCGTACCCGTGTAGTTGAAGGGCGGCGTATAGACCACGCGGTTGCTGTAGCGCGTCAGGCTGCCCCGGCTGGGGTTGCCCGTGCTGCTCACCGTGAGCGTATCGCCATCAACATCGCTGTCATTGCTGAGCAGCGAGCTGTAGTAGATCGTCAGCGTGCGGTTGCGCCGCATCGTGTAACTGTTGGCGTTGGCGACCGGCGCATCGTTGACAGCGCTGATCGTGATCGTCACTGTTGCCGTGTTCGAGGTGGCGCTGCCGTCGCTGGCGCGGTAGGTGAAGCTGTCCGTGCCGTTGGCATTGGCGTTGGGCGTGTAGGTGAATGAGCCGTTCGTGTTTAACGTCAGGCTGCCGCGCGTCGGCCCCGTTACCAACGCTGCTGTCAGCGCGCTGCCCTCGACATCCGTATCATTAACCAGCACGCCGTTGGCCGCCGTCACTGTCAGTGCCGTGTCCTCGTTGGTCGTGTAGCTGTTGGCGTTGGCGACCGGCGCATCGTTGACAGCGTTGATCGTGATGGTCACGGTGGCGGTATTCGATGTAGCGCTGCCGTCGCTGGCCGTGTAAGTGAAACTGTCCGTGCCGTTGATATTGGCGTTCGGCGTATAGGTGAACGAACCGTTCGTGTTCAGCGTCAGGCTGCCGCGCGTCGGCCACGTCACCAGCGCTGCCGTCAGCGGGTTATTTTCAGCATCCGTATCGTTGAACAGCACGCCGATGACGGCTGAGAGCACGGTATCTTCGTTCGTGCTGAAGCTGTCGTTATTGGCGACGGGCGGCGTGTTCGGCGGTGGCGGCCCGCCAACCGTGATCGTCACGCTGGCTGCGGCCGTGCCGCCGCGTCCGTCGCTGATCGTATACGTGAAGCTGTCGTCGCCGCTGAAGCCCGCGTTCGGCACATAGCTGAAGCCGTCCGTGGCCGGGGTCAGCGTGCCGGATGCCGGGCTGGTCGCGCCTGTGACGCTCAGGGCGTCGTTGTCCACATCACTGTCGTTCGCCAAAAGCTGCGCGTTACTGATCGCCAGC